>CAMFHA010000196.1 GCA_945952115.1 uncultured Legionella sp. | reverse complement strand
GCCTCCTCAGCCCGAACGGTTACGATGTGAAATTCCTTAACTTAATGGCAGTGAGCCTGCGGGTAACCGTTCAATGAACGTGACGATTAGACTTCTTTCGAAACTCTACTGCAGAGAGCAAATTAGCATTTAATCGGCTCTTGCAATAAATCTGATAGATCATCAGCATGATCTTCTTCGTCTTTTAAAATTTCCTCCAGCATTCGTCTCGTTGTAGGATCAGCTGTGCCGAACCATTGAATTAACTCTCTATAAACCATAATAGCAATCCGTTCTGCAATAAGATCTTCTTTTACTAAAGCTAGCAAATTATTTCCATGACCATATTCCGTCGCTGTTCTTAGTGGGACTGTAGCAGGATTAAAATCTGGGTCACCGCCCAACTGATTAATTCGCTCTGCAATCATCATCATATGACGCTCTTCATCTAAAGCATGCTCTTCAAACTCTGCCACCACTTGAGGTTTATCAATTCCTTTGGCAATAATTTGGTGATGGCGATAACGTAGAACACACATTATTTCTGTTGCCAAAGCAGCATTTAAATGTTTACATGCTTCATTAATATCAAGAGGATAATCTTTAGTTACAGCGCCCTGCTCTAAAGATTCTTCCGCTTGTTTTTTTATTTCATCTAGATTATAAGGTAATTTTTTTTCAGAAATTTTAAGCATAACTCCTCCATGAACTATTTAAAATATTCTTATGATTGTGATTAAAACATCCTGCCCTTATTCTTTAGTCTAGTTCAATGCAAATAAAAAACAACAATTGTACTTATTTTTGACAAATATCATTTAACGTCTATAATAAAACATAGGATGAAGTATTTTTAACAAGGATTTGGCACCACGCCAAGGTTAATTGCGAAGCCACCTACGGGTGGCTTCGTGCTTAATTAACAACTGTATAGCAACGCTCACCTTTAGTGACTAATTGCACTTTAGTATTTTTATTTAGTATAACTGAACCACAAGGTATATCTCGACCCGTTAAAACATTTTGACGATAACCAAAAAAATATTGTCTATTAACCGGCCCCTTACCCGAATAAGTTTTTCCCAAACCACCTAATTTTTTTCCTTCTACCAAATACCCAACAGCACCTGCTTTATCTGTTGCAATGACAGTTACTTCAATAACCTCATCAGCAAAGCTATAAGATGAAAATCCTGAAATATAAAAAATTAACAGCGTTTTTATAAAATTCATTCTCATATTGAACTCCTTTCAATAACTATCGAATTTTTTCTAAACAGCTTGTTTTATTTATATCTACTATTAGTGTAGTATTATTTTATATAAAAAATAAAATTTCTTTTTAACCTAGAAAATGCAGTTGAATCGTAGCGAGAGTGTTTACTGCGTTTTCTAGGTTTAATGATTAATAATTTTAGTACCACATTGAATGCATAGTCCTTTTATTTCAACAGTACAATTAATAATAGAAAATTGAATTGCATTAGTCGACTCAATAACTGAAGAAAGATCTAAAGCTTCTTCCAATTCTTTAACAAAATCACATTGCTTACAGATGAGAAATTGAGCTTGCCCAATATGATGACCATGAAGACAGGCGACATAGGATTTAAGACTATCAATACAATGAATGAATCCCTCTTGATGCCAAAATTGAATCGCTCGATAAACCGTAGGAGGTTTAGGATTGACCATTTCATTCGATAATTTGCGTAATATATCGTAAGCACTTAGAGGTTTTGTCTCTTCTACTAATATTTTAAGCACTCGTTCTCGAGGTTCCGTAAATCGATATCCATTGTTGATACAATGCTCATAAGCTTTCTCTAGCAAATTTTTTTTCATTAATGACTTTAATTTAATAGGCCAATATTTACTCTACCATATTTTTATTTTCAAAATAAATATAAAGTTTTGAACCATTGTTGCTTATTTTAAATATAATTTGTTATTTTTAAAAATTAAATGTTTCTTTTTTGCCGAAATAAATGTTATATTGTAACACTTGAAATACTGGTGTTCCATATCCCATCTTTTTGTTAAAAAATAAAAACAGAAATAGAGGTCTAAATGCATAAAATCTACTATCGATTTCATCTTTCAGAATCAAGTAACCCTGAATTAAATCAGTTGGAAGAATTTACAAGCAAATTGCCAGATATTATAAATATAAACGGATTGAAGCTAATTCGTGTAGCAACAGATTTTACTAATACACCTAAAAATTTTAGTCTATTATGTGAATTAGAAAATGAAACGCCAATAACTCCTTCCTTATTGAAAAGTCGTTTATCTAATGAACTTATATCAATAGATAAAGTTGATACAGAACTATTAATTGAAGACTGTTGCTCACACCAAGATCATCATGAACATTCGCACCACGGACATCATGAGCATTCACACCAGGGTCATCATGAGCATTCACACCACGGCCATCATGAGCATTCACACCACGGACATCATGAGCATTCGCACCAAGGGCATCATGAGCATTCGCACCAAGGGCATCATGAGCATTC
>CAMFHA010000195.1 GCA_945952115.1 uncultured Legionella sp. | reverse complement strand
GCAGGAGCTAAAAAATATGGCCGCTTAAAATTGATCGTGCGTAACATGAGTTAGTGATCGGCATCAGTGGAATCCGCACCTAATAGATAAACAACTATTGATTCATCAAAGTTATCTTTAAACGAGCCGAGTTTAAGCAGCATTTTCAATATCAACCAAAAGAGCCAAACCCTCCCTGTTGAGCATATCTTGTAAACATAAACGAACAAATTGCTTTTCTGAATACCCTAATTTATTGGCAAACTGGGCTGCCATTTTAGGACTGATAAAACGCCTGTTATGCTCAATATCACATAAATTATGCCGAGAAATTCCTAGCAATTTAGAAAAATCAACTTGGGTCATTTCTTCACCTTGGCGAATAGCCAATATAAAATCGCCTAAAGTGGGTTTCTTCCCAATAAGTGACTCTAAAAAATCTAAAGAGCTTTTTGTTTCATTAGTAATCATGTTTATTCACCTCAATAACTTCCGCAAATTCCATTTTTCCTTCGCCTGTAATTATATATATAGCACGATAGCTTTTGCTCAAACGAATAGATCTCTGCCCTTTTCTCTTTCCTTGCAATGGCTCATCATGGTACCCAGAGATTTTTCTAACCTCATTCAATCCATCAGCACCAACCGCTTCAATCCACTCATAAAGTTTAATAGCAATGTGTGTAGGAACTTTTCTTAAGTCTCGCTTTGCCCTTTCACTAATAATTACCTTAAAGATATTCATTGTTATTTTTATTATATTGTATATAAACAATTGTACTCAAATATTGGGAACATGTCAAGTAAAATTAACAGGGGTTTATTTTATTCCCTCACCCTACCCACTTTATTCACCAAAATATACCACTAAATCGGTTAATAAATATGGTTAACTATTCAAAGTTAATATATTATTAATTTTAATGAATTAATTAACTAAATGATAATCTATGCTAATTGGCTATGCGCGAGTATCAACTGATGATCAAAATTTAAACTTACAGCATGATGCATTAAAAAATGCAGGGTGTGAGAAAATTTTTGATGATCAAATTACAGGAAGTAAAATTCAGCGGCCAGGATTGGAAGCTATATTAGAATTTGCAAGAACAGGGGATGTCATTGTGGTTTGGCGTCTGGATAGATTAAGCCGATCACTTAAAGACCTAATTGAGGTAGTTGCCCTGCTCGATTCAAAAAAAATTGGACTGAGAAGTCTTCATGAATCAATCGATACATCATCAAGCTCAGGAAAATTAATTTTTCATATTTTTGGAGCCTTAGCAGAGTTTGAGCGTAATTTAATTCGAGAAAGAACTCATGCTGGACTAGTGGCTGCACGTGCAAGAGGTAAAAAGGGAGGTCGGCCAAAAAAACTATCTCCCGATAAAAGAAAGCTGGCGATCCAGCTCTATCAATCTAAACAGCACAGTATCAAGCAGATGTGTGAGTTATTGGATGTTTCAAAACCAACTTTATATAAATATATTAATGAGTAGTACATGAATAAACCATACGACAATATAACAACAGTTGGCCATAACATATTGCCCACTGGAAAAATCATTGAAGAAGGAACTGGCATCAGTAAAATAAAAACTGCATTTGTTGATAACAAGTATATTCAATTTAAAGAGTTTTCAATATAGAGAGCCTTTCTTATCCAAGCGGAGGGAAATCAGCTAGAAGATATTAAGGATGATAGTGTTTGGCTTTACTTCTTTTATTATTTCTCTTCAATTATTTTTTGTTGCTGTAGCTTAGAGTCACTATTTAATGAAAGATGTTTTGTAAAAATCATATCAGAAGATCAACTAAACAATTTCACTAATGTTTGCCCAAACAAATACAAAGAGCTAACTCCTGATAATGCAGAGCGAACTATTAAATTAATTGATAAAATTATGTATCTTTTCCCAGCAATTAAGCATTGGGAACAAAAGGAAATCAAAACATTATTATCACAAAAAAAAACATTTCTAATTTAATTAACATACGAAATGCAATAATTCATTTTAAATTTGAAGAGAATCGCACTCCATATAACTTTGATACTAAAAAAATTATTACATCGAGACTTTTTGACCAAACTATACCTAAATTAAGTAATTCAAAAAAAGCAAAATTACCGCTCAATTATGTAAATATTTGCAAACAACTAATTGAAACAATCCAACCTTTGGCATTTTCTAAATATGAATAGAAATATATCACAAGAATCAGGTGTTGAAATTGAAAAGCATATAGTGGCTTTTATTGATCTTCTTGGATTTACAGAAGCTTTAAAAGAAGAAAAGAATTTTAATAGTCTTCTCTCTTTATTGCAAAAATTTATTACGCTTAAAAAAAACTCTCATGAAGAATTAATTGGAACGAATGCAGATGGCAATCATTCGTATATAATACATCCCTCTATCTCTGCATTTTCTGATAGCTTGATAATTTCATATCCATTGGGTGGGATATTGCCACCAGTTGCAATATTATCTGAACTTTCGCGAGTTGTTTCCCATATAAGCAGACCTCATTAAGTATCTATAACAAAGTAGCATACGCATCATAATTGA
>CAMFHA010000194.1 GCA_945952115.1 uncultured Legionella sp. | reverse complement strand
AACTTTACTAATGTTTTACAACATAGTTAATATCGCGCGAATTAGTATATTGTTAGAAAACATCGTTAATATCGCGCAAATTAGTATATTGTTATAAAACATCGTTAATATCGCGCAAATTAGTATATTGTTATATTAATATAATAGCATAATATTAACTAAAAAACAATTGCATAGTAATAAGTGAAAAACTAGCGAAAGACAAGGTAGCAACCCTTTGTCACCAACTCTTTGTCACCAAACCTTTGTCACCAACTCTTTGTCACCAAACCTTTGTCACCAACTCTTTGTCACCTTTGGGTGGTTTGGGTGGTTTGGGTGGTTTGGGTGGTTTGGGTGGTTTGGGTGGTTTGGGTGGGTTGCTATCGATGATTCTGAGCCTAGAGTCAACAAAGCTAAATATATTAGTAGTGTATCGATGAGATTCGAACTCATGCATATTGGAATCAAAAACCAATGCTTTACCACTTAGCAACGATACAATACAAACTATAAAACTGTGCTTCAAAACATCAAAATTTAGATTATTTCGAAGTTTTCCCTTTATTTTTACTTACATACATCGCGGATTTAGTAGTTCAACTAAATTCACCTAATTTTTTTCCAAGCATATGAAGTTTTATAGTTACAGGAATATAACTTTTTCCATTATAAACACCAATTTTTTGATTTAATCATTGTGGTATTATCACCGCTGACCGCATTCTTGTATACATATCTATTCCTTGATCTTTATTATTATTCATAATTTAAGAGGTTAATAAAGCTCTCGTGATTGGAGTTGAACCTTATTATTCATAATTTAAGTGAGTAAAGCTCTCACGATTGGAATTGAACCAATGACACTTTGATTAACAGTCAAATGCTCTACCGCTGAGCTACGTAAGATAAATTGTAAAAAAAGGTAAAGATTGGAATCGAACCAATTTTAATAGTTTTGCAAACTACCTCATGACCATTCTGACACTTTACCAAAGCGACAAGATATTGGATATGATGCAATAAGAAGTCGAATATAGAACCTAGAACCTATAACCTAGAACCTATAATCTAGAACCTATAACCTAGAACCTATAACCTAGAACCTATAACCTAGAACCTATAATCGTAAAACGACGAGTCGATTAACAAACTACCACACTATTGTAAAATGATGCAATAAGGAATCGAACCTAAAACCGTCAAACGACGAGTAGATTTACAATCTACCACAATAACCATTCTGTCATTGCATCTTGTCAGCAACATTAACATAATAATAGAGTAAATTAAAATCAACTTATATCTTTGAGTCAAAATGGATTTGAACCAATAACCGCTTCGTTATGAGCAAAGAGCTCTACCATTGAGCTATAGACTCTGGAAAATGGCCCGAGCAAGTTGCATGCAACTAATTAACTCGGGCTAGGATTTATTAATTATTACTTTTTTACTTATCTTATGTTTTATTTAAAACATAAGACTACCCTCGTTTAATACATAAGACTACCCTTTTGTAATTCGTACCCCTATTATTCCAACTTGTGTTCTTACTTGATGCGAATAATTTCGAACAGGTTTATTAAATGATTTACTTGTAATATTACCTAATTTGTAATCTTGTTTTTTCGCAATAGGACCTTTAATTCTACCAGAGACTCTAACACAAACACCTGTTAACTCCCCTAAAAGACTTTTAGATTTTGCAATATCTCACATTTGCATACTTGACTGTAACACTTTTTCTGTCTTATTTTTGTATAATTGTTTAAACATAAATTTTCAATAATATAATTTTGAGAAACCATGCGCAAAAACAAAGCATGCAATTCACTTAGTATAGCGAAATTTGCACGATTGAATAATAAATCGCATAGTTTATTATCAGGCACTAACTTTGTTAGCAATTTTATAATTAAGGTAATCAATCTGTAGAGAACTTAGCTCTCTCCTTGCCCTAGCTATACTCTTTATGGAGAGAGAAGAGCTAGGGCCATAATGCGCGATAATCTATATAATTGCTCCATTATCTATTAAAATGCGCTATATTCAATATAACTGCTCTATTATCTATATAATAGCGCGATAATCAATCTTGGAGAGAGCATAGCTCTCTCCAAGCACGGGCTATGCCCGTGCCAAAATGCACTATTATCAATCTTGGAGAGAGCATAGCTCTCTCCAAGCACGGGCTATGCCCGTGCCAAAATGCACTATTATCAATAAATATGCACTATTATCACTAAAACTGCGCAATTATCAATCTGTAGAGAGCATAGCTCTCTACATGCCCTAGCTATAATCACTAAAACTGTGCTATTGTAAATAAAATTGCACAGTAATAAATAAAATTGCTCAATAATCAATATAAATGCTCAATTATCAATATAAATGCTCAATTATCTATATAATTGCTCAATTATCTATATAAATGCTCTATTATCTATATAAATGCTCTATTATCTATCTCGTAGAGAGCTATGCTCTCTACATGCCCTAGCAACCCAAAGAAAACTTACCCTCTGGGCTTCCCCTTTGGGGGGTGTACCCCAGAGGGGGAAGGGTAGAGCCGGGACAAATTGCTC
>CAMFHA010000193.1 GCA_945952115.1 uncultured Legionella sp. | reverse complement strand
TGATAATCAGACCTTTTCTAATTATAGTATTCATAGTATTCAATGATAGAAATTACGTGTATATTAGCGTTCTTCTTCATTGGAGTGTTTATGAAAGTACAAAAAATAAAACTAAGTTCTTGTGATGTTACATGGATTGTACTTGATGATAATCACTTGCCAATTAAACCAATCACCGAATTTGTTCGTTATTTAAATAATGTTGATAAATCTCCTTGCACTGTAAAAAGCTATACATATTGCTTAAAATTATTCTGGGATTACTTAGCTGATAAGCAACTTAATTGGAAAACCATTAGTCTTGCGAGCTTGGCTGGATTTGTAGGCTGGTTAAGGCAACCCAAAGAGTCTCCTCAGGTAATCGATCTGCACGAGATTCATTCTGCAAGAGCTCCAGCGACTATAAATGTTATTTTAGGTTGTTTATCTAGTTTTTATCGTTTCCATAATCAACTGGGTAACACAGATGTTAAAGTCACTGAATCAGTTAATTTACCTAATAATCGCTATAAAGCATTATTACATCATGTTTATAAAAATAAGCCTTCACAAAGACGCATTGTGAGCGTTAAGCAGATAAAGCAACCACCAAAAACAATTACTAAAGATCAATTTATTCAATTAAGAAATACATGTACTAATTATCGAGACAAGTTTCTTGTTTGTCTCTTGTACGAAACTGGGATCCGTATCGGCCAAGCTTTGTCATTAAGACATGAGGATATTATTTGCTGGAATAATGAAGTTCACATTAACTATCGCTCTAATAATTTAAATGGAGTTAGAAATAAAACAATTACGCCTAATGTAGTACAAGTATCTAATGAAGTGATGGAACTATATAGTGATTATGTCAGTACACTAGATCAAAATAAGCTCACTGATTATGTGTTCATAAATCTAATAACTTATGAGCCACTTAATTATTCAGTAATAAAAAAACTATTTGTCACTGCAAGTAAAAAATGTAATTTTTACGTTCGACCACACATGTTACGCCATTCACATGCCTCTGACTTACTTAAATCAGGCTGGGAAATGTCACTGATCCAAAAGCGTTTAGGGCATGCAAGTATTCAAACTACAATCGATATCTATACCCATATAGATACTAAACAGATGAAGCAAGCGTTTAAACAGTTTCTCTCTAGTAAGGAGAAAAATTGATGCAAGTTCAATTAATTAATCAAGTCTCTTCAGTAATTCATGATGATTTATTAGATAAAGATGAATGGTTAGCAGCTGATATTGGGCTTGCACCCGATGTGACTCACTCAATATATTCGTTAAATTTTACAAAAATCACTATTCCATGGCTAAAACTAGCTGCTAAAAAATTTGTGAGATTTCAAGCTGCAACAAGAACCTTTTCAACCTGTAGAGGATATATAAGAGGTTTTAATCATTTTGATGAATATCTACAAACCATTGATGATTCTTTTATTTCAAGCAATATAAATCGCTCACATATCGTAGGATTAATTCAGTATCTAGCAAAAAAAGGCCTAAAACCTATGACTAGAGGAATTACTCTAATTAATTTGAGAGTATTTCATCAAATTGGTTTGCTTGAAGGCTGGTTAGATTGGCCAGAAAAACCCATTATTTATAATAGTGATTTACCTCGAGACATTAATAAAGCACCTAAATATATTAGTGATTATGTAATCAGCCAGCTAAAAAAACATCTTCATGCTTTTCCTCAGTGGATGAAGCATTTTGTGATCATTTTAATGGAAACTGGGAGACGTGTTAGCGAGGTATGCTCACTAAGTTTTGATTGCCTTGAACATGATGGGGACGGAGATTTATTGCTTCGTGTAAAAGAACAGAAACTAAAACGTATTCGTTTAATTCCGGTTTCTAAAGAATGCATAGAAGCCATAAAAGCCCAACAAAGCTTGGTTTTAGCAGATGGTTCCTCCAAATATCTCTTTCCTAGCCAAGGTTTATCTAAGTCCCCTACTGTCTCAGCCCCTCATATCAATCGATCTTTAAATAGGCTTGCCGTAGAGCACAATATTA
The DNA here is from genome assembly GCA_945952115.1 of uncultured Legionella sp. Lineage (GTDB taxonomy): Bacteria > Pseudomonadota > Gammaproteobacteria > Legionellales > Legionellaceae > Legionella. Next base: position 567 of record CAMFHA010000193.1, on the reverse strand, counting down.
AAGAAAGCAATGGTATTATTTGGAAGTTTAGTTCACATCAATTCCGACATACTATTGGTACTCAAATGATTAATTCTGGGGTACCCCAAGTAATGGTTCAGCACTATTTAGGCCATGAGTCACCTGAAATGACAGCTCGATATGCCCACATTCATAATGAAACCATGAAAAAAGCTTTTACTGAGTTTCAAGAAAAAATGGTAGACGTAAAAGGCAATATAAAATTAAACGATGATTTAGTAAATGCTAAATGGCTTAAAAAAAATATAATGAGCCAAGCTTTACCTAACGGCTTGTGTTCCCTGCCCTTAACCCAAAATCGTTGTCCTCATGCAAATGCTTGCCTAACATGTTCGCATTTTAGAACTTCAAAGCAATATCTTGAACGACACAAATCTCAACGTGAAGAAACACAAAAAGTTATTGAAAATGCCAAACAACAAGGATGGCAACGCATTGTAGAAATGAACACTGAGGTTGTTAATAACCTAAACTCTATCATTAATACATTGTGTAGTGCCCCCCATTTAAACCGGTCCACCTAGCCAATAATTAACGACTAGGAAT
>CAMFHA010000192.1 GCA_945952115.1 uncultured Legionella sp. | reverse complement strand
GAATGAGCCTTTTTTTTGTTCAATGCAAGCATTTTGAAAGATCACGGGTATATATGTTTTTTAGCAATTGATGCCAATCGAAATCTAGCTCTTGCTACATTCTCAGACATAGACATCTCTCTCATTGCATGATACACATCATGAAGAGCGCCAGCAAAAGCAGATTCATAACCCCAACTATCGACTGTTGTTCTGAATAATCCAGATTTAAGTTGATAACATTGAGATGAGGATTTTTCAGGAAAGTACATTGTCAAAGGAATTTTTCCAGCAGCTTTTAAATCAGCATAGCGATTTAAATTAATATAACCATAAGTAGGTAATAGCTCCACTGGTTTGCGACCCAAAGTTTGAGCTTTAGCAATAATTGCTGCTTGAAACATACTAAAACTTGGGACAAGCATGATTTTGTTTATTATGTGACCTTCTATAGAATTTTGCACCCAATCTAATGGTCGCATACAGTTTAATACTTGTTGTATTTTATAAATTAAAGCAGAATAACAACCTATTTCTGGAGCAATTAAGAAATGAAAACTTTGTTCTGATAAAGGAGCAGTTTTAATTTCTTTGCAAAACGTATTCCACTCAAAAGCAGTAAAATTAAAAAAACGCTTTAATAAAGGGATTTGGAATCTTTCAAATTCTTTTGGTAGTTCATTGTTAGGAATATTTCTGTTGCCTATAGCATTATATCCAGCATAAAAAATAGGAGCTTGCTCAAGACTTGGGTTAATATTTGATGAATAAGTAAAGATATCCCTAGTATTAGTAATTTTATTATCTTGTACATATGAATGCCATGTATATACTACTGGATTTATATAAAAAGTATGAATAGCTGAATCTAAGAGATGCAACGATGCTAATTGTGCAGCTGAAATAAAACCATTCTTAAAGTTTTTTAAAGCTGCCAACAATAAAATCCTAGAGTCTTTTTTATCGAAATATTCGTTTTTTGCAAGTTGTTGACTCAATAATATAGCGCGCTGACCAACTGCTTCGCTATCTAATTCTTTATTGATCTCCTCTTTTTCCGCTTCAGGTAAAGATTGTATTAACTCGTTATAAAGATAACAATCGAGATTATCTAACATCTTCGAAATTAAAGTCTCTGAGTGCTCTCCATATAGAAAAATTTTTAATAATTGTTTAACCTTCATGATAAAACCTTAAACAAAACACCATAACACCTTTATATGTTCAAATTGATTTTTTTACACACAACAACTGCTCACAAAAAGAGCGCAAATGTTCTTTAACCAATATTTATCAACGTCAAGCTCAGCAAGATTATATTCAATAGAATGAGTGACTATTTTTCTTTTCCCAAGGAAGCTCACTTCATAATTCACTGCTTATTTTTATCTTTCATTGAAAATGCTATTTTATCTATCCTTTTCCTTCTTCTTTTGAAATACATTTAAGATAACTCCGCTTATAAGGCTTATCAAAAAGACCAAATAAGAAAGTAGATTAAGTGATAATAATTTTGGTTGAATTAAAAGTATACCTAAAGTAATAATGAGAAAGACTAAACTTATATGTTCTAATAAAGAATTAAATACTTTAAATTGATTAAATTTGCTTAAAAAAAGATAAACTAGTATCATAATGAACAAGGGCAAAATATATATAATTTGATAAATAATTTGCAAAGAAATTTGCTGTCCTGTAGCTAATCGTTGATTATTTAGCCATTGTTGGAAAACATAAGCCCAGTTCATGACGCAATTTTGTTGATAAGCATAAATAGTTATTGCAAAGAAAAAGACCCATATAAATAACACATACGGTTTGAATACTCTTTTTCTATAATGCTGGAAAACTAAGTAAAGACCACTTAAGCTTATTAAAATTGCAATGAATCGATACCAAGTTAATATTTGATAATACAGATTAGTTTGCATCTGCTGTAAAGAGTGCACTAAAACAATAGCTAAAGCAAACAAACAACCAATCATAAATTGCGTTGCTTTATTTTGCTGAATCATTAAAAAAGCGAATAAACTTAAAATACAAAATACAGAGCAGGGATTACCTATATCCAGGAATACCACGGTCATTAAATAATGAAGAATTGTTGATTGTTCGGTAACACTGCTATTTAACATGTTGGCATTAGCCCACCGTTTAATAACATTTACTGTGGCATTAGTTAATCTTCCCTTTTTTTCAATCTGTTGCTTACAATACTGCATACTTTTTAAAATATCTTTTCCTGTTGTTTCAGCTGAAGCAAATCCTAGCCAACGACTAGTACAAAAAAATATTGAAGGGACAGAAAAATCTCTTATATTTTGCTGTACTAGAAATTGATTAAATAAAGTTAATGCTTCTTTATCTTCATTAATAATATGCCGTTGCACATGCAACCAAGGATTGTTAGGTTCAATTTCTTTAAAAAATTCATCGGCCTTGTGGCAATGTGGGCAAGTTGATGAAAGAAACAGATCTACATTAAGCGTGACCTGTTTTTTCGCATCAATAGTGTACCAAGAAGGCATGTTTGCCCAGAGAGGAATACTGCACAAAAAAATCAGTAGGAATCGAATTAGGGCAAACATAAATAGTTATCATCCTGAAAAAGAAATACTATAACATTTCCATTTTCATTTTGAAAATTAGCTACGATTAGCTCAGGGTAAACGCATCTAAATTTTGAGCACTAAAAGCGTCTCTGTTACCTACGTGCTGTGCTTTATGCACAGCATAGACGGCCTTGAAGTGAGGGAGAGTCTGGATTCCGCGCATAAAGCTTCCAATTAGCCTTAAGTTTTAGTTGACTATAAAGTCCGTTC
>CAMFHA010000191.1 GCA_945952115.1 uncultured Legionella sp. | reverse complement strand
ATGACAATTTTCAGTTATTGAAAACTTAGTATTTTGAAGTTTCTTGGGTATATAATGGACAATAAATTGAATGTGGCACACGCTTGCTTTGAAATCGAAACTCCCATTCCAGTTGCAAAGGCTTTGGACGAATTTCTTAATTTAGCTTTACCCCCTCGCGAGAACCTATTAAACCCTTGGCTCCCCAAGTCTGGGATATGTATGGTATACGCAAAACGCGGTGTCGGTAAAACTTTTTTCGCGCTTGAGGTAGCAATGGCAGTTGCTTATGGAGTTGAGTTCCTATCATTTGTTGCAACCAAGCCAGCGAAAGTGATGTGGTCAACCAATTTGATACACACTAGTTAAGCGACTTTTTTAAATTGTATTAAGCGCTCCATTTCAAATTGATTAGGCGCTTTATATCCCAAGAAGGAATGTAAGCGTTTGCTGTTATAGTGCATAGTAATGAAATTTAGAATATCTTGCTGCGCTTCAAATCGTGTTTGATAATTGCGCCACATTACACGTTCCTGTTTTAACCTGCCAAAAAAGCTTTCAGCGACAGTATTATCCCAACAATTTCCTTTGCGACTCATACTCCCAATACAACCGTAAGTAGTTAATAAAGCACGATAAGCTTTGCTAGCATATTGAACACCACGGTCACTATGAACAATAACACCTTTTTCTGGCCTCCTTTGCCAAAGTGCCATTTTGAGCGCATCACAAGCAAGCTCCGCTTTCATACGTGAACTCATGCTCCAACCAATAATTTTTCTAGAAAATAAATCAATAACAACTGCTAAATAGAGCCAACCTTCTTGCGTCCAAATATAAGTAACATCAGAGGCATAAGCACAATTAGGTTTTTCTACATTAAATTGCCTATTTAATTTATTCTCAAACACCGGTTGTTTATGCTTACTATTCGTAGTTACCTTATACCTCTTCTTATAACGTACAAATACATCTGCTTCATTCATTAACTTCTTTGCTTTATCTCTACCTAATGGGTAACCTAAGGCGTTTAATGCTTTCTTCATACGACGGCTACCATAGGTATAATCACTTGATTCAGCTATTTTTTTAGTCCATCCCAATAATTCTTCGTGAATTGGATCTGACTCTTTACTCTTTTTTTGATATTGGTAAAACCCATTTCAGGTAACATCAAATAACTTACACATTAAATCAACTGGCCATACCTTCTTATGCTGCGCTATAAATGAATATTTTATTTCATTTCTTTTGCAAAGAAGGCCGTCGCCTTTTTTAAAATTTCTTTCTCCATAGTTAATCGCTTAACTGCTTCACGCAAATGTTTAATTTCTAATTGTTCTGCAGTTAATTTACCGTTACCTCTAAATGCTTGACCTTCCTCTTGAGTGTGCTCTTTAAGCCAACGACTTATTAATTTTGGATCTAGTCCTAAGCTTCTAGCAGCTTCCGCCTGGCTATAATTTTGTTCCGTTACTAGACTAATTGCATCTAATTTAAATTCTTTAGAATATTTCTGATTGCTCATTTTTCTCCCCAGTTAAGATTATTATCTCTTATCTAGAGTGTCCAAGTCCATTAGACCACATCAGAGACTTTTAATTGCGTGGCAGGAGACTTTTGGAAATACCCCTAAAATGGTGAGAGATGCTGTAAGTAGATCGGTAGAATATTCTGAACATAAAGAGCTTAATGAAATACTCCATGATATTGCTGATGAACGTGGTCAGATCAATCGCCATCGCTTAGGGCGATGGATTAAACGGCATGAAGGACAAATTGTTGATAGTCTCCGTTTTATTAGATGCAGCGGTAATACCTCTGCGGAAAGATGGCGTGTTGAGTTGGTTTCATAGGTTTTATCAGTTTTTGATGTGTCATATGAAAAAATTGTCATAAAAAAATCATGTGAATCATGTCAAAAATAAATAATTTCCCAATTGATTTCGTAAAAAGTCAGGAGTAAAAAATGGGTGGTTATGGCAGCGGGACAAAGAGGACTTATCGTTCAAAATCAACAACTAATAGCTTCAGATATATTGATATAAGGCGATGGAATCGAGAGAAACAATTAAAGGGTAAAAATTCATTCACTCGGGAATGGTCGTGTGATCGAAAAGTGAAGTTATCCATCCAAGTAGACGTCGCTCCTAATATTGATTCGCTGATTCTACGTTGGCAGAATACACAAGAAGGAGAAGAGCCACAACGAATCAATTATGTTGTTTGTCTTACATGGGTTAATTGTCATTTAGGTGGTCAACGCCCTTGGTTTATATGTCCATTAAAGCCATGTGGTCGGCGCGTCGCCATTTTATATGGTGGTCCCATTTTTGTATGTCGTCATTGCCTTAATTTGGTTTATCAATGCCAACGTGAAACGATTATTGATCGAGCATTCAGAGGTGCACGCAAAATACATCACAAACTTAACTGGACTGATAGTCTTTTGGATTGCTTAGAAGATAAACCGAAAGGAATGCATTGGCGAACATTTATAAAGTTATGTGAAAAATATGAAACGTATCAACGTATTCTTTTAGCAGAGGAACAGAGGATTATTCATCTTAAATAAATTTTTATGAGATATATTGGAGATGAATTATTGTATTAGGGTAGCGACTGTTTAATCATACCCTGCCAAGCTTCAACAATCATAACCATAGCTAATGTATCCAGCTCACAATATTTTAAAAGGGCTTTTTTAAGCTCTTCTCGTTCAAAATCACTCATATGACTAAATTGTAATTTGGCATATGCGATGGTTGCGGCTCCACCTTCTTTTAGATAAGCAGACCTCATTAAGTATCTATAACAAAGTAGCATACGCATCATAATTGA
>CAMFHA010000190.1 GCA_945952115.1 uncultured Legionella sp. | reverse complement strand
AAAAACCATAATAATACCAAATCTTATGGACATTTCAAATTTTAAATAACTATATGGAAGAATTTATAGCAACAGGCAGAATTTCAAGCGATGATTTCAAAGAGCCAAGGCCCAATCTATGTACAGAACGTCTATTTCAAATATATATCAATAATACTAATAGAGAGAATCTTGAGAACATAGATTGCTTAGTTGATGAAATTATGTTGGCCGACGAGGAGCTTTTAAGTGGCGTTTTTGCGGAACAAAAATTACCTGAACTAATTGGTAAAAAAATACTGGATACAGTCAAAGAACAAAAACAATTTATAATTTCCTTGCCTTCAAATTGGCAAGATAACTCTTCACAAAAACTTGCTGTGGAATTTATTAAAGATTTTCAATCACAAATAACAGAGTATCTTTTTTTAAAAGACAAAGATATTGCTACTAAAGTTGATTTTTTAGTGGATGCTTCACAGCAATTATTTCAACACACAAATCCTAACTTTAATGAAAGCTGTTTAACCATATTTAATAAACAAGACCTATTAAATGAACATCAGATTACTCAAGTTTATTCAATACTCTCTCTTGTAGATTATTCTAATAGAGCTGAGCAAGCAGATACCGATTCTCATAGTTTTGAAAAAAATAACAATCAAGCAGATTTTAAAGAAATTTTAAATGCACTGAAAAACAACTCAACTAATGTCCCTAAAAATTATAAAGTAGGTTTTTTTACTCCTACATCCCTACATCCAGCACAAACTTTAATTAAACCAACAACTAGTAATGAGAATGCTCCTGCTCAGGAAATTAAAGGACCGAATTAAAACATTTTTTAACAAAGAGATTAAGAGTTTTTCGTGAATTCCGTTACAAATATTCATTCAGATCTATAGTGGATTTCTTGCCAAGGTCTTTAAAATATTTTTTTAACCATTCTTCTCCTTGTTTACGTCCCTCGTCATACAGAGACTCAATGAAAGACCAATTTGAATTAAATTTACTAGCTACTGAGTAGGATTTCATCGTAACATCAGCACGGATTGCATGAATATATAATCGTTTAAGATTATTTTGATATTCTTTTTTTATCCACTGTTTATCAATTAATTTAGTAACAAAGGCTATAGCCCTCATTTCTCGCATTAATGTTGAGTTAAAACTAATTTCATTCATTCTATTAAGGATTTCTGTGGCAGTTTTCGGAATTTGCTCCCTATAAATTGGATTTATATGCAGAAGTAAAATATCTCTACAATCAGAATTGTAAATTAAAGGAAAAATAGCTGGATTACCCATATATCCTCCATCCCAATAATATTGCCCATCAATTTCAATTGCTTGAAACATAAAAGGCAAACAGGCTGAGGCCAAAACAGCATCTAAAGAAATTTTTTGATTATCAAAAATAGCTATTTTACCAGTCTGTACATTGGTTGCAGAAACAAATAGCTTAATTTTTTTGCTGGTTCTAATTATTTCAAAATCTACAATTTGCCTTAAAACTTCTTTCAATGGATTATAATTTAAAGGATTAAACTCATAAGGAGAAAATAGTTTAGTCACTAAATCAAAAAACATATAAGAAGTAAATTGATCTAGTTTTATCCCCAAAAATTCTTCCACAAAAGACCATTTAATTGGATTATATAAATATCCTGTTTCACATATCTTCTGCCAAAAGAGATATAATGCGTTACGCGCCCCTTCTTTACCACCTGATGCCAAACCATAAGCAAGAACTGCTGCGTTCATTGCTCCTGCGCTTGTAGCTGAAATAGAATCAAAATTTAAGCGTTCTTCTTCTAATAATCTATCAATGATTCCCCAAGTCAAAGCACCATGAGCCCCTCCTCCTTGTAAGGCAAGATTAATAATCTTTTTATTTTTAGTCATAAAAAATCCTTATTTTTATATAACAGCTCGCTCGTCATCCTGAGTCGCTTGCGACGAAGGATCTCCGAATGGTGCACTGTCTTAAATCCAGGAGATCCTTCGTTCCACTCAGGATGACGGAGTGAACAGTTGCATTTTTATGATATAAAGATAATTATATGTTATAATTGATAACATATTAAGCAGAATGAGTATGATTAATGATGATTTGTTTAAAAGTAATTGGAGGATACGATAATAAAATTCATCTTATTAATATTGCAGCTGCGAAGGAGAAAAATCAAGTACAACTTAGTAAACTTCAATCTGAGTTGCAAAAATTAATTGATAACTTGAATGTTAGAATACCTTTATCAGGACATGCAATAGGAAATACTGGGGATTATAGTGCTCCTTTTAATATTAATGGAAAAACAGTTATAAGCAAAGATTTTGATAAAGCAGGTTATGCTGAACAAGTGCTCGATAAACTAAGGAAAATTGCTAATAAACAATATGAAAATGAATCCTCGTCAATAGCAAATAATAATTACACACCCCAAATACCGTCTCCAACCAATGATCATATTTTATTACATTTTTTTGAAAAAAAACCTCTTAAGATCTCAGAATATGAGGATATAAGCGATACGATATTAGCATGTATGATACATCATGCCATGCAAAATAAGGCGTTCTTACGGCAAGCTTCATACTATTTACAACCATTAGTCCCAAGAATAATGACTATCAATGATCTTACAACTACCTATTTAACATTTAATCCCCCGTATACACTTGGAGATGCATTTTTTAAAGGCAGTAAAACGTTTGGAATAGGAAATGGATTTAATAAAACTCAAGATAATAGCCACATTAATGATTATTATTTAAATCGTGGAGAATTTGGTGTTGCTCGATTATTATAGTGAATTAAAATTTAAACGATCCTCTAAAAGCATGATCAATAGCAAGAG
>CAMFHA010000189.1 GCA_945952115.1 uncultured Legionella sp. | reverse complement strand
CCTGGCAGGAGCTAAAAAATATGGCCGCTTAAAATTGATCGTGCGTAACATGAGTGAGTTATTCATTAGTGCACTGTCTTGTGATATTAGGACTAAGATTTTAATAGTCTATGACAAAGATTTAAGAATCAAGATAGAGCTGAGTTTTGATAAACGACTATTGATTAGTAGCTGATTGCTATTTAGCGAGAAAAGTGTTCCGAGGAGACAGGCCACATCCTTATGGCAGCGCATCATCCATGATGCATTCAAATAGTCCTTATAAGACATCCGCTGTCTTTCCTCGTACTGGTTTAATCATAGCAAATAATAACAAATAGTCACTCCAAATAAGGCGCATTATGGTGTAAGAAATTTCTTAATTTAGATGAGGATGATAGAGGTATAAGCTTTGTTTTTAATACATCTAGTTAAGGTTAAGACTTAAGTTCGAATATTTATTCACGATGAGCGATGTGTTTGAACAATGCTTTTATTTTGAAAATTAATTTTTATTAAAAGTGAAATTTTCCCTGTAAAAATTAAAAAGCTCTGCTACAATGGACGAGCAAATTCTCTTATTTTTCAAGCTATTCCTGTGGATAACTGATTTTTCTTCTCTCCAATAACACGTATAAAAAACTGCTTAACTATCGAGAGATTCCTTTATTTATAAGACGTATAGCGTATTTTTGTTAAAAAGGCGATTTTAATTTTATCCACAATTTCTGTGGATATCTCTGTGTGTAGGCTATTGAATAGAAGTAAAATCAGCATACGGAAGCAATGATTAAATTTTAACAGAAGTGTTTAGGGGGAGTTTTTTTTAATAATTTACTTAACTATCGGGGATTGTTGCTGGCTTTCCTAGTGCAATAGGTGCAGGAATGGGAAGAGAAAGATAGGGCGATTTTATCGCAAACAAACTTAATTCATGTAAACTAGGAAAAAAGCAAAAGAGTAAATTGAACCATATGAATATCGTGCGATTATTCTTGATACAGAAGGAAATGCTGTTGGATTGTATTCAAAAGGATCTTAATTCACAGCTATGTGACGGGCTAATATATATGTGGGCTTTACCATGACGATTCAATCCGTGATAAAAATGGGTAACCAACAATTATCCGCACCCTCTCTTCCGATAACGGACTTTACTGATCGGAAGATTAAACAGATTGTTGATGATATGCAGGATACGATGCATGCTACCGGAGGCGTAGGAATTGCAGCACCGCAAATAGGTTATTATGTACGTATCATCATGTTTGGATTTGAATCAAATCCTCGTTATCCGAAAGAAAAACCAGTCCCGTTTACTGTCTTAATTAATCCCATGTTTGAGAGGCTATCAGAAGAGCTTGTGGATGGCTGGGAGGGATGTCTCAGTGTTCCTGGGCTTCGTGGCTTAGTGCCTCGGTATAAGAAAATACGCTACCACGGTTATGATTTAGAGGGGCAAAAAATTTCAAGAGTAGCGGAGGATTTTCACGCAAGAGTAGTGCAACACGAATATGACCATGTTGATGGTATTTTATTTCCACAACGCATTAAAGACATGCGCTTTTTTGGTTTTGAAGATGAGCTGAGACAAATTATTTGGCCTGACCAAAGCAATCAGTCAAAGGGTGATTTATGACTCAAATTATCGAGGCAGATATCCAAGCCGGACAAGCTGTTTATAGTGCCCCTTGTTAAAAATATATAATTTTTTGGTTCTAGGTATCTCTAATCAATGAGGGAGAAAAGAATGACAGAATTAACTGAGATAAATACAGGTGAGCTATGTGATACATTATTTTTTCAAGGTAATGGATCTTCTCAAACTCAAACACTTAAGTATGTTGGTAATCAAAAAATTACTGCAACAACTGGTGAATTAATGTGGTGTACAGGGCGTAACAATCTTTCTCCTCTCAATGTTATTTATAAACTTCATATTGGTGTGGAAATTTCCGATGTAAATCTGAGACCTTTTGATAGTTACTTTTCTTATTTAAATCCTATTAAAGTAATAGGGTCAGCTATAACATGGGGTTCGAATTGGAACTATGGAGTCCATATTACATCACCTATACGACAAAATATGGAGTCAATTGCATTTCATACGCCTGTTTTTTCTCAAGTGAGTATTGGACAAAAAACAGATATGCAGTCTCATCGAAATAAATATGATAATTGGTTAGCTAGAGAAGACAAAACAAGCGGGCTTATTTTATGGGGAGTATCTCGAGGCACTGCAGCTACATTTTGTGCTTTTGCAAAGGAAAAATATCCTGAAGTTAGACTTGTTATCCTAGAAGGTGCAATTGATTCTGTTCAAAATGTTTTACCGAAAAGAGTCGCCAGTATTTTCCAAACAGATTACCTTTCTAATAAGATTACTAGCGTTATCAATACAGGTTTTTCTTTTTTTAAAAAATGGAATGTTATGCAATATGACCCTGATGGACCTTCTCCACTAAAAAGCGTTGCTGATTTTCCCGAAGGTATCCCCGTTGTTTTTATTACTTCAAAGAAAGATACAGTAGTCACATGTGCAAATACAGAGAATATTGCGCAAGCATTGGCAAGCAAAGGCAAAAATGATGTATATCTTTTAAAACTTGAGCAATCTAGTCACCCTAATTATATGTTTGATAATCTTCAAGATCGTGATAATTATGAGGCATTCATTCATGCTATTTATAAAAAATATAATTTAAAGCATGACTCTAAATTAGCTAGTAATGGGGAAGACCTTATACAAGAATGTACTCTGCATGAGTTAAATAGATCAAATACTATAAGTTATGATAAATCTTACTGCTGATAAATTTGAAACATAACCAAAATATACCCAAGAAACTTCAAAATACTAAGTTTTCAATAACTGAAAATTGTCA
>CAMFHA010000188.1 GCA_945952115.1 uncultured Legionella sp. | reverse complement strand
CGCACACTCCTCAGCGCGAACGGCTATAAAAATTCCTTAACTTAATGGCAGTGTCGCAACGGCGGTCGAGATCAAGTTTTCTTTATCAAAATCCTCTATATCGGTATAAAATATAGTTATCTAATAAAAAAGTGTTTTGCCATATGATACCAACTAACAAAGCTCCAGTGCATCCAGGAGAAGTTTTATTAAAGGAATTCTTAGAACCACTCAATTTATCTCAAAAGCAATTTGCTGAACATTTAGGCTGGACGTATGCTCGTCTTAATGAAATCGTTAATATGCGCCGAGGGGTCACTGCTGACTCTGCCTTATCGTTTGCTGAATCATTAGGAACGGAACCAGAGTTTTGGCTCAATATTCAACAAAGTTGGGATTTATGGAAAGCTAGACAAACGCATACAGCGGTTAATCCTTTATCGCAAACTGAAGATTAGTAGTAATCGCTTACTTCGCATGTAAGAAAAGCCAGATAAAGGCAGAATAACAACCTGCCTAATATAAAAACGCTTAAGCTTTTTTCACAAACTCTGATTTAAGTTTCATTGGTCCAATCCCTTCGATTTTGCAATCAATATTATGATCTTCGTTAGGTACTAAGCGAATGTTTCTTACTTTTGTACCTACTTTGACCACCTGAGACGATCCTTTGATTTTTAAATCTTTAATCACGCTAATAGTATCACCCTCATTTAGCACCGTACCATGCGCATCTTTAACGATGGCAGCATGTTCTTCTTGCTTTTCTTCTGCTTGCTGCGACCATTCGTACGAACATTGCGAGCAAATAAAAAAGGTGCCATTGGCATAACTATATTCTGAATTGCACTCAGGGCATGGAGGAAATTGAGTCATTGTGTTTATCCTATATGTTTTTAATATGGGTGGATTTTAAGTCCTTAGTTAAATCGGTGAAGGTTTCAAACATACAACCTTTCTCAATTAAGTGATATATCTTCAGTTTATCTAATTTATTATGAACTGTTTTATTCGCTTCACAAAGATAAACGAGCACTCCACGGCGATGAAATGCTTCAATAATTTCGCGAAACGTTTGTAGACCTGTCATATCCATAAAAGGAACATTCTTTAATCGAAAAACAATGATTTTTGGATCAGAATGAGTTATTGCCAAAGTTTGTTCAATTTTTTCAGCAGCACCAAAAAAGAAAGGGCCTTGTATGGAATAAATCAAAACGTTTGATGGAAGTACTAAATCAGAATCATTTAGCTCTTCATGGAAGAGGTCATGGTGCTCCTCTTCAATAGTTACAGCTTGACTCATACGGCGAATAAAAAGCAATACTGCGATAATAACACCTACATTGACTGCAATAATTAAATTGATCATCACCGTTAACAAAAACGTTGTTACTAACACAATAACATCATGACGTGGTGCGTGTGTCAGCATGTATTTAAAATGAGGTACATCACTCATATTGTAAGCTACTACAAAAAGGATGGCAGCCAAAGAAGACAGAGGGATATATTCTGCAAAAGGAGCAAGAACCACAATTACAAGAAATAAAAACATAGAGTGAACAATCGCAGCAATGGGACTATTACCACCATGCCGCACATTGGTTGCTGTCCGGGCAATCGCCCCAGTCGCAGCAAACCCTCCAAATAATGGAGTAACTATATTAGCCAGCCCCTGCCCTATTAACTCCTGATTAGAGTGATGTCGCGTTTTAGCGAGTCCATCAGCTGCTGTTGCTGACAACAAGGATTCAATGGCACCTAATAAGGCAATTGCAAATGCAGGCCCAATTAAATTGGCAATCTGATTTAAGTTCAATGATGGAATATGGAATGTGGGGAGTACCGAAGGAATGCCACCAAAAGCACTGCCAATAGTTGCCACAGTTTTAAACTGGAAATACATTTGCAAAACTGTCGCTACAACCATTGCGACTAAAGGACCGGGAATTTGTTTGATACATTTAGGTGTAAGCCACACGAGCAGTAAACACAACGTGGCAATTGCAGTAGTTGCACCATCAAAATGGGGTAATGCATGCATTAAAGCAAGTATTTTAGTATGAAAAGGTGCATCAAGCGGTAAATGCAGTGATAATCCAAAAAAATCATTCCATTCACTGACAAAAATAATCACCCCTATTCCACTAGTAAAACCAACAATCACTGGGTCTGGAATAAATTTAATAATACTTCCCAGTTTGATTAGGCCCATAAATAACAATATGAATCCAGCAAGTAAGGTTGCAATTTGTAGTCCTTCTATACCGTAATGAGCGGTAATGCCAGCCAGAATAACAATAAAAGCTCCTGTGGGGCCGGCTATTTGTACACGACTACCACCAAAAACACCGACCACAAATCCTGAAATAATGGCAGTATATAAACCTTGTGTCGGTGGAACTCCTGAAGCAATAGCAAAGGCCATTGCCAAAGGTAAGGCTACAATTCCCACAATAAGTCCCGCGATTAAATTGGTCATCCAATTTTGGGGTTTAAGTAATCCAGCTTGGTAGGCTTCATATAAAACAAACATCGTATTTCCACTCACTTAGTATAATGTAATGGAGCTAAATTAAGCGCTTTAGTCATTTCTTCAAAAGCAAGAGTCCATTTTTTACCCAGTACAGTGCTTATTTAAAGACGGATTCCTGTTTTTATGTAAATGATGTACTAGCCTTAACTTAGTGCCATTATAGTATAATGGGATTTTTTCATAGCTTAGGAAAAAGAATATCGTGACAAGTTGTTTCCCTGCGTTATATAGGCACACATTATATCATATATCGATACAAGATTCACTGAGGTAAGTATGATTAAAACTATAATTTTTTAATCACACTCCATTAAACCTTAATGAGGTTCTAGTTAAAACCTCAGTTCGGAGTTTCAACTTGAAGAAGCAATCAGCGGTTGTTGTTTCT
>CAMFHA010000187.1 GCA_945952115.1 uncultured Legionella sp. | reverse complement strand
ATGACAATTTTCAGTTATTGAAAACTTAGTATTTTGAAGTTTCTTGGGTATAGATGCATTTACTCTGGAGTGTGCCAATGAAATTTGCTAATTTTTAATGTTTTCAATAAAATAATTTTTTTGTATCAACTTTGAGGCCTGTAATGCGACGAATAATCTGGTTAGCATTTACTTTATTCTTCACTTTTTCTTTATCAAGTTATTCCAACAGTGCTTTTACTCATCGCAAAGAAGTACAAGCCTTTATGAAAATGATGGTGAAACAATATCATTTTAATGAAAAAGAATTAATCAACACAATGAACCAAGTCCAGTTACAGCCTCAAATTATTGAGTCGATGGAAAAGCCCTATGAAAAAAAAGATTGGGATGTTTATAGAGATATATTTATGACACCTCAACGCGTCAAAGGAGGTTTAGATTTTTGGGCAGCAAATCAAAAAACTTTAGAAAAAGTCCAAAAAAGATATGGTGTACCACCAGAAATTATTGTAGCTATTTTAGGGGTAGAAACTTTATATGGCGAACGTCAAGGAGATAATCGAGTTTTAGACGCCTTGGCTACTTTGGCTTTTGATTATCCCAAACGAGCTCCTTTTTTTAAAAATGAATTAAAAGAATACCTACTTCTTTGTCGCGAATATAAAGTCTCAGCTACTTATTATAAAGGGTCTTATGCTGGGGCAATAGGGAAACCTCAATTTATGCCCAGTAATTACCGTATTTTTGCCGTAGATTATAAAAATAAAGGGCATAAAGATTTAGTGTCTAATGATGATGACTCTATTGCGAGTGTCGCGAATTATTTCTATCGTCATGGATGGAAAAACAATGAGGGTATAGCTCAGACTGCGCGCATTGTAGCCAAGCGAAATATGAGCAATTTATATGTTAATCCACGTAGAGCCAATTATAACTATAGCCAGCTTATTGCTTCAGGAGTCAAACCTTTAACTGCTGCTTTTAATCATCCTAAACGAGCAGGTCTCATTGAATTAAATACTGCACAAGGCAAAGAATATTGGCTAGCCTATCCTAACTTTTTTGTTATTACTCGTTATAATTCAAGTCCACAGTATGCTTTAGTCGTTTATTTATTATCTCAACAATTAAAGCAACAATGGACACAAATAAATCTCAAAAAACATAGGGCTTATGTATAATAACTCATGAATACATGCTTTCTTTTTACAGAATATTTAAATGAATCAGGATGCCTATGCTTAAAATTAAATGCTGAAGGTGAGGTGCTTGTGCCTCCTTCTCGGCTTGATTTTAAGGACATAAAAATAGCACAAGAAGCTTCCAACACTATTCTTGTGGAATCTGCATCACAAGTTACTTTTCTCAATTTGGAACTACCTTGGCTAGCAGACCGCAAAGCCAGAACGGCTATTCCTTATGCCTTAGAAGATAAATTAGCTCAATCCATTGAAGAGCTCCATTTTGCTTTTGATAAACAATATTACAAAAATAACCATTATCTAATCACTGTTATTGCAAAACATCGTTTACTCTATTTAGTTCAAATTATGGAGGATAATCAAATAGAGTTTGAAATGATAACTGTTGATTGGTTTGCATTAAAAGAACAAGAAATTTGTATTAGTGGTGCACAAGTATTAATAAATGAAGAAGACTTTAAAGGTGCTTTATCTGATTCTTTAGCCCTAATCTATTTTAAACAACATCCCCACCTTAAACCCCTATTATTTGAAGATAGTAAACTAGAGCTGAATAATGATATTCAAAAAGCTGAAGAGCACTCTGCTGTTTGGATTGCTCGAAGACTATTAAAAAATAAACCATTAAATCTATGTCAAGGCACAATGCAACATGGATCTGCCTCAGACTGGATAAAAAAAGGTTATGTTTTATGTGCTATTTCTTGTGTAATCTGGTTAGCTTCACTGCTGGCTGTTAATGGAATAATACTTTATTCACTTAATAAACAAACTACAGAAATTGATCAAAAAATTAATGTGATTTATCGTCAATTTTTTCCTGAAGCAAAGCAAGTAATTAGCCCTAAATTTAGAATCAGTCAATTGCTAAAGTTAAATCAAAATAATAATCAAACGCGCTTTTGGTTTTTAGTCAATGAATTTGCTAAAACTATGAAAAACAGTGATATCAGTGTTGAGCAAATGCAATATCAAAATAAAACGTTGTCAGTTACTGTACAAAGCCCTGATTTTATGACCTTACAAAAATTAGAAACGCTATTAAAACAACAAGTAAAAGTCAATCAAACTCAAGCCTCAACTCATAAGCAACAAGTAATAGCAACCCTGGAATTATCATGAATTCTTATATAAATAATTTAAATGAGCGTGAGAAATGGATGGTGTTTAGTGCTGTTCTCTGTATTGTTATTTATATTTTTTATTTTTTTCTTTATTCTCCTATTGCAACGCGCGTGCATGAACGGCAAGAACAATTAGTTGAGAAAACAGCAACCTTACAGTGGATGAATAGAGTAAAAAATCAAAAACCAGCAGGCGCAGCTAAAAAATCAATCGACAATGGACAATTATTGACCTTATTATCCACTCAATTAAAAAATCATGCAACTATCAGCTTCCCATTTCAATTACAACAAACAAGCTCAGGTGAAATACAACTTAATTTTGATCAAATTCCTTTTAATTTATTTATTGAATGGTTAGCTCAATTAAATGACAAATATAAAATTAACATTAAGCAACTTAATGTGAACAAGACCGCTACTCAGGGAGTTGTGCAATTGATGATTATATTAAGTGCAACTCAATAACCTCTCTGAAATGCTCTAGCGCCTATGAATCCTCTACTTTTTTTAATAGACTTCTTTCGAAACTCGCTGCAGAGAGCAAAGTGAGAGGAGACTCGGAGCGGCACTGCCATTAAGTTAAGGAATTTTTATAGCCGTTCGCGCTGAGG
>CAMFHA010000186.1 GCA_945952115.1 uncultured Legionella sp. | reverse complement strand
GACATCATTGGGGATGCCTCAAAGCTATCGATCTGCCTAAATTTTGTTAAATAAGGCATTGTAAGGGGTTAAGAAACAAAGCCAGTTTTTGTTTAACAAGAGGAAATGTGGATGATCGTAAAGTGGTGCCAAAATTGATGCAAGGATTAAACGGTCTTGCTGCTGGGGATAAAGGGTACATTGATAAAAAACTCGAAGAAAAATTGCTTACTCAGGGCCTAAAATTAGTGACAAAAGTGAAGAAAAATATGAAGAAAAAAGTACTTAATGCCTTTGAAAAATTTTTTCTTTATCAACGTAGTATTGTAGAAACGGTAATAGACCAACTCAAGTCCATTTGCCATATTGAACACTCAAGGCATCGAAGCCCAATTAATTTTCTTGTCAACCTCGTGGGAGGGCTTGCTGCTTACTGTCTAAGGCCGCGAAAGCCAACTATTAAAATGAACAAATTGCCTCAGGTTTGCGATGCTCTTATCCATAACTGACGTTAATTATTAAATAAATCTGAATGCGTGCCTGTACGAACAAAGATAACAATATTTTCTTTTTGGATTATTTTATAAATTAATAACCAATCAGGCTCAATATGAAGTTCACGATGCCCGTTCCAATTGCCTAATAAGTTATGGTCTTTGAGTTTTGGGCTTAGGTCTTCTTCGTGCTGTATTTTTTTCATGATCTGACGCAATGCGTCCAGATCTTTATTACGTTTCTTGGCAAGTTTTAAATCACGCTTAAATTTAGTTGTATATTCGACATCCAGCATTGATTAGCCTAAATCATCGAATAGTTCATCTATATTGCTTGCCTTATGCGTTTTTCGGTTATCCGCATCTTGCATAGCCTTAATCGTTTCCTTATTAGGAATTGCTTTAACTTCAAAGGGCAAGCCTTCGTGTATACAAATTTGTGTATAGAATAAACGAACAGCCTCAGCAGAAGTTAACCCTACTTTATGCAGGATGTTTTCAGCTTGTGCTTTTAACTGCGGCTCTATACGAGTATTAATGGTTGCGACTTTATGCATAATATCACCTCTTACTATATGTATAACATACGTTACTCATTATCGCAATATAAAGTATTAAAATAGGTCACTTTCTTATAAAAGCATTCCGCTCATCTGTTGTGTTTCTAAGGAACCGTAGCAATTGGTCATATGTGCTACTTTAAAATATTATTGAAATAACATAAATGTAACGTTATTATATATTGATATGTTATTTTTATGTTATAAATTGAGGTAAACATGAGCAAATTGACGCAAACATCTGTATCTGAGCTATGTAATCAGATGATTATTACAGGTGAAAAACCTAGTGTTCGGAAAATAAAAGAAAAATTAGGTGGTTCTTTTAATACGATCAGCGAATACCTCAATCACTGGCGTAATGAGCAAGAACTGGCTAAGGAAAGCAATGCCGATATTTCTCAGGAACTAAGCAACGCCATATTGGCTGAATTCACCAAAGTAGCTAAAAAAGTAGAATCATCTTTTAATGCAAAGCTTAATGAGCAAAATGAAGACATAAAAGAAGCTAAAGAAGAATTAGAGTTACTCTCAACAAAAATAAAGCAACTTGAGCAAGACAATAATGATTTAAGTAAATCATTAGAGAGTGAGCGTTTAGCTCATGAAAAAAAGTCATCTGCTGACGAAGCTACCATCAACTTTCTGCAACAAGAAAAAGAATCATTACATAGGTCACTTAATGAGGCCAATAAAAAGTATCATGATGCTGAGCTAAATGAAGCTGTTGCTAAAACAAAAGCCGAAAGCCTTGAAAAACAATTACAAGACTTAAAGAAATAATTATGTGCTACGTTTGAATACGTCTACTATTTCTTGAATAGTAGTCGTTCCTTCTGCTGCTCTAACCGTTATTTCCAGAACACTATCATTCTCTTTAACTAAGATCCCATTTACATCGAGAAACATTATTGCAGATTGATAGGCCGTTCTCTTATTGGCATCGGGAAAAGCATGGGCTTTAGCAATGGCTACCAAGTATAGAGCAGCTAATTCAAAAATGTCTGAAGTACCATTGTATAAATATTCATTTATAATTCGAGCAACTGCCCCTTCAATTAGTCCAATATTATGCGAAGGAACACCGGGAAGTGTGGCTTGTTGAATGCTACAAACATCTTCGGCCGTAAGAAATTCTATATCACTCATCTATCAGCTAAAGCCTGAATGTTTTTAGCGTGAGTTTTTTGAACACGTTTGAGCGCAGCATTGAACTTATCTTTACTAACAAACTTAACAGTTTTAGTTTCAGAAGTATTTTTAGGAGTCAGCAATACAGGTTGATGCCCTCTTCTGGTAATTTCAATAGTTTCTCCTTTTTCTGCCCGTTCTAAGGCATCCGCAAGGTTCTCTCTAAGAGAGGTATAGGTCAATGTATTCATAAATCACCTGTAAAACACGTACATGTACATATATAATAGCAGATAATTATTGGCTTGTGTTTAAATCTTTTGTAGAGAGCAAAAATAAATTAGTTACAATTGGTATATGCCATGCCTCCTGAATACTGTGTGGTACATCGTGTGCTTCTATTCGAGTGAAGAGGTATTGATTGATACAATGATAGTTGCTGTTGTCTTTGTTGCTGAATTTGCGCATTAAATCCTGATAATCCTTGTTTTAAATTATGTCTAAATTGGTCTGAATTTTCTGATTTCACACAACCAGCCAAAGAAAACACGCACATAGCTAAAATTATATTTTTCATTGTTCACCTCAATATATTTAGTAATTACATCCATATATTGATACTCATAGTCCGTGGTATTATGAGCATAGGGCGCATATTCTACATGTATGCGCAAAAAACATCCAGAACTTATCAGAATAGGTGAAAGAATCAGGGAGCTTCGTAAAGAGAAGGGGTTCTCTCAAGAGTCCTTTGCTTATGTGGTTGGACTTGATACTTAGGAATCTCAATGTTAAATCGGAACAAGGGTTTTGGTAAAAATA
>CAMFHA010000185.1 GCA_945952115.1 uncultured Legionella sp. | reverse complement strand
CTCCCGCAAGTGGGCGAGGTGAAATAGATTTAACCGCACTTAAAATCGCACCCAGGCTTATTGGGAAATTGATTCGGAGGGGGAGTTTTTATTTAGCACCAGTGAAATAGGTAAAAAATATGGGGTATCTGCAAATAAGATTACTCTAATTGCAAAAGAGTATAGTTTTGCATATTCTGACTTTCTCATCTGTTCCTCTTGTCCTACACCATATCAATATGAAAATAGAACTGATTATTACTCGGCAATTAAAATAACTTCATGGACCTGTAAAAATTGTTTGGAAGATGAAAAATTGATTGCAGATGAAAGAAAAAAAATCATTTTATCGCATGAATTTATGCAGCAAAGAACACATAATCCTCTTTCAATTGAATGCTTAGAGGTTAGATCGACTGTATTATTATTGTCGTTGATTCGTTATGCGGCTAATGAAGATTTAACTTTTATTAATGAATATGGTACCAATACAACGGATCGTTTTTCTCCTGATACAGATGATGATGTAGATTTTCTAAAAGAGCTTTACAGGAAGGGATGTATAGCAATAGCTCCTTTTTCGAATACAGATACGATTACCTTAAAAGAAGATAATAATTTTTCTTTTTATCTTCGTTCAGTAAAGTGGCTTTTACCATTGCCAGAAAAACAAAGCTTTAAGGAATTTATTATCCTATTAGAAAATAAAATTGCGTCGACAGACTACTTAGAAGCTAATTACGATGAAGTTATAGAGCTTTGCAAAGATATTTCATTGAGAGAGTGTTTGGCATATTTAAAATATAAAATGGAGGAGCATAAATTACCATTTACTCCGGGAGAAAAAACCAGATTAGTGTTGGCAAGGGCTCTAGAAGAGTATTCTGTAGCGCAAGTTTATGGTTTTATATGGACTGGTGTAAGTAATACTGCTGCTTATTACATGAGGACGCAGGGCATTAGTAAAAAACAAGCTGCAAATGCTGTGGTTGGTAACATAGAGAAAAATTTTGAGCGCGCTTATTCTCAAAACTGGGATGTGAAAGCCTATCGTCGTGATCATTATTTACCCCAGTCTACTGTTAGTCGAATATTGTTTAACGTGCTTTTGCATACAGATGATGGGGGGTTTTCTACTCCCTTAAAGAATAAGTTACTTATTGAAGAGTTGTAATTTACAAATATGAAATACGTTATTCCATCTAATTCCCTCGAGTCTGAGGGAATCATATTTTGCTAATATCGGAAAAATTAATTAGGAATAAAAATGGATTTTTTTTGGAAAAATAATGGAATTCAGCATATAATAAGTAGAACATATTACTAATTTGGCCGTTTAATGATGAATCAAAACCTTTTCAATACAGTAGCAGACGATTACATTGGCTTTCATAAAGAAGGTGTCAAGAGAGTCGTTAGCTTTTTAGATTTTCATAATAAAGATGTTTCTAAGGCGACCGGACAAACTGTTAAGTCAATTCGATATGACGACAGAATGCCTGCTGAGCTTAAAGAGCGACTTGAAGAAATCGGGAACCTTATTAATTTGACTGCAGGTTATTTTCATGGGGATCTAATTAAAACAACTCTTTGGTTTAACACTAAAAATCCTTTATTAGGTGAGATGTCGCCCAAAGAAATGATTGCTTTTGGCAGATATGAAAAATTACGCAAGTTTATTTTGAACGCCATTTCGGGGATAGCGCCCTAAATGATTTTGATTCCTCCTGCACTGACTAACATATCTAACATAAGAAGATATAAACAGCACTACGAGTTCATCCTGGAATACTATTATAAGAATTTCATGTATTTCCAACATCAGCGATCGAATCGATTTGAGCAAATTAAGCATGCCCTATCACAGCATGTTGAACGATTTGGTTTTGAAAAGTGGCATAGGATCATAGACCTATAGTTTGTTGATAATGCTTTGTCATCTATGGGCAGTTTATTAAACGATCCTGGTGGCCGATTTAATATTGGTGATATCAATGAAATAAAGTTTCCAAAGTTTCCAGCCTTATACGTGGCAGAAGACTGGGCTACTGCTTATAGAGAAAAGAATCAAATTGATCCTGATGAGCGACAAGATGGTGGCTTAACATCTGACGAGCTGTGTATGACAAATAGAAGCAGTACTGTGGATTTATTGCTTGCTGGTGACTTGGAGATTGTGGACTTGACTCAAGATGATGTGTTGTTTGATTTTTATCAGGTAATTAAAGACATAAAGTTACCTAGCTCTTTGGCAAAAGAGGCACAAAAATTAAATATCCCTGTACCATATCATGTCAAATCGTTTGACGACTTAAAGAAAAGCATTTTGCAATGTGAATGGAGAACTTTGCCAGCGCAAGTTGATATACCGTCAAACTCACAAATTTTTGGACAATTGGTACATGCTTCCGGTGTTGAGGGTATCGTTTATCCGTCTAAAATGTCATCAGTGAAAAAATGTTTGGCAATTTTTCCTAGAAATTTCTGTAACTCAACCTCTAAAGTAAGAGTTCAAGACGAGCACTTACCCAGCTCTCTCAAAAATATGGAGCTAAATTCAGAAACTTATCTTTATTTATAAAAAAGAAAACTCGCTCGTACATTTTCAATGAAGAGGAGCGAGCCGTATTATTTGTAGTGTAGCACTATAGATATTAAAATGAATCTATATTAATGTGAGTTGCTTATCATTTTGCTGATATCGGCAAAACGATACCACTGCTGAGACAATTAAATGTCGCGAATCACGAATAGTAAAGTGCGTGGAGCAGGGTTCGATTCCAGCACCAGTACAGTATTTTTAGGGGCCTAATTGGGGGCCTTTTTGAAAACCACATTGAAAATATTATTAATTATCAATTAATTATGCATGAAATGTGATTGACGCCGCCCCAATTAACCATCCAAGACACTCCAATAACATCCATAACCTCTTGTAAATACCGGGCTTAAAACCAGCCTATCATACGTCCACTATTGTCGGCTCTTTCGGCTCTTTCCCATTTAAAGGGGCAGCAATAATCACCCACAGAGCACCTTAACACGCACTCTATAATTTTCAAAATTTCTAAACCCATAAGGGTGCGATTTTAAGTGCGGTTAAATCTATTTCACCTCGCCCACTTGCGGGAG
>CAMFHA010000184.1 GCA_945952115.1 uncultured Legionella sp. | reverse complement strand
AAAACCATAATAATACCAAATCTTATGGACATTTCAAATTTTAAATAACTATACACTTTTAATAGATGCTAAATTGAAAGACCAAGAAGATAACTTTCCTTATCAACGTTGTGTTACAAAAAAACAACTATATCAGAAGTCCTCTCCAGAACTATGGTTTTTTTCTCATAGCTTACCAGACACTGGTCAGAAAGAATTAATAAATGAAACGAGCATTTATAGAGCAACATAACATTGCCTACTAAATTTTAAACGAAGTATAAAATTTAATGGGAGTACTCAGTGGCCTAGAAAAGTCAGGCCACTGAAATTTCTTAATATCTTTTTATTCCTAATAAGGTTTTACAATTACCGATGTACCTACATCAATAAAGTCCTCATTTAACCATTTTGCTGCGCTAGGTAATACTCTTATACAACCGTGGCTAGCATTATAGTTAGGTACCTCGTAAGCAGCATGAATCGAATATCCTCCATGAAAGTGCATACAATAAGGCATTTTTGCCCCTCCATGAGTTTCAATTGGATAGATACTTGATTTACAATCCTCACCTTTTTTAGAATAAACTTTAAAATTACCAGTAACTGTTCTGCAAGGTTTACCTACATCCTCACAAAAATCTTTTCCTCCAGATGCACTGCCTGTATTTACACGATTACCGTCTGCATCATAAGCAGCCCAAGCCGTTGCTTTAGGATCAAAAATAAACACTTTTTTTCCTGTTGCTTCTCGTTTGTCCGGGAAATAACTTGCTCCTTTATGATCGGACGCCATACTCATCGTATAGTGAGTATACCCTGCATCATCTACTACAGCAGTAGATCTGTCCATTGAAGCACAGGATGCAGCTAAGGCACAAATTGGTACTAAAACAAGTTGCTTTTTCATTTTATTCCTCCCTCTTTTTTTTCTTTATCGGGAGTTTTTAAAATAGGTTTAGCTTTTTTTATAAATTTTTTTTACTTTGTGATCTTTTTGTGATCTACAAGGTCATTATAAATTCTTTTTTTAGACTCTTTAGGGAGCATTTCAACTAATGCTAGAGCAAGTTGTTCATCACTGCATTCAAAACATCCACCTCGCGGAGGCATCGCATTAATACCCTCTTCTGTATGTTGAAAAAGAATTTTAATGTTTTGTTTTAAACGTTTATTCCAATCAAATGCATTACCAAATCGGGGGGCACCTAAAGAAATAATGGGTTTTTCGGCATGACAGGTACTACAAAAATGCAGATATACCTGAGCACCCTCCTCTTTCGATCCTTTTATCTTATTTAAAAAATCTTGAGGATGGTGCGTGCTGGCAAAAAGAGAACAACTAACTAAAAACAATAAACAAGCAAACCCTAGGGTCTGTTGACATTTCAGATTTCGACGTCCCGCAACTTGTTCGCGAGATCCATTGCGATCTATTTCTGTGTGATAAGTCTGCTTATAAAGCAAGATCTCTGGATCCTGCGAACAAGCCACGGGACGTCGAGCTCCTCTAAATGCACTACCAACAGACTTTAATTGCCTCATATTATATTTCTTCTGAAAAATAACTCATTATTTGCTGATTAAGTGGCATTAGCAAGTAAAGATTGCTCATCAGAATTGAGTTTTTCATTATCAAGCGAACGCGTATTAACCACAGAATTTTGATTAAACAGTGTCTTAGGATAAGCAATTAACGCCCAATTATCTTGATTTGGTAGCTCAGAAAGATGACCCTCTTCATTTTTTTCTTCAGAATCAAGAGATAACAGATTAATTTCCTCACTCAATTCTTCTTTTGATTCACTGTTCAAACTTTTATTTTTATTTATTAAAGTATTAAGCTTATCTATTTTTTTAGCCATTGGAGCAGACATTTGTTTAAGTGAAGCCAATATTCCACCAGTACTATCAAAAATATCAGATAAATCGACTGAGTGATTCTCCATTAAATTTAATGCCTCATTAATAATCGAATTGGCATCGCTATATAGTTTTCGAGCACTATTTTCTCTTTCAATAAATTTTTGCACCACTAGAACAGCTTTATTGTATTCTTTTACTTCAGCTGTTCTAAGTCTACTTATCTTCGACCCTAGCCTTGCCAAAGTAATTCTGGCTTTAACCATTTCAATCTGCTTATCTAAATAAGCGAGATATTGTCCTTTAGTTAAATTTTGACGGACATCATTTTCACGCATAAATTTAACTGTTTCATCATAATATTGCTTACATTCTCTTTTTACTTGTTCCGTTAAGCGCTGTTTTTTTATTACTGCTTCAAGCTCACGAGATATTTTAGCTAACTCTTTCTCTTTTTCTTTATATTCTGGAGAATTACGCAACTCCTGCAAAGCCTCCTGGTTTTGATAGCTTCTTATTTCAGCAACATCTTTATGAACGGACTCAGGCAGTTTAATGGTGCTACTAAAACTCGATTTACCCCGATAATCATCTTTAGCTCGTTGCATTATTCCTTTTTCTTCAGAAGAAAGTTGTGGATCATTTAATTTAGATGCAATTCGTCGTGCCAATCTCGAGTAAAAAGTCGGATTATCGTCACGAACAGGCTTGCAATGCTGAAAAAACGCACTATAAAAAGGATTATCCACGGGTAGTTGTAGTAGAACATGCGCTAAAGGTAGATCACCCAATAATACAGCACTCGATGCATTATGTTGCAATAATAAAATAAAACAACTCAAACTTTGAGATTGAAATGCGCTACTTAATAAAGCTAAGCCCCTATTAGAACCTTCTTGAAGACGGTAGCTATTAATTGCTATTTTTCCATGCTCTAAGAGAAAAGCTAATACCTCTGGCTTATCATTTTCAATCGCTTGTTCAAGGATCTCATAGTAAACCAAAGGAGCATAATTCTTAAGTGAAATAGCTTGAGCAAACAATTCAGTTTGCTGCAAACAATGCGTTAAAAGAGTTTCGCCTAGTATTTGATAATTAGCCTGAAAACTATCAATACCTAATTCAGCACGATTGATAATTTTAGGCTCAATTTTTTCATTTTTCGACAAATTAATAATAGTATTTGAAGTGATAAACAGCTCTCGCAAATATTCACTAAAAGATAGAAATAGAGTAATTTTTTTAGCTATAGCCTAGTCCTAATAATTTGATTATAAACAATGAACCCGAAAAAGCTCATC
>CAMFHA010000183.1 GCA_945952115.1 uncultured Legionella sp. | reverse complement strand
ATTCCTAGTCGTTAATTATTGGCTAGGTGGACCGGTTTAAATGGGGGGCACTACAGTTAAAAAGCTTCTCTTTCTCAATCAATTCTGGATTATCCTTTTCATGTTCAGAAACCAGCACTGGCTCTTCAGTTGATTTAAATTGAGAATCAAGTTTTTCACAAGTATCTATTTTTTCTGAACTAGATAATTCTTTTGTCCTATTTAAATTTAGCACCATCAAAATATTAGCTTCTATTCTGTCAATTATTTCATGATTTCCCGTCACATAGATGTCTTTACCACTCAAAGATATATTACTTACTCCAATAGGCAAAGATAATCGAAGTTCGCTATCACTAATGTGATTTATTAAAGTAAGAGCTAGGCTAAGTATTTCACCGGGTGCATAATAAGGCCCCCAAAAGGTATGCCCTTTAAACGTAACTTTTTCATTGTTCTTTATTCCATACATTAATTTTAAAGCAGCTTTCCAATCTTCTAACTGTATCTCTGTCTGATTAGGAATCAAAGCACTCAATTCATCAATTGTAATTATCACGTTCGATTGAAGTTTATCTAAAGCTACTTTTTTCATTAATTACGTTCCTTTAAAATCAATATAAAAATAAGTACAAATATACCACAATACCACCTACTGGTAAATTTAATAATCATTTAAGTTATTTTTTATGCACCATAAGGCATAGTGGATCAATGCATGACTAAAGCAGAGTGAAAATACAATAAAGTATAAAGTCTAGTTGAAAAGGCTTTACAATGTTAAAGTACTTTTAGAAATCTATACTGCCAGGCTTCTCTTAATGAAATCCCTTGTTTAGGCACAACCATAAAAACGCTTGAACCGTGTGCGTTGATATACGTTTTTCCATAAGTAGAACCCTTCTTTGTATCTACCGAAATGAACACTTCTTGCTTTGAGTAAAAATCTTCTTCCATTAAAACAACAGCAGCTAATGGATCCCAAGCATAGAATAACCCGGGCTCAATCAGAGGGCCTCGAATTTTTTCAAAAAGACTGAGAATAAACTTTATAGAATTAGATTGTTCCTTTTGCTGAAGTTCAGCTAGGGTATTCATGTCAATGGGTACAAGATTTGTGCTATCCAGAGATACAAGATCAATTGGAATACCTGACGCGAATACTATAGAGGCTGCTTCTGGATCGGAAAAAATATTAAATTCTGCTGAGGTGTTTTCTTTATGTCCTAAAAAATGAACATTACCAGAAACATTGATGGCACCACCCATAATAACAAGACGACCTACCTTATTGGCAAATGTTTTATCTTTTTGAATGGCAAGAGCAATATTTGTCAATGGACCCAACGCTAAAATCTCTACTGCTTTATGCTTATTAACCTGTTGTATGAGAAAATCTTCCGCTGAGAGATTTGAGATATTTGCTACATGCGTAATGTTTCGATCTAAACCATAAAAATTGT
Source organism: uncultured Legionella sp. (assembly GCA_945952115.1). Classification (GTDB taxonomy): domain Bacteria; phylum Pseudomonadota; class Gammaproteobacteria; order Legionellales; family Legionellaceae; genus Legionella. The sequence goes on along the minus strand of CAMFHA010000183.1, from coordinate 1,735 downwards.
TGGTTTGATTTCTGAGAGTAACTGGATAAGGATTTTTTTGAGTAAAAGCCTCTTTTCGGCCAATAGCTATTGAAATATTCTTTCTTGGTAATGTTTCTGCTAATTCTTGCAGTCTTACCATATGCTGAATACCCTCCTTTATTCCAGATAAACCGCCACCACTCAGAGTTACTCCAAGAAAGTCAGCTTTGGGGTGTTTTAATAGATACAGGATTGCTATCCAATCGTCATTACCCATATCAGTGTCCACAAGGATTTTTCGTTCTGTCTGATTATCATCCCTTGATAAACTTGTTGAATGACAACTAAAAAACATTAAAAAAGTAATAAAAAAAACAACTAGTTTCATTTTTGCTTTCACTACCAACCATTTACACTAATGACCACATTGTACAATATTTACCAATTAAACGCAGTAACTTCAACTGCTTTTTTTAGGATAATATATAGCATTTTCCACTAAGTTTTAGATGAGGCGCATTTGAATAAAGCGAAGGAATGTACACTAATACATGACTGAAGCCGAGTGAGAATGCAACGAAGTATAAAGCTTAGTGAGAAATGCTATAGCTACATGAATAATGAGAGAATAATATAATGCCGGACAAATACAGTTACTATTTAGATGAAGAAAATAATCTTAGAGATCTAGATCATTTTCAAGCACTGCAAATTAATCAAGAGGCTGATTTAGATAACATAAAAAAACAATATAAAGCATTGGCATTAGAGTTTCATCCTGATAGAAATAGCAACGAAAAGCATGCTGAACTCTGTTTTCAACGGATTCAACAGGCATATGAAGTGTTATCTGATCCCACGAAATATCAAGAATATGAAAAAAATGAGCAGTTTAAATTTGACCCTAACTCGGTGTATCCTAGTTTTGATATTCTTACTGAGATCTTCAAAAGGACGAGCAATGACTTAGATGAATTATCTAATCGATTGGATAAACTAAATATTCTACAATCTCAGGTATTAGAAGGACTGGTAATTCCTGGTAGCCTAGATAGTCTAGAAAAAATTGCAATGGATCTGTGTGACATCTACAGAGGAACGCTAGTAACTGAAGATATTGAAAAAAAGCAATCTGAATTAGTACGCAGGATTATTCAACAAGCGCAAACTGGCAATGAATTTTATGCGCTCTATTTAATAAAATGCCAAGATCCAATAGGATTTTCAAAAATGGTGTTTTTACAAAAAGCAGCACTTCAAGGTCATGTCGCGGCTTTATCTAATATAATGATTCGCTCATTTGCAGGTCGTTTGGAACCTTTAGATAAGTCCCTACAATGGGCATTACATTGTTTACGTTATTTAGAAGAAACCATTCTACCGAAACTTGAGAAAGAAGATTTTAACTCAAAAACATTAAACGAACTTAAAGATGATTTATCAGACCTTAGGGCGCGACGTAGTGAGATCCTGCCTTTAATTATCCCAAGAGAACTCAATGCCTTTAATGAATTGCTTGCTCAAGTAATTGAATACAGAAAAAAACGAAGAGGACTTGCGGCAGATGGTGAATTTACACTGCCATTGGATTTAATCCAAACCTTAGAAAAAGAAAAACAACTAGGACAAGAACAAGAGCGCGAAAACCAAGAGCAAACTCTTTTAGAGCAAGAACGCCAAAAACAAGAACAAGCCAATTTAGAGCAAGAACGCCAAAAACAAGAACAAGCCAATTTAGAGCAAGAGCGCCAAAAGCAAGAACAAGCCAATTTAG
>CAMFHA010000182.1 GCA_945952115.1 uncultured Legionella sp. | reverse complement strand
TGTACACTAGTACATGACTGAAGCCGAGTGAGAATGCAACGAAGTATAAAGCTTAATGGGCAATGCTATAGCATTTTGAAGTTTCTTAGGTACAATAGCATTTATTATGACGATGATTTTTTATTCTTATGCTCGACACACTAACTCCCAAAAAAACAAGTATTGATCCTTTAAAACGGCCACCTCATTCCACGGAAGCGGAACAAGCGATTATTGGCGGTATTATGTTGGATAATCAAGTTTGGGATAAAGTCAGTTCTAAATTGTGTGATACTGATTTTTATCGCACAGAACATCGCATTTTATTTCGGTCGATTTCAGCTTTAGCGAAAAAAGACCAGCCTTTTGATGTAGTAACCTTGCTTGATGTTTTAAAATCTCATAATGAACTTGATGATGCCGGAGGGGAAGTTTATTTATTTGAGTTAGCTAATAATACGCCTAGCGTGGCTAATATTGTTGCTTATGCTGATATTGTAAGAGAGAAATCCGTCCAAAGGCAGTTAATTGCAGTGGCAACTGAAATTGCTGATTCAGCCTATAATCCAGTGGGAAGGCAAGTCCCCGAGTTATTAGATATAGCAGAAAGTAAAGTATTTGCTATTGGTGAACAAACTGGTGGTGATGGCGGTCCGGAAAATATTAAATCTATTTTAGTCCGAGCCGTAGAAAAAATTGATGCTTTATACCATAGTGGTGACGCCATTACTGGTCTTGCAACCGGATTATCTGATTTGGATGAAATGACTTCAGGCTTACAACCTTCTGATTTGGTTATTGTTGCTGGTCGTCCTTCTATGGGTAAAACTACACTTGTAATGAACATGGCTGAGCACGCAGCAATTAAATCAGGTAAACCCGTTCTTGTTTTTTCCATGGAAATGCCTTCTGATTCGTTAGCTATGAGAATGATGTCTTCTTTAGGTCGTATTGATCAACATCGTATTAGAACAGGTAAGCTAGAAGATGATGATTGGCCAAGAGTAACTTCGGCAGTTCATATGCTTTCTGAAGCCCCTTTATTTATTGATGATACACCGGCTTTAAGCCCTAGTGAGATGCGTGCTAGAGCGCGTCGATTGGCTAAAGAACACGGTACTGTGGGATTAATTGTTGTAGATTATCTTCAGTTAATGAAAGTTCCTGGTTTTGGCGCAGAGAATAGAACAGCGGAAATTTCTGAAATTTCTCGCAGTCTTAAGTCATTAGCGAAAGAATTACAATGCCCTGTAATTGCACTATCTCAGTTAAATCGAAGTTTAGAGCAACGTTCTGATAAACGCCCAGTAATGTCTGATTTACGGGAATCTGGTGCAATTGAGCAAGATGCGGATTTAATTTGCTTTATTTACCGTGATGAAGTGTACAATGAGGACAGTCCAGATAAAGGAACTGCAGAAATTATTGTAGCAAAACAAAGAAATGGCCCCATTGGTAAAGTACGCGTGGCATTTATTGGCAAATATACTCGTTTTGAAGATTTAGCCTATGGTGGCTATCAAGGAATGGACTAATGTCTAGACCAACAAAAATTATCATTGATTCTAATGCCTTATTACACAATGTAAGTAAAATACGTACGCTTGCGCCCGGAAAAAAACTTATCGCTATGGTTAAAGCAAACGCTTATGGCTGTGGCTTAAATAAAATTACTCCTGCTTTAGAAGGGCAGGTGGATGCTTTAGGTGTAGCTTGTCTTGAAGAAGCTTTAGCTCTTCGTGCTTTAGGTATAACAACGCAATGTGTTCTTTTTGAGGGTGTGTTTATTCCTGAGGAATGGTTGCTAGTATCTGAATATGAATTTCATTGCATTATTCATCAACAAAGGCAACTTGAATGGCTTTTAAATGCAACATTACCTAAGCCTGTTACTGTATGGATTAAAGTAAATACAGGAATGAATCGTTTGGGTTTTCGTCCCTCTGATGTTTCTAAGGTAGTGGCTCAATTAAAAAAATGTCCTTGGGTTAATAGCGATATTACATTAATGACGCATTTAGCATGTGCCGATCAACCAGAGCACAGTAATAACCAACGTCAACTTGCTTTATTTGACTCCATTGATTCATTAGAAATAAAACAAAGAAGTATTGCTAATTCAGCAGCTATTCTTGCTTTTCCAAATGCACATGCTGAAATTATTCGAGCGGGTATTATGTTGTATGGTGTTTCTCCTTTTTCTGAGTTAACTGGACAACAATTAGGATTAAAACCTGTAATGCATTTTATTTCGGAAATTACAGCTATCCATGATAATCCACCTTATTCTTCCGTTGGGTATGGTAGTGTTTGGCAGAGTGAGCACGCCTCACGAATAGGGATTGTAGCCGCAGGTTATGGCGATGGCTACCCTCGACATCTTGCTGAAAACACACCTGTTTGGATAAACGGCAAGGAGGCTAGTGTTGTAGGACGAGTGTCTATGGATATGATGACTGTAGATCTAACCGATTCTCCGGAAGTACAGATTGGTGCTCGTGTAGAGTTATGGGGTAGTCACATTGCAATAGAACGTATTGCCCAATCCGCAGGAACAATTGCTTATGAGTTGCTATGTCAAATTACAGAACGACCACGTACTTTTTGAGCTATGGATAATAAATATCCTTGATGGTAGAATAAATCCCTATTATAAAATTTTTTAGTCAGGTAGATTATAATGAAAAAATTAACTATTACCGTCTTATCTTGTTCTGTTTTATTGGCAAGCTGCGCGCCACTAAATAATGAAGGTGTTGGTACTATTTCTGGAGGCGTTATTGGTGGTTTAGTCGGTAGTCAATTTGGTGGTGGCTCAGGGAAAGTGATGGCTGCTGCAGGAGGAGCTCTTTTAGGCGCCTATTTAGGTGGGCAAATTGGTAAGACCATGGATAAAGTCGATCGTATGGAGATGGAACGTGCTTTAGAAACTGCGCCCACTGGTCGAGCAGTTGTTTGGTCTAATCCTGATAGTGGTAATCGCTACACAGTTAAACCAATACGTACCTATTATCGCTCTTCACAACCTTGTCGTGAATACATTACAAAAGCAGTTATTGGTGGTAAAACAGAACAAATTCATGGAAAAGCGTGTCGTCAAGCAGATGGTTCATGGCGTGTAGCTAGCTAATCGCAGGGGTAAACGCATCTAAACGTACATTATAAATCCAAAACGCCTACGTTCCGCGCTTTATGCTTTCAATTGGCCTTAAGTTTTTGTTGACAAATAC
>CAMFHA010000181.1 GCA_945952115.1 uncultured Legionella sp. | reverse complement strand
AATGAGTACGTCATAAATAGATGATTATAATCAATTTATTAGGACTAGGCTATAGTTATGAGCTTTTAGGAACCTACCTTGCTAATTCCTTTATTTTGACTGTTGTTGGAGCTTATTTTGGCCAAAAAATAATTGGTTTTAGTACAGCTGTAAATTTTGGCGCCTTATTAATGGTAATAGGGTATAGCTTATTATTACATTCTTCACTGGGATTTATTCGATATGCCTTGGGGTTTATTGTTGTAGGCAGTGCGTTTTTTAAGCCAAACATGGCTTGTTTTGTTGGGTCTTTATATAAAATAAAAGATAATGCTCAATATTGCAAAGCGTACAATATTTATTATGCATCGATTATGGTCGGTGTTATTTTTTCTACTAGTGTGTCTGGATACATTTTAAAACTATATGGATGGGATGTAAATTTTATTTTAGCAAGTATATGTATGGCCTTTGCATTTATTATTTTTATAGTAGGAAATCTTCTATATAAAGAACAAGCAGAACAACAAATAGTAACTTTATCACAAAAATCTCGTTGGTTTCTTACCGTATTGACTTGCTTAATCTTATGGTTATTTATGCAATATGCATTAACATATAAATTTATAGCGCATTTAGAGTTTTGGAGTTGTGGATTCGTCTTATTATGTTATTTAAGCTATGAATTATTTTTTCTATCTACTTCAATTGAGCGCAGAAAATTTTTTTCCTGCATTATATTATTAATTTTTTCGGCAATTTATTGGGCGCTCTTATTTCAATTATTTTTTTCTTTCAATTTAATGATTAAGCTTCTTGTAAATCGTAATTTTTTTCAGTGGGAAATACCTTCTCCTATTTTTATGGGGATTGAATCCATTTTTGTTATTATTTTTAGTCCACTTTTAGGCTGGTTTTGGATTCAATCAGAAAATAATGGACGTAAAATTAATTTATTCAGTAAATATTGTTCAGCTTTTTTTGCTTGTGCTCTTGGTCTATTCATATTGGCTTTTGCATTATTTAATAATCCAACACCATCTTTTGGTTGGATTATTTTTTCTTATGCATTTATTGGATTAGGAGAAGCTATTTTAGCTCCAACAGCATTAGCAATGATTGCACAATTGATTCCGGCCAATCAATTTGCTTTAATGATGGCGGCTTTGTATGTTTTTTGGGGATTTGGTACCAAATTGGCTGATATTCTAGCACAATGGAGTATCTATCCTGCAACACTAAAAGATCCTATATTAATTGCTCCTCATTTTTATAATGGGATTGTCGATTACTTAGGAATTGCATTATTTGTAAGTATATTGGCATTATTTTGTCGTAAATTATTACCGTAGTGATTGTAACTTTGGCAATGCTACAAACAATTCACCTGTATGATTTAAATTATTTGCTTCTATGCCTGCTTGATCTCCTTCACCCTTATAGACATCAACATGTGCTCCGATTATGGCGCCGCCTGTATCTTGAGCTACACAGAATGAGGTGGTGTTTTTACAAGTATAGATAAAATTTATTCCAATAGGCATTACTTTATGATCTGTTGCACACGAGGTATGAGGTGTTAGGCTTATGTTTTCTGAACCATAAGGACCACCATCTTCTTTGGCAAAAAATACATAACTTTGATCGCGATTTCTCAAATTATGTGCTTTATCACGATTAGTAGGGTTATCTAAGTATTGACGAATTTGCTTTTCTGAGGCTGCGCTTTGTCTAATTTCTTTAGAGACATTACAGCGTAATTTTGCCTCATTATGACATTTAGGATCTTTTGCACAACGCTCCATTGTATCTAGATTACCACCGCAAGTTGGATCTTGCGCACATTGAACAATCCGCCCAAGCATCGTTCGTGGTCTACCATTCGCACCATCATAATTTATATGAAATAGTTTACCATCTAAAATTAATGATCCAGAACCTTCTACCATTAAAAATGCAGGATCATTGGCATCTTTAACATAGCCGATTATATATTTGGGATCCAATGCTCCTCGATTAATTTCCTCTCGATCGGGTACAATTGAGTAAGTTCCATCTGCATTTTTTAAACAAAATCCACGAGGCATTTTGGTAAGTGGATCGACTCCGCAAAGAGGCATTGCTAAATGATATTTCTTGGCTTCTGAAGTAGAGTTTACAACACCTGGATTAGCGTAGATTGGATATAAAAATGCTCCACTTTGCTTCGTCTTTGCTTCAACAGGTGCTGGTGCATAATAAGCAGTAAATTGAAATTCACCCTTTTTAAATCCTGCATGATTTTCAGGCCAACCATCACTTTTATACCAATCAAATTGAGCTTTGATGCTTGATAAATACTTTTGAAAATTACCTTGAGCTGCCTGTGCAAGAGCAAGCATTTTTTTGTTGGTATATAAACACCATTGTTGACGCTTAAGTTGATGACCAGCGATAGTAATTGAGTGAAATTCAGCATTATTTTTTGTACAGTTTTTAATTTGATTATTTAATGCAGCAATTATTTCATTCATGTTTCCAACGGGATTATTTAAAGACAATTCTGAAGGTGAAATTTTATGAAATTTAAAGCGTAAAACACCTGGTTCTTTTGCAGCCATTTTTTGTCTAGAAGTAAAATCCACTAATCTTCTAACATCTAAGCAACGTTGAATTGGATCTGCAGGAAGACTTGCATGAGCAATGATATTGAAAGTCATTAATATAATTAATAAAGTGGATCGAAACATTGTTCGCTCATTAAAAAATAGATAATCGGATATTATACCCCTAATCATCCAAAATGCTATTTTGGTCTTTTGCTCGGGCGCGATTTTAAATACGGTTTATTTATAAGTTCGTCATCCTAAGCGTAGCGCTTCCAATTGCCTTAAGTTTTTCTTGACACTCTGGCTCACATCTTGCGACTTCCTAAAAAGTCAACAAAAATATAACGAAGAAAAACCGTACTTAAAATGGTACCTCATCAAGATAGAGTAATTGCTATTTGCTTAGATTATTATGTCAAAGATTTTTAGAATGAGCGGTATTACTATCTGGATTATTACAGGGTAAACGCATCTAAATTTTGAGCACTAAACGTGTTTCTGTTGCCTACGTGCTGTGCTTTATGCACAGCATCCAGACGGCCTTGAAATGAGGTAGAAGCTAGATTCCGCGCATAAAGCTTTCAATTGGCCTTAAATGCCAGTCTAAAGCAAAAAATTAAACAATTAATCTATATTCTTTAGCAC
>CAMFHA010000180.1 GCA_945952115.1 uncultured Legionella sp. | reverse complement strand
GGCTAGCAGATGTTAATCTAGGGTATACTTTAATATGACAATGATAAAATTAGTAAAATTATTTTTAATAAATCACCGTAAACAAAATCTCCATTTAAATAACGGGTTATTTCTTAATCTTGACAGTACACTTAAATAGGTTTACTATTAAAATAAAAAGAGCAATAATGTGATCACAGAAGTTCAAATTACAAAGAGTGCCTTGAAAGATTTAAAACGGACTCCCTTATATCTTCAAGAAAAATTTAGAGCGTGGTTAGTTGCGGTAAATAAAGCAGGTTTAGAAGAAACCAGAAAACGCCCTGGCTGGCATGATGAGCCTCTCTTGGGCGAGCGTAAAGGTCAACGTTCCATTCGTTTGAATAAACAGTGGCGTGCTATATATATAATTAAGAGTAATGGAACAATTGAGTTTATAGAGGTTACGGAGGTAATGCCCCATGAATACTAAATCACATGATACATTAAATGCTTTAGATGCGACCAAAGACATTTGGAATGAGATGACTTTTGGTGGGCTGGTTCATTCTTTACGTATAAGTGATAACATTACTCAGGTCCAATTAGCAAAGAAAATTGGTGTTTCGAAGCAATTTCTTAGTGATGTTGAGCATAATAGAAAAGATGTGGGCATCGCATTTGCTAAAAAAGTATCTGAGGCCCTTGGTTATTCCATAGAGCCATTAATTGAGTTGCTTATAAGAGATCAATTAAGACGTCAACATCTTAATTACATTGTTGAGCTTAAAGACGCCTCTTAATCAGGGTATTGTTACAGTTAGAAGTTCGGCCCCGATCCTGGTAAAAAGTTATCAAATGCCCGTTGTTCTTAGATCGTACTCAATTTCTGGCATTATTTTCTGCATATCCAAATGAAAAGTTCCGAATCTATTCAAGTGCTCTGTCCAGTATGGTGAAATCCCTGGTAAAACTTCATTTGGTATCTCAGTGCCTTCTGCCCTTAGTTTATTAATTCCCTTTTAGCAGATGCAGCACTTAGCTATATGGACAGTCATAAATAATTTTCAATGGCTTAAGCTCCTATGCTGTGATGCAAAAACTCAAAGACTATAAATTTTTTATGAACCAATTCTTTTGTTCATAAAAAAATTATAAATCAGCTCAAAAGGCGCTTTCATATTCGATAATAAAGAATATGTTTGCATTAGTATTCATTTATATTTTTGAGTCACAGCATAGGAGCTTAAGGCCTAAATAGGGCTCATTAATCAAAATATGAATGAAAACCATGCTGGTAGCCCTTGGGATCATCAAGCCAATCATCAACTTCCTTGAAGAAAACAATATCCTCATCATCGGGTTCAATAGGGAGTAAGCGTCCAAGTGGTGCTATTTTCTTGCTGATTTGATTAATAATATCTTCAATTGAAGAGGCTAGGTGGTAGAGCTCACTAGCAAAATCGCCTATGTCCCCATGTTCATCAATGTTATAATTATTGCAAAAAGGACTTTCTCCATAAATCAATTCTCTACTTGCTTGCTCTATGAGTTCGATGCTTTCTTTTAGCTCTGATACTTGATATTCAAGATCTCTGGCTAGTTCGTTAGCCTGTTTAATATGGATAGTATCGTATTTATCTTGCAAAGATTGTAAGCCTTTTTCATTGAAATCGCCGTATAATTTGTGGCAATAAGTCATGTGCTTATCATCACCGACAAACATAAAATCTTCTTCTTTAATCTCTTCTTTTTCAAAAATGATTTTATCTTCAATTGCTTCTATTGGCTCTAGGATTTGTTTTGCTCGAATTTGATATTGTGGTTCAGGCGCAAACCAGCACCAGTCTTTAAACTCTTCGGCAAGGCAAGTGATGATATGAAAGTTATCTTTATCCAGATAGTTTTTAACAATGTATTCTTTGCCTTTTTTCATCGCTGTCTCAAATTCATTAGGCAATATTAAAGGATCGTTAGACCAATATAGATTTTCACCAAGAAAATAAAAGGTTAGACGAATGGAGTTGATGATTTCTTCTGGATAGAGCCTTAAAGCAGAATGAATCACCCAGAGTTGCAATTCAAAAGCATTATTGTCATTATTAAAATTATTCGTTAATAATTTATCAAAATAGACAATAGCCGATTCACGTGTTATTTGGTTGGTATGCCATAGAGCGACTAATGAGTCTAGAGCTGCAACACGCGCAAACTCATACGCGTTAGTATTTTCAATCAGATTGTAAATAAGGCCTATATTGCCGTTAAAAGTAGAGGCTATAATATTAGGCATATCTTCTAGTTCATCGTTAAAAAGGCTGTACTCCAAACTACTAGACATTTTATTTAAAAGTTCAATAATTAATGGATAGGCTTTCTTTTCACGAAATAATGCTAATAAATAAATGGCAATGACGTGGGCTGAACGTGGTTCTTTTAATTCATTATTAATATTTTCTAAAGTTTCTTCTAAAATATTTAAAAGATGAGAGGTTACTAATTCTTGGTTTTGTCTTGCAAAATCAAACTCTTTTTCAAGAGAGCGGTAGGGGATAGTGGATATTGACTCAATGAATTGCTCGACAGTCATCTTAAATTTACCTTGGTTTTGCATAATAGCTTGGCATTTTAAGTCATCATAGCAAGCTAGTAAATAAATAGAGTCATGAATTATTCGATGATGCCAAGAAACAGGGCAGCACATTTAACTTGGTTAGAGGTTATAAATTTTTTAACAACGCATAATGTCTTAATTTATATGAAGTTATAGAAAAATTAGTGAACAAAAAAAATCAATTTATTGGCTACAGCCTAGACTAGCAAAGGGCTGCAGGGGTGTGCTGGGAAATTTCGTACATTCCTGTAAAGAACCCCTTCGAAGGACGGCTTAATTTGGGACTTAAGTTAGTCGAGATGACACCGTTAGATGAACACTCTTCACACTAGGTCTAATTAAGCATTAATAAGATTATCAAAGTTAAGCCCCATAGCCCCAGGCCCATCATAAACCCAGTGCAAAATTGAAGAATTTTCATTTCTCTAACTCCTATCGGTTATTGTAATGGCTATCGTAAATACTACCACTATAAGGACCAACACCCCTGGTATTTCCATGAGTATAAACATTATAAGAAAAATATAGGAAGCCAGATAAGAACCCTGAAAGAACTCCCAAATAGAACCATGGCTTCCTACATTTCATTTTATTACCCTATGTCGATTTCTTTCGCTAATTCAGAGGGTGTCCGGAAAGGGCACTATCACCTACGCGGCGATTATTTTGTCCAAA
>CAMFHA010000179.1 GCA_945952115.1 uncultured Legionella sp. | reverse complement strand
GTTGGAGAAAACAACAGTATGTGTCTGATTTTTAAGCTTTAGATTGGCATTTAAGTACTTTGAGTGATCTAGAGCGTTTTCAAAAGCAACTTAATAAAATACAAAATATAGTGCTGGCTTTAGAAGAGTCCTGGCTAAATAAAGAGCAAATTCCTTTAATGCATATAATGCTTGAATGCCTAATAAGTATAAACATTAATATTTATGAAGCCTATTCAGCTGCTCAAAAACTACCTTCTTTTACCCCCTTTAGCTCCATGGTGCTCAATTCTCTTATAGGAGAAAATCAATACAACAATCCATTTAGTGCAACAGCTCATCCTGGTTTTGATCAAAAACTCCTCGAGTTAAGGCAGCACCATATTAAGGCACCTATACAAACATTAAGCGATTTATTTCGATATTATAATAAAATTTTAGATACAGAGCCTCAACTTAAACAAGAATTAAAAAAACTCTATCAAGATAAATATGGGGTCAATAATACAGAATTACATGTTGAAGTAAGGCAAAATGATCTTGAAGCACTTTTTATAATCTCAGAACAATATAATCATCGTCTTAAATTAGCACCTAAATTTGACTCATTAATTAATAAAATTAATATCCATTTATCCCACGAGGAATGCTTAAGAGAATTACTTAACCCTTTTTATATTAATAAATATGCCAAGCAATTTAGCATCGCTATTCATCATAAGAATTTTCGTATTAACAGCGCATTATTTCCAAATTTTGTTCCCTATGAAACACTTGATACTACTATAAAAGAGCATAAATATAACTTAAGTTCCTCACCTGCACAAAGAGCCTTAGATTGTTCTGTATGTAATAAAAGCCGCTATGTTGATTTTCATCTAGCTAAATCTGCAAATCAAATTCAACTTAATTCTGAACGAGAAATTGCAAAGAATAGTTCCTTACAAGTAACTCAAGAGGACATAATTGAACGAGATTATTTTCATTTACGAAGTGAACCTGAATTTCAAATTGCATTAACTTTAGATTATTTTCATCATTTCATTGAACGTTGTGCTGATGAGAATAATCAACGTTATATTGAAGCTAATTTATTTCAGCCAGGACTATTATTAAACTCTTTAAATGATTCTGAGTTTTTGCCGCAATTCGATCGTTTTTTACAAGCAGGGTTAAGATATTTCACTGATCACGGTCAACACACCAAAACGTCTCTATTTTTTCTAAGACTTAACTATTTAGTCAGTCGTTACCTAAAATTAAATAGTGATCCGAGAGGAAAGCCACGCCTATTAAATATACGAGCAGAGATCGAAAAACAATTAAACTCAAATGCTAGCGCAGAATTAAGCTATGTCCTTAATGAATATCTTTTATTAACCTTTATGGAACAAGATAAAGAATATACCACTGAAGATTTTTATTGTGCTTATAATGCCTATGTTTATCTCCAAGGACATAACAATCCACAAATTTTGACTGATAAAGCGCATCAGATTGAAGTAGAAAGCATGATGACTCGGTTTCAAGCACTTATTTTCAATCAAAGTCACTTTATTATTGAAAAAGCCATAAAGAATGCAGCAAAAAACTTGGCCTCCTTAGCGACAGAGGAGTTTACTCTCAAAGGTTCCCCTCCAATATATCAAATAAATACCCTAACGTCATTGAAGCAATATGAGTTTGATGCCTTGTCAGGTAAATTATATGAAAAAAATTTTACTCTGCATGAGCTTCCTCTTTCACTGCAACACCATCCCTTAATCAAGCAATTAGAATTAGATACTAAATCGCAGTACCTAATTAGTTCTAATGATAATTATATGATTTTAAATCATAAAAACGATAAAGTGTTTTTATTTTATGATAAAGAGCAATTAACTGTTCAAAGAGAATGGACAATTGCTGGTGTTAAAAATAAATATGAGCTACATGCTTTAAGCCAAGATCATCAAGCATTTTATGCAAATAAAAAAACGACGCTTATTCATAATGATCTTCCCAAAATTCTTAATGATGGGACTATGAACTTTTGGAAGAATACCCTTACTGACGATCAAGGCCTTTTAGTTCGTAATAATATTCCTGTTTATGCTCTTCATGATAATAAATGGTGGGCTTTAGATGAAAAGGGCAATGAAACAGGGTATCAATTACAACCGGTAGATGAACTTCCTGCTGCTTTAAAAGAATTTGAAGACGAAGAATTTTTATTAAAAGAAAATAAAAATAGTGAAAATAAAATTCATTTACCACGCTTTAATCTTCATTTTAAACAAGAAAAAGAACAACTTATTTGCTGTGATACTAGCGAAGAAGTTTGTGACCTTCCTTCTCCCATCCATTCATCAGTAGCTGGTATTATCCTTTCTCAGCATGCACATCAGCGTTATTTGGTGCCTATTGCTCGCTTTTTTGCTACAGATATGGATGCTCTTGCCAGTGATTTTTATCCTTTAGTACACGATACTCATGGCGTCATTGCTGAACATTCTTTACACGAATACTGGAGTCATTATCCTCCGGTACAAAAACCACTTTGGAACTATTCAAACAGTGAAGCTTATGTAAGTTACCCGCTCGAAAATGAGGAGATTGTTAGCGATAATCTTTCTGTAGCAGATGCTTTGTATTTAACCTATATTTATCTTGCAACGAACCAAACAGAGAAAGCCTGGCAGATTTTAGCTAAATGCAATACTAGTTTAGGGTCTCTTACTGGAGATCCTAAAGAGTTGCAATACATCTATTGGATAGGTAATCATTTACCACATATCTTACCCAGTAAACAATCAGAATAGGACAAAAATAAACCAATAAGAAAAACCCCTCCTTATGTTGCTTGTCAATTAAAAGCACTGGGATTATTAACCGATTATCTTAATCAAGGAGGTCAATTTGACTTTAAGCCTCTTACAAATCCTCAAAATGCAAATGAACAATATCAGCAATTAGAACAAAAAAATATGCAAAGTTTTTTAACACAACTACCAACAACTATTTATACTTCTTTTTCACGTCTACAAGCGATGCGTAGACATCTTTCTCACCATTATGCTTTATCTAATCAAGAGCGCAAACAGCTACTTACTTATTATTATCAAACTCAAGGTACAGACAATGTCCCTCTAGGATCTCTGGGAGCAGAATGGCTTAATTTAAGTTTAGAATCCTTATTAGAAGAACGCGATACTTTATTAGCTCAAACAGACACATTAGAAAATTTATAGTGAATTAAAATTTAAACGATCCTCTAAAAGCATGATCAATAGCAA
>CAMFHA010000178.1 GCA_945952115.1 uncultured Legionella sp. | reverse complement strand
CGAATGTGCACCCCTAATAAACTCCAAAGAAGTTTATTAGGGGTGACCTATTACGTTACTCGCACTCGGAGTACATGAAAATTTCTATCGGGATCTCAAAAGAAAATAAGTAACTGTTTAATAGGCGTGCTAAATGCTTTGTTAAAAGTCAGTTTTTTAAGTTGACGCCATTGAGTGAACGATTATGAAAATAAAGTACAGCCTTATTCATCTTTAGCAGGCCTACTCATTAATTTGGTTACTACTTGTTGAGCATTTATTTTATTAGTAAGTAAGGTATTAACTTGTTCACAGATGGGCATTTCTACTTGATGTTGGTGGGCTAAAAAACAGACCTGTGCTGCATTGTATTTCCCTTCAACTACTTGACCAATCTGTTGTTCAGCTTCATTAATGGAAACACCTTGTCCGAGCAAAAGTCCAAAGCGGCGGTTACGTGATTGATCATCAGTGCAGGTTAATACTAAATCACCTACGCCGGCTAATCCCAAAAAGGTTTCTTGACGCGCACCTAAACTTAAGCCCAAACGCCTCATTTCTGCAAGACCTCGAGTAATCAAGGCTGCTTTTGCATTGGCGCCATAACCAAGACCATCACTAATTCCACAGGCAATAGCAAGAACATTTTTTACAGCTCCACATAGTTGCACACCAATTAAATCATCAGATAAATAAACTCGAATATTTTTATGATGTAATAAATGATGAATTCTTTTTTGGTACTCAGGATCATTACCTGCTAAGGTTAAAGCCGTGGGCAGAAAACCTGCGACTTCTTTAGCAAAAGAAGGGCCAGAAATCACTGCGACTGGAAATGAAGAACCAAAATATTCAGCAACTAGTTGATGAAGAAGCCGGTGACTTTGAGGATCAATGCCTTTAGTTAGCCAGGCTAATCCTTTTAAAGGTTGTTTTATTTGCTGCAATAACTCAGCAAATGCATGAGAAGGAACGGCAATAATTACTTCATCTGCTTCTTTAATGCATTGATATAAATCTGCTGTAGGAATTAAAGTATCTGGAAAAGAACTACTGGGTAAATACTGGGAGTTAGCGCGCTCTTTGATCATGCGTGTGATATGTTGTGGATTGTGTCCCCATAACAAAACACGATGACCTAAGTGCGCTAAATGAAGTGCAATTGCAGTGCCCCAGGAGCCGGCACCTAATAGAGCAATTGTTTTATGTTTCATGCTTAATGAGCAGCTTCTTCTGTAGTTGCCCCTTGTTTTTCTGCTAATTTTTGCATGTATAAAGCATCAAAATTAATAGGAGCTAATACTAGTTGTGGGAAACTACCATGAATCACTTGAGAGGTAATGGCTTCACGGGCGTAAGGGAATAGAATGTTTGGGCAGAAGCTATTGATTAAATGATCTAATTGATTAGCTGGTGCATTTTGAATAGTAAAAATTCCTGCTTGTTTTACTTCAACTAGAAAAGCCGTTGCTTTTTGGTTAACTACAGTTGCTGTAATGCTTAATACTACTTCATAGACGCCTGGTTCTAATTGAGTATGGCTGGTATTAAGATCAAGGTTAAGCTCAGGTTCCCATTGTTGTTGAAATACAGCGGGAGTATTTGGTGTTTCATAAGATAAATCTTTGATGTATACACGTTGAACCATAAATTGAGTTTCATTTGCATTGACTTGATTATTTTGTTCACTCATCATTACTTATCCTTTTAAAAGTTCATCTAATTTGCCTTGGTCTTCTAAGGCGTATAAATCATCGCAGCCACCAATATGTTGGCCATTAATGAAAATTTGCGGTACGGTGTTTCTACCCTTACTTTTACTTATCATCTCATCTCGAAGATCGGGTCGTAAACCTAGATCTATCTCTGTAAATTGTTGATTTTTTTCTTTTAATAGTTTTTTTGCCTGAGTACAATAAGGGCAATATTCTTTGGTATAAATAAGAATAGACGTCATAGGATTAGCCTTTCACTAAAGGAAGATCGGCATTTTGCCATGCGGCAATTCCTCCGCTAAGAACTCGAGGATTAAAACCTAGGGTTTTTATTTTAGCAGCTACATTAGGTGCTTGTAGTCCTTTAGCGCAAATTAAGATAAGGTTTTTGTTTTTGTATTTATCCATTTTATTTTGATTAAAGTCTTCAGCACTTGCATGGATCGAATCAATAATATGCCCATTTTTGAAAGCATCTTTATCTCTTAAATCGATTACTAGAGCATCTTCATTATTAATTAAATCAACAGCTATTTGAGGACTAATTTCTTTGGCTTTTTTCTTTTGACTTATGAATTCATTTGCAAACACTAATAATAAAAGAATGAAAAAAGCCACCCATAAAGGCCAATGATGGATAATAAATTCACTAAATTGATTCATCTTATACTCAGGTATTGGTTTATAGCATGGATTATCCTTCATAATAGGTAATTAAGGCAAGATTCTTTTCATCAGGTTATGAAAACCTTCCAATATCTTCGTTAAAAGCCTGTTTTAATTCGGTCATTTAGTGCATCTAAATTCCCTCATTAAAACAGGCTTTTGCCTCGACCTTAGGGTTTTTCGTCAGTCTTGTTCATAAGTCTTGTTGAGAGGGTATAGCATTTTACTCTTTAGAGCGATTTCTTTAAAAATACATAAACTGCACCTGCGCCTCCGTCTTTAGCTAATGCGCTATGAAAAGCCAATACTTCATCTATTTGTGGTAACCATCGATTGACTAAATTTTTTATAACAGGAGTCCCTCCTTCTTGTCCGCCCTTACCATGAATTATTAATATGCACCGTTTATGTTGGCTGAGTTGTTTATTAATAAAATGACATAAGGTTTCTTTGGCTTTTTCTGCATACAAGCCATGTAGATCTAATCGTGCCTCCCAAGGGATCTGTCCATTTTTTAAAGCTTTAAACCGTTTATTAGGTAAACTAGCTTGGGCATAGGATAAAATATTATGGCTTTGCACGGGTTCACTAATATAGTCTGATAAAAAATATTCTTTTTGCGGTGTTATTGGCGGTGTAAGCGTTTGCTTTTTAATAGCGTGCACTGGGGCTTTTTTATTAGAGTTTTTGGGAGGAGAGTCTTTCAGCGGTTTAACATGGCGCATATGCTCTTGAAATAGAGCTTTTTCTTCATCAGATAATGAATCATCAGTCATAAACATGGGTTCCAAATTTATATTCAAACTTCTAGAGCAAACGTATTTTATGCCAAAGTATTAATATTATGGCATCTTTGAGAGTTTTTTTTAATTATTCTCTGCAGAAAGGGGTTGAAGTTATTACTCGAGTTTAGCCATTTTTCCCTAATCCGTTCGCCCTGAGGAGCGTGCGTAGC
>CAMFHA010000177.1 GCA_945952115.1 uncultured Legionella sp. | reverse complement strand
AAGATCCAACCCTTCGAGACGCGTGCTATGCACGCTCCTCAGGGCGAACGGATTAAGGAAAAATGGCTAAACTCGAGTATTCCTCCCGTGATCCTCAGTGGAACCAAGGATCTCTCAAAATTAAGCACAGTGCACCATTCGGAGATCCTTCGCCGCAAGCGATTCAGGATGACGTGCGAGCACTTACAAGATGTTTTTTATTACTAAAATGAATTTCACATAAATTGCTGGTTATCAGAGCTCCAGCCACAGATAGCATAATTGGTACAAGAAAATCAAAATGAAGATGGGTAAATTCAAAAATTAAAATAATTGAAGTAATCGGCATTTTTTGTGCTGCGGCAAGAAAAGATACTGCTCCTATAGCAATGAATCCTGAAAAAGGTTCTGTTGGCCAAAAATAATTCCAAATACCACCAAGAAAAGCAGCCAGAAGTGCGCCATTAGCTAGAGAAGGGGTTAACAATCCTCCCTGAGCGCCTACACGTAAACTGCTCCAAACGATGAAGCATCTTAATAATAAGATAACAGCACTTAAACCAATTCCGGTAAAACTAGAAAACTCTAATTGAACTGCACTTTTCCCATTTCCAAGTAGAACAGGAAAATAAATTGCTAAAACTCCAATAAAACAAAAATTAACTAGTGACGCTATAATCATTTTTTCATCATGAAAAGATTTTTTACGTTGTTGATTAGCAATATGAATAAACCAGTACGCAAAAAAACCAAAAATAGGGCTAGTTAAAATGGCCCAAAGTAAAATAGAAGAGCTTAATTTTAAATCAGCCACATGATATATAGATTCAATACCTAAACCTGACCAAGAGATTAACGTTGCAATTGCTGAAGTAATTAAAGCCGGCATCAGCAATGACCAGCTATAAGTGCAAAGTAAAACTTCCAAAGTAAACATTGCACCACCTAAAGGTACATTATAAACCGCAGCTAAACCCGCACCTGCACCGCAAGCGATCATTATTTTGGTCTCTTTTATACTTAGTTTTGCTTTTTTTGATACCCAAGCAGCAAAAAGTGCGCTGAGCTCTCGAGGTGCTACTTCTCGCCCTAAGGGTGAACCTAGAGCGATAGTGACTATTTGTAATAAAGAATGGATAATAGTACTTACAACAGGCATCTTTTTATCAGTTTTTAATGTTTCAGCAATACTAATTAAGGGTTTGCCATAACTATAAAGCAGGTACCATCCTAAACCAGCGATCAGTCCACAAAGAGTAAGGATCAAAACGCGACGCTCTGCAGAAGAGGCATTCACGCCTTTTAAAAAACTTTGATTACTAATGATTAACTCTAAGCTGTAACTGTAAGCTAAATGTTGAATATAGTGAAGTAACAAAACTAATGACATACCTAACAAACCAGCTCCTACGCCAACTATTAAGCTAGTAATGATCAAGTTGATTAGTTTGCTTTGTGAGTCTTCTTGTTGAAGAGTAAGTGAATGCATTCATTAATCCTTGAATGATAATATTAAATCATGTGATTTTATTTTGTTTTCAATAGGATCATTAGCTAGCTTACTAGTATTATTTTTTGCTACGCGAGCCCACATTAGATAGCCTGTGATAGCCATTCCAGTATAAATAAGCATTAAAAAAGCATGGAATGGTAAGCTTTTAATCACATACAGAGCAGTGTAGAGTAAATCAACAATTAACCAAAGAATCCAAGCGATGATACTTTTATGGCACATTAACCATTGAGCGGTGAGACTTAATGTTGTAGTAAGTGTATCAATAATTGGAATTGTTGATAAAGTAAATGAAATAAGTATTTGATAAATTAATATAAACCCAAGGACAAACAAGAGGCTTAATAATAACCAATGGGTTCTCGATAGTTGTTTTAACACCATTGGTTCATTGGATTGATTCTGCCATTTATACGAACCATAAACCATAGAGAAAAAATAAAATATTTCTAAACACATATCAGCATAAATTCCCTTTTCCCAGTAAGTCCAAGTATTGATACAACTAGCAAGTATTCCAATGTACCAAGCTTTATTGTCTAAACGAATAAAATAATAAATATAAGCTAAAGAAAATAATGCACCTAAAAAATCGCAAAGCATTATTATATTGTATGGGATCACTTTTTAGGATTATGGTTCTTAAATGTTATTTTTATGGTATTCAATTTTGGTTAAATAATAAAGAGTTGATTTTAGTCTTTTGAAAATAAATGGAGATCTGCTACTCTTAATTTAGAGCACGGAATTTTAAGGAGAAAATGATGTATAAAAGAGTATTGTTTGCTACGGATTTCGATGAAGTTGGCGTTCGTGCAGCTGCAAAAGCAAAAAAAATTGCTGATGAGAATGGTGCTGATTTGATACTCGTACACGTGGTCGAACCAATTCCTGCTTATGCTTATCCTGGATTTGCTGGTTTTGCTGAAGTCGAATTATCTATTCGTGAACAAGCGGAAAAAGAGCTAGCTGAGCTTTCTGAAAAATTAGGGGTAGATATTAAACATCGCTTCATAGAATTTGGTTCTACTAAAAATGAAATCTTAAGAGTAGCAAAAGAGCATAAAATTGATTTAATTGTAACAGGAAGTCATGGAAAGCATGGTCTTTCTTTATTATTAGGCTCTACAGCTAATGCAATTTTACATGGTGCTGAATGTGATGTTCTTATTGTTAGACCTAAAGTAGACCATAAATAACTGATACAAACCCGTATTACATCGCATAATGCGGGTTATTCTGCATCTTCTTTGTTCTGCATAAAAACTTGTTTCTTATTTGATCATCATATATGCTTTTTGCGTTTTAAAAATATAATAAAAAGTGAGATTGAATGATGTTTGGATTTTTTAACAAAAAAAATAAGTTAAACGCCAGTTTACAAGCAGTTAACCTTCTTGCTTTAAGTTTAGCTACTTATGATTTATTAGCTAATCCTGAAGCAAACGCGAGTCAACTAGGAATTGATATCGCAGTGCACTCATTGAATATTTTAGGCCTAAAAGAAAATTCACATTTATTGATTTTAGTCTTGAATTCCTATTTCAATGTATTTCGTTGTGGAGCATTATATGGGGACACTAGCAGTATACATCCACTAATTAAATCAGTAGATGCTGGTCTTCATTTTGCAACAGTCCTTGCTTGTATTTCAGGTATGAAGGAAAAGGCGGATGAGCAATCTCGATATAATAATATGGTGTAATTCCTTTGAAGAAGGCAATGTTATACCTAAGTTCCTTCAAAATGCTAGGTTTTGGACGATTTGTTTTGTTTGCTCTAGGGTGTTGACATTTCACCTGCCGCCTACGTGCCGCGGACAAGCCTTTCAATTGGCCTTAAGTTTTTGTTGACAAATACTCAAAA
>CAMFHA010000176.1 GCA_945952115.1 uncultured Legionella sp. | reverse complement strand
AAAAAGGTAAATATAGGAAAAAAGCCGCATGACATTTAGCGCCAGCGACTAGCTAAGGCTCTCAGCACCTTTTCATTAGATAATCATCTTTGCTTAATACAGATGCTTAAAGAAACACAATTTAATGATGATCTGCGTTACCAGCCATTAAAAAGAGCAGTTGAAGCAGAACTACAGACAAAAATAGCAGTTGAAGTAGCTAGAGTAGATCAACAGACAAAAGATGTTATTCATAAGTTAGTATCTCTAGATCAAGTGAAACTAGCTAAGGCTCTCAGCACCTTTTCATTAGATGATCATCGTAACTTAGAATACTTGCTTTCATTAACAAAATTTAATGGTGATCGTTACGAGCCATTAAAAACAGCAGCTAAAGCGGCTAAACTGACAAAATTGGCAATAGGTTTAGAAACTAAAGGCTCAGGAGAGGGACAAGCTTTACAAGAGGGGGGTGCAAAAAGGGCCAGTCTATCTTCCTCAAACGCCAATGCCTGTGTTAAATCGCAAACCTGCTTTACAGCCTTTCCCCTCTGAAGCACCAAAGCCACCACCTCTCACTTTACACACACGTCCTCCGCCCCGCCCTCATTAGCGACAATAATAGGTATTGACTCATTGAAAATCTAATTAAGTAATTCCAAAGATCTTTCTCCTAATAAAATAAAGGTTCTGAAAAATCGTGTAGGAGAAAGGCTATGGGAAGATATGATTATACTGAAAAAAAGGTTTATATGGGATGGGTATCGATGTACATAATAAAAAAATAGTAAAACATGCTTATCTGTAAAAGTTGCTCTATTTTGTGACAATGAAGTAGGAATATATGGTTGCATCAATTGTGGATAATGTAAAAAATAGGGGTCGCTTAAACCGTTTTAAATACAATAGCCAAATTAGCTAAAATTGAAGGCCTGTCTCCCAAAGGCCGATATGAATTAAGGTTAAAGGAAGGTAACCCTATCTTAGAAGAACTCCACCCTATTTAATGGACATCCAACCTAAAGTACCTTCCAAAAGCGCTTTAGGCACAGCCATTGCTTATACCTTAACTTAATGGACTAAGCTTAACACTTACCTTG
The DNA here is from genome assembly GCA_945952115.1 of uncultured Legionella sp. GTDB lineage: Bacteria > Pseudomonadota > Gammaproteobacteria > Legionellales > Legionellaceae > Legionella. The sequence goes on along the minus strand of CAMFHA010000176.1, from coordinate 2,380 downwards.
AAGAGCGTTTAGGAAATAACAATAATACAAGTGAGTGAGGCATTAAGCCTTTTGCCTGGTTACGTTATGTCCTACAAGAATTACCCTTGCGAAATCCAGCACAAGGTATCTCAGATTTATCGCCTTTCAACATTGACCTCGCGCTTCTTAAAAAATAATGCCTAAAGGCGGTTTATTTACCAGACACCATACTATGTGTGGTGCAGATGGCAAGATAGATATATGTGAATTTGCTAAAAGCAGAATTGATTGGCTTAAACCCTTTTTCTGGGCAGCATCTTATTGAACAAGATTCTTTTGGCCCAGGTCAGATGAGAGCCTTACAATAAATACGTGTTTTGGGCATTATGCTCTAACTAGCCATATACACCATTTTCTAAATAAAAATAAGCTCAATGAAATAACAACTAAAATTACAAAACTATTAAAGTATGGATAAAATCTATAAGAAGGTAATTGCTGTTTGAGCATGCTAATACTCCGCTCACAATAAAAATTTAGATTTTTTTCTTGCAATGTTCCGTTATAATTAAAGCATGATTCCTTTTTATCATATTTGAACTCTTGTAGATTAGAAATATATTTTTCATGATCATCTAATGCTTCGGCTATTGCATCTATTAATGCTTTTATCTCTGCTTTTTTTAGGAGTTTAGTCATTTCATTAACAGCATTTGATTCTTCTCTCTTATGGGTAAAAAATTCATAACAACGCTTCCTTGTATTTTCGCTATATTTACTTTTATAATCAACTAATTTACTTGCAGTAAAACTTGCTTTTTTATAATAAGAGAAATTAGCTTCAGTTGGTTTTATAAAATTATAGTAAAGCAGAAACGTGCTTCCTATTATGATTATAATAGATAGTGAGAAGTACAATTTGTCAAAAAACTTAATTAAGCTAAATTTTGGCCACATGCCTTTGTAAAACCTACATGATTAGAGATCCATTTTCAGACCTAATTTACCTCTATCGTTAATATCTCACAAGAAGAAGAAAGAAATGTTATCATTTCAAAAATAATTAGATGGCGCCTTTTTTACTTTTTTTTAAAAGACTCCTTAGGCAGGGAAGACAATAACAACTTATGATCATCAATTAATGTCCTTATTTCAGGATAATTAGCTCTCTCTGTAAAAGCAATATCAACAGCATCATTCCTGTTTATTTTTCGTATATATATTAGCACCTTTTTCAAGAAGAAATTTCACCATTTCAACATTTCAACATTTCCAACTTGCACTGTCGCTATTATAGGAGTGTCTCCGTAGTGATCACACTTTTCAATACTATCACCCCTATTGATTAACTCTTTCGCAAGTTCATTGTTTTCGACAGAAATTGCAGTTAACAAGGGAGTAGTCAAATTTTCCAATTCTTCCTTTGTATACTTTAAAGACCATGTGGTCGGTTGGTTTTTCATTTAATTTACCTCAAGTATTTGCAGTACTGCTTATTATACACTAGATCCGTGAGACTTAAAGTTCAAGATAAAATCATTTTTGCAAATCCATAAATTATTCTAAATTGTAAGTTTACCGGATAGCTATTAAGCTAAGCTTTCAGGAAACATATTTTGTTAGCTAAAAAAACCATATATAAGTTTACAATAATCCTTTCCTTTATTAGAAACCTTGGACCTGTATGTACCTTTGGTTTATGATTTACAGAAGATTAATTGTTTTTTAAACCAAATTATAAAGAGTAAATAAAATGAACCCCAAAATGGCAGTCTTTGAAGGAGCAGCTTTTTTAAAATTTATCAACTCAAGCCGTTCACAAAACAGAGCACTGTGAGTTCTAATTTGTAGCGCTGCACTATAGAATCCACACCAAGCATTAAATTTAAGTATTTGATTTTTAAAAAATTTCTTTCAAAAAGTCCACTGCAACGGCGAACGAGCGAGCATAAAGGAATACTCATGCCCCCAAAATACTCATGACGTCGTGCTACGAATAGCTTCAAACCATCGTTCCATAAATTTAAGAAATAGTATCATACTACATCCATAATTCTCATTGCAAAGAAATCGGGTATATCAATTGAGATTGGACCTGTAATTAAGTATAATTTCACTTTCTAAGTTATTGGTTAAGTTAAAATGGATAGTTAAATGCCGAAATTTAAAAATTTTTCGAAAAGAATCTTTACGTGGTATGAAATGCTTTCTATTTCAATACCATTGACCTACAAAGTTTTCTCCTTTATTTGTTTTGAACTTATCATGAATCTTCAGGCAATTTGCGAGCGGTGGGTTAAATTAGATGCAGAAAAAACTAACTTTATTATAAATTATATTCCCGACATGCCATATTACTGGCAAGCCATAATTATGTTATTGCTTTTATTAGCATGCTTTTTAGAAGGAGGTTATAGAG
>CAMFHA010000175.1 GCA_945952115.1 uncultured Legionella sp. | reverse complement strand
GCCTGGCAGGAGCTAAAAAATATGGCCGCTTAAAATTGATCGTGCGTAACATGAGCTAGTAATATAAACATTATCAAGAAGCAAACCAATGAATAAGCGTTCATCAGCGCTATTTATGGGAAAATTAGATGGTAAATGAATATTCATATTCCGAGTTTGAGAACATATTCTTACCGTATTGAATAGCATCGCTATAAGAGGAATTTGATAGTCCGGGTTTGTTGGATACTCTGTCTTTAAGCCTTTATTTAGATTCTCTAATAAACTAGGATTCCAACCTATTTGATTACATTTAGCTTTATATTGACTATTTAGTGATTTAAAATCTCCTTCACATTGAGTGAGATCTAAACTTAAAGATGATTGATTTTTATCTGTTTTTAGATAACTAAGTTCTTCTATTGTTTCAATATAGCCTGGTAGAGAAGTCTGTCTATTTTTAGATAATCCTTTACTTGCAATAGCTGAATTATAATCATAATTTTTTTTCTTCATATAATTTAGAGCTGAAGTTAGATCTACAACCTCAGGTATTTGAAGAGTTAATAAGCTTGGTACGTAGCCAGAGGAAATAAATCCTCCATGCCAACCCGAATTTTCTTTTGCTTGAGGATCATTTCGTGCATGCTGGAATCCTGCAGTGGTATAGCGTTCATCTTCATTATCAATGAATGAATAAAGCAAGCCTTTGTTATCTCCTGCAAAGTGAGCAAAAATGAAATCTTTCTGTTGATTTTTAAAATCAGACTCAACCTTTGATTTATAGTTTTTCATAACCTCTTGATCGAGCCATGCAAAAGCAGAGTATCCTGTTGACCTTAAGTTATTTGCCGTTTGCCCTTGATAATTAATAGCTCCAAATCGTTGTTAAAGTAATTTTTTTTCAGCTTCTGTGATGCTCATCTCACAGTAAAAATCACTGTTGAGAGTTCCTTTTTTTAGCACACCCCATTTTGCTGGCTCTAATAAATTAGTGTTTAAGTTGATAACACAAGCATCGCAGTTAAGTTCCGCTTGAGTGAAGTAAGTAGTTGAAAGATAATCACTTTGAAATACTTTGATGTTTTTTATTGGTGAAGAATGTCCAGAATGCTTATATTGGGGATAAGCATGAATAATGCGTTTGAAATCTAATTCTGTGACTGGCTCATCTGCTGCTAAGAAGGTATAGCTTGCCATTTTTTCTAGAAAACCTAGTTGTGGCTGATTTTGGCCGGGTGCATAAGGAATTAATAGGTAGTTTTCACCAAAATACTTCCTTATTGTTTCCGCTGAGTTAAGAAAATTAGTTAATGTTTTTATTACTTCATCTTCACTAAGACAATTTTTAACAGAATTCATACAGGCATCAAAAAATTGACCATAACTTCCTTTTTTAAATTCTTCTATGGATCTGTTTGAAATTTTTCCCTCTATCTCTTCCAGATTAAACCAGTGACAAAAATGCTTTTCTAAACTATCGCCTACAAACTCCAAGAAAGGGTAGTGCTTGTATAGTGTGGGACAATTTTCAGTAATCATAAAAAACTCTGTGTATTTTTATATTATTTTGTAACATTATAGTTCATAGTGAATTTTTTGTTTTTTAATTTTTTTGAAATAAAAATAGTTTAAGCCATTTGATGATATTGTTGGCGATCTTATTGATGAGCACAGTGAACCCGGTCTTTTACTCAAAGAGCTACGGCATTGTGAGAGCTTAAGTCAAATTGAGTTTTCATTGAATATTACTCCAACTAATTTATCTGCTATGGAAAATGGAAGGCGTCTTATTGGTAAAATTTGCGACATAGCCCTCAAGATATCATTCTTAATTTGGTTGTAATTTATTCATATAGATTATTTTATATTTTTATGGGATAATATAAGCACATAATTTAATACGGTATTTATATGAGTCAATATCATCGCTCAGGGCCCTACATAGGGACTATTGAAGGTAGAGTGCAATGGGTGTATTTGGAATTTAATGAAAACGGTTTACTCAATATACTAGTAAAAAATTCAGTTTTTAAGGAAGAGTCCATCCCTTTTTGGTTTGCGTGCTCTTCAGTGAGTCGACCAAAATCTGCAAAATTTCAATTATTCTCACTTGAAGAAAACATTGAATATATTGCGATTATTGATGAGACTCAATTTTGTATGATTAATCGCTCTACTCATTATCTTAATTTATACAAAAATACCCTAGTCCCTATGGTTAAATATTTAGATGAAAACCATAAGCTTAGAGTGAGTTATAACAATATAATTAAAATTTTTGATCGGCTCAGTCTTGAATATTTTAATCAAATACAAGCAAGATATACTTATTTTCAACATTGCAATCGCATACAATCTGAAAATGGAGCTAGCAATGCACTAGATCTAATTTATAATTATTATTTTCATCCTGAAAGAGCAAGCTTTTCTCAATCTTTATTAGATCTCTATGCTTTAGAACAAGCCTTCCAAGCATTTGATGCAAAATATTGTAACGCAGAAATTTTTATTAATTCTATTTACCCTGGCATTCATTTGTGTTTAGAAGAAGAATTGGACAAAAAGTTAGAATTTGAGCAAGTCAACGCAAGCATTAATGCAAGTGCGAGGGAGATACATGCACAGATAGTTTCTGAAATAAAGCACTTAATTAAATCTCCACCATCCATTTCAGGACAATTAAGACTAGGGGTTTTTGCTCATAAAACCAATACTAATCTTAAATCAATAAGCGCTGAATTAGAGAATGTGAGTCAATCTATACCTCATTAAATAATAGATCTATTCTGGAGCTAGAAAATGAAAGCGCATTCAATAAAGAGAGGTTAACTGTTCAATATTCTCTTTGTTTTTAATACATCTAGTTAAGGTTAAGACTTAAGTTCAAATATTTATTCACGATGAGCGATGTGTTTGAATAATGCTTTTATTTTGAAAATTAATTTTTATTAAAAGTGAAATTTTCCCTGTAAAAATTAAAAAGCTCTGCTACAATGGACGAGCAAATTCTCTTATTTTTCAAGCTATTCCTGTGGATAACTGATTTTTCTTCTCTCCAATAACACGTATAAAAAACTGCTTAACTATCGAGAGATTCCTTTATTTATAAGACGTATAGCGTATTTTTGTTAAAAAGGCGATTTTAATTTTATCCACAATTTCTGTGGATATCTCTGTGTATAGGCTATTGAATAGAAGTAAAATCAGCATACGGAAGCAATGATTAGATTTTAACAGAAGTGTTTAGTGAGAATTTTTTTTAATAATTTACTCATGAAATAGAGAATAGAGCATCAGCCAATAATAACTTCAATCACTAAAATAATGCCCACTATCATGAAAAAAACTTTTCTCATTCCTGCTATCGCAGCAAGAAATAATAAAATACCCATTATATATAGTTTGATTGATCCGAACATTTTATCAATCGTACTAAGCAGACCTCATTAAGTATCTAGAAAAATTATGTGGTAGCGTTTATCCTAT
>CAMFHA010000174.1 GCA_945952115.1 uncultured Legionella sp. | reverse complement strand
TAGCCTCTTCAATTGAAGATATTATTAATCAAATCAGCAAGAAAATAGCACCACTCGGACGCTTACTCCCTATTGAACCCGATGATGAAGATATTGTTTTCCTCAAGGAAGTTGATGATTGGCTGGATGATCCCAAGGGCTACCAGCATGGGTTTCATTCATATTTTGATTAAGAAGCTCTATTTAGGCCTTAAGCTCCTAAACTTTTGCTGTGACTCAAAAATATAAATGAATACTAATGCAAACATATTCTTTATTATCGAATATGATAAGCGCCTTTTGAGCTGATTTACAATTTTTTATGAATAAAAGAATTGGTTCATAAAAAATATATAGTCTTTGAATTTTTGCATCACAGCATAGGGGCTTAAGCCATTGAGAATTATTTATGACTGTCCATATAGCTAAGTGCTGCATCTGCTAAAAAAGAAGATCGATTTTTTATAGAATGATTTTTAGCATACAAATCAATTAAGCTTAAAACGCGCTCTGGCATAGTTATATTAACGCGTTTGGACTTACCTGATATTTGGCTTAAATCAATATCTATAAATGCCCATACACCACCTTGAAACTCTTCATCATCAATCCATCGATCAATTATCGTACCTACCGGAAGAGATTCATTATCCATTAACAATCCTTCGAGATGACATTCAATCGCCTCAATAGCGTTGATTAACGCCTCATCATAAGTGCTGCCAGCAGAATAGCACCCAGGAATATCCGGGACACTGACACCAAAATCACTCTGTTCATCTTTATGTATTACTACAGGATATCTCATTTTATATCCTCCTTATTAATACCAGCTTGTTTAAAAATACTGGTCACCGTTTTTATAGGTAAATCTTTTTTAGGATGAGGCACTGTCACCCTTCCCTTTTTATCGGGATGTTTAAATTGGCAATGACTACCCTTCTGGTGACATTGAACCCAACCATCTCGTTCTATTATTTTTATTATTTCTGCGCTTTTCATTCTTTAATTATACACACAATACACATAAATACAAGAAAATGACTATATCCAAAAATCACTTATCCATAATGTTTGTCATATTAAAGTATACTTTATGTGACTTTTCTAAGTCGATGTCAGTAGATTGTCAAAGTAAATGTCAATAATAAGTATTGATAGGGAAATTCAACCAATTTTACACATGTTGATTGTTTATTAAGAAAATAAAAGTGCCATAAAAATATGATTTTCATATTTACCATTGATACATACACCATTTTTATGAACACCTTCTTCTTCAAATCCTAGTTTTTCATAAAGCGCAATGGCTCGTTTATTATTCTCCCGCACAGTGAGCTCGATCCGTGTTAATCCTTTTAATTTTGCTTTTTGAAGTGCTGCTGTCATTAATGCTTTTCCAACACCCTGGCTTCGATAAGGAGCCAATACTCCAATTCCTAATGAACCAATGTGAGCAAAAACAGGGCGATCCAAGGCGCTAATATCACACCATCCAATTATTTTTCCATCGTGTATTGCAACAAAATGAGGCCAGTTACCATTGATGTTTTGCAATACAAAATCTTTGGTTGTGCTAATTGGTGGGCCCTCTAAAAACGCCAAGTATTTATGTTCACGAGCAACGCTGTCAACAGCAGCCCAAAAATCTTCAATGTGTCCTTCAGTTATAGGAACAATTTCACAATTCATTTGTTGACTCACTTAAATTTGGTTTGAGGCAGGAATCCAACGATATAAAGTTGGTATCGATATGCCAAGATTTTGTGCGACGTCTTTAGGTAACGTGCCATTCGCCAGTAATTGTTTAGCCGACTCAATTTTACTTTGAGTCATTTTTCGTTTGCGACCACCAACCCGTCCTTTTGCTTTTGCAGCAGCTAAGCCTGCTTTAGTTCGTTCAGCCATTAATTCACGTTCCATTTGAGCAAGGCTTGCCATAACATGAAAAAAGAAACGACCTGCCGGTGTGGAGGTATCAACATTATCAGTAACGCTTTTAAAATGGATGTCCTTCTGATGTAATTGGTTAACCAAATCAATTAGTCCCTTAACAGTTCGTCCTAATCGATCAAGCTTCCAAACAACCAAAGTATCATTTTTTCTTAATACTTCCAGCGCCATTTCTAATCCTGGCCGGCTTACCCTTGTGCCAGATAGTTGATCTTGATAGATTTTTTCACAACCAACTTCATTTAAAGCTGAAATCTGAAGATCTAAATTTTGATCAACTGTTGAAACACGTGCATAGCCCACAAGCATAGTTTACTCCAAAACCCATTCACCATGATCTTTAATTTCTTTATGCATCGCATCAGGCGCAAGATCGAGCTCACCTGGCCAAGTAACAGCACCATAGTTGACAAAAGCTTTTTTGAAATAAGCCTCATCTTTTAAAGCTTCAAACACACCGGTTAAATGGGATGGCTTGAATCGAACGGTTCCTTCTAGGCCATCTTCAAATTTCACCTTCAGCAAAAGGTGTTGTTGCGGTTCTACTTGGGTCACATTCCAGTACATCGGCTTCTCCTAGCGTAACGGTTCAATTTTATTAGGCATTTTCTTTTGGGTACACAGATCCCAATCTGTTATTAATTCTGCTTGATGTAATTCAGCCCAATCTAATATAAGGTTTAAAGCCCGCCTTGGTAAGTTACCTTCCAACATCGTTAGTGATTTAATATCAATAATTCCCTGATATTCCCCATAAACAGCATGGAAGTGTGGCGGTGCATGATCATTCCAAAACATTTGAATTAAAATTCCATAAAATACACTAATCGTTGGCATTGACTGATTGTCCTTATTCTTAAAACTCATGTGAAGTATAATGTAATGAGAAGTCAATATCAAGAATGGTTATTGAGAATAAATAACCCCAGTAAACACGTTATTTAATGGAACTCATTTTTTCTTGCTCAAAAACGTTCGTTTGTGCAATTACCTTAGCAAGCGTTCCTAGATATTGATCCTTTGGAGAAACAAGGTCACCTTGATACTTAGGAATCTCAATGTTAAATCGGAACAAGGCGCTTCGCTCAGAGCCAACTACGTTGGCGGGAAAAGAAAACCTAGAGTCCATCTCCTATATAACGCCGTAAATTCTTATTTATCTCTCTGCACAGAAAAAGTCACTATATTAGAATAGATTACGAAATGACAGTATAAAACTGTTTGTACAAAGGATGCTTTTTAATTGCATCACTGAAGTCATCAGGATCAATAAACCCACATAATCCGATGTTTACAAGGCGCTTCGCTCAGAGCCAACTACGTTGGCGGGAAAAGAAAACCTAGAATCCATCTCCTATATAACGCGGTAAATTCTTATTTATCTCTCTGCACAGAAAAAGTCACTATATTAGAATAGATTACGAAATGACAGTATAAAACTGTTTGTACAAAGGATGCTTTTTAATTGCATCACTGAAGTCATCAGGATCAATAAACCCACATAATCCGATGTTTACAAGGCGCTTCGCTCAGAGCCAACTACGTTGGCGGGAAAAGAAAACCTAGAATC
>CAMFHA010000173.1 GCA_945952115.1 uncultured Legionella sp. | reverse complement strand
CTCCCGCAAGCGGGCGAGGTGAAATAGATTTAACCGCACTTAAAATCGCACCCGCAACTTGAGGGTTAATGTAAAATAAATTAATATCATGGTACGCATGTGGAACTAATGCCATAGAAAGCTCCCCATGGATTAACCCATGCAAAACCGATTGAAAACTATTCAATAATGTAATCGAATAGTTTTTAGGATTCTTTTCATTAGTCTGAATAAAATAGGCTGCCGCCGCCTCACTACTCGTTCCTGATGGTCCTAATGTACCAAGTTGTATTATGTCTCTTTGTTCGTCCATGTATAAATCTCTTATTAACACTCAGTATAATATTTTGCGACGCATTGAATGACATGCATGGTTTGTGCGTAATTTAAACGAGGGTCCATTAAGCTTCTATAGTTTTTCTTAAAATCAGTAACTGAACTACTAATTGAGGATTTGTAATCGACACATTCCATTACATTTTGATGTGTTGCCTCAAGATGAAGGGCATTCAATTGGCTGCCCATTGTTCTATGAATCAAAAAAGAACTCTTGATTTCCTCAACAATAGCACTGAGTTTTCTAATCTTTCTTCCCGAGCTTAGAGTTTGGGTATTTCCATGCATGGGATCACAACTCCATAAAACAGTACGCTGTGTTTCTTTCACTGCTTTAATTAATTGTGGCAAAATGCGATGAACCTGTTGTGCTCCTAATCTGGGAATCAACGTGATACGGCCAGGAATATAACTAGGATCTAATTGACTAATGGTTTTTATCAGTGTTGGAATAGAAGTATCTGGCCCTATTTTTAGTGCTATCGGGTTGGCAATTTTTTTCAAATAGTCAATGTGCTCCATACTAGTGATGGTACGCTTACCCAACCATGGAAAATGCGTTGAACGGTTATAATATAATCCCGTTCGTTTATCCAGTCGAGTTAATGCTTGTTCATAACAAAGCAATAACGCTTCATGACTTGTGTGTATTTTTTGCTCTGTTTTTAGCTCTCGATTCCATTGATTTATTGCGCTATAAATAGATGCGGAGCAATTATAACCTAAGAGCATTCGCCAAGGATCAGGAGTACGATGCTGATTGTGTACTTGATTCACCATATCACCAAAGTAAGAATAAATCCGTTCATTTTGAGAAATCTCATAAGTATTGCTTCTAGGCTTTGCATATTGCCCTGCAATTCGACCAACCTGGAGTATCTTATGCCCAGTTTTTCTTTGAAAAAATTCCGCTACTTGTTGAATAAATTCTAATTTTGCATAAGTTGTATCGGGATCACATTCATAAAAACTTTCCGCACAATCTCCTAATTGGATTAAAAAATAGTCTCCTGCAGCGGCTTGTGCTATCAATTGACGGAGCTTATTAATTTCTTTGATAGAAACTAAAGAGACTTGAGACTGCAGAATATTTTGGATATGTGCCAAATCATTAGCTGAATAATCAAATGGAAGGTATTGCTTTTCTTGATTTTTAAATTGTAGAGCTGGTTCAAACATATTCATAATTCCTTATCATCACAATAAATTCCCTAGTTACCTTCAGCAATACCCAGCTCAGTATTAATTTTCATTTCATTAGCGAAAAAGCCAGAATAACTTTGGCATTGCATATTACACAAAAGTAAAATAATGATATTTTACTTTTACTAAAAAGTAAATAATTTTGGATTATACAAAAGTAAAAATAATAATATATTCTCAAATAAGTAAAAAAATGTTACCCTGGGCTATTTATAAAAATGAGAATAATTTTGGTAGAACAACTTCTTAGTAATCATTCTTTAGATAAGTTTAATAAAGACTTGTCTAGCAATCTTTCTTTATTAATGAAAGAAAATAATGTTTCAGAAAGTGATCTGGCTCGTGCATTAAGCCTACCTTATAACACAATTCATCGACTTATAAGTGGACATACAACTGATCCTAGAGTTTCAACATTAAAGTCAATTGCCGCATACTTTAATGTAAGCTTAGATACATTGCTTAATCCTATTGAACTTGTTGTAAACACATTAAAAAATAATAGTAATCCAAAAGCTGTCCCTATTATGTCATGGGAACAAATATCAAATAATGAATTTTTAAATTCAATTGACTATCAGAATTGGGTTAATTGGTTACCAATACCTTTAGTTTCTAGTGACAATCTCAGTTTAAATGCTTATGCTATAGAAAGCAGGCCTTCTATGTATCCAAGATTCCCAACAGGTACTTTTTTTGTTATTGATCCCGAATGTAATCCAATAGACGGTGACTTAATTCTTATTAGAATTAAAAAGGACGGAGCAGTTTCCCTTCGTGAATTAATGATTGATCCACCAACAATGAAATTATTACCGATTATTCAGAACTCGGATTCACTAAACTTCATTGAAAGCGAACACAAAATAATTGGGGTTGTCGTATTATCTATGCATCATTTAAGAAGTAGCAAGTAGTCGTTTGAAAGATGATTAGATTTAATATTGCTTATGTACCAAAACAACATTCAGAGAAATTTGTTAACTTAGCAAATATCTACAAAACAAAAATACACAATTATTGTTTAGGAAAGAATTCCCTTCCACACGTAACAATATCTCAGTTTATTGCTGATGAAAGTCAAATAAGTGAAATTTGGAGAACTGTTTGTTCATCTATTAATGATCATAATATTTCTTTGGTATTTAATAAATTTAGCAATATTTCTTTTGATAGAACTATATTTTGGTTATCTTTACTTCCAGAATCTAATGAAAAATTAATAGAAACATTTGACGTAGTTTTAAATATTGTAAAGCCAACAAGAAATGATAAATATGATCCACATTTAACATTATTTAATTATCTTTCAGATAAATTAGATGTAAGTTCGTCTATAGAAAGCAGAATTAATATCGAAGAAGAATTTGAGTTAGTTCTCGGAGAAAGCGATGAGGTTGGTCAATTAAAAGATATAATTTTTTACTTTTCTCCTCATCCCACTATTTCAAGCTCAACATTTTAATGATTTCATTTTATTAAAGAACCAGAGAGTAACCCTATATAACATGCCTGAATAGGGTGAAATTTATTAATTAATCCTTCTTGATTTCCGATATCAGAAGGACTCATACTGATCTCTTTTGTACATTTTGATGAAATGCATTTAAATATAATATTCTTATTTCTAGCAGTAGCTATTATTGAACAACTATATTGTTGCTCAGAGCTTACATATATAGAATAGTCAAGAGATTTTTTTTTGCATAATGTGATGAAATCATTAAAATTAATCCCGCAAAAATACCCAATTTTAAAGCTAATATTGGATGGAAGTGATGATATTAAAGAAGGATCATAAAAAGCTTCAAAAATACTATGATAGATAACGTTGTTTGAACCACGTACGAATAAAGCCATCTTATTATTTTTATAATCAATCATTTTTACTGATGATTTCCCCATATTATCTTTAAATAAATTCAAATATACGAAAAAATTTTTTATTAAAAAATAATAAAGCTTAATATACCCAAGAAACTTCAAAATACTAAGTTTTCAATAACTGAAAATTGTCAT
>CAMFHA010000172.1 GCA_945952115.1 uncultured Legionella sp. | reverse complement strand
AGACCTTGGCGAGCATTGTACTTACCCTATTCTATTCGCAATGATGCACGTGACTGGACCATTCGCCTTCAATTGTGCAAAAGAACGCTGATTTCGTGCAGCTACGCACCATGCAAACAATAGGAAAGAATACGATTTTGCAGTTGTAGCTATGCCAAAACTGTTAGTTGCAGCCGAACCAGCTGACTGAAAAGAAAACAGGATTACATTCGCCTAAACCACAGATTCTTCAACGCGACCGCTCACCAACAATGCACAGGATTGGAAAGAATACTGACTTACCGTGAACACTGAAGATACATCGGCAACTTGACCAAATTACGCCGAATACACTACTGGAAAGAATACGACATTTACGTAAACGATGAAGTAGCCAAGACAACTCCCCCATTCAACGCAAAAGCAAAATCGAAGAAAAAATACAATTGAGCCGTAAAAATATACTATAGCAAGAGCGCAAATTTAACCCACAAAAGCCTATTAAATTCGCCTTTCAGCTAACATTTAGCTAAGGGGCATAGCGTAGCACGCTTGCGTGCGCAGCGGTTTGAAATGGGCATAAAATTCACGTAGTGAATGCCCATTTCAAAATGTCCCTGCTTGAACTTGTTGTTATCAAGAACCCACAGCTAACAAGGCCACCAAAATACATAACACCAAGTAACTGGCTAATTTTCTATCAGCAGAAAAATTTGTATACTAAGTTCACAACTAACAGTCTACGCTATGGTAAAGGCCTGAGCAATATAGTATATCAAGCCGCGAACATAGTCCTATGCTGTAACCAAATTTAGGTTAGTGAAAATGATAATTGATAAATTAGCTTGGATACTCATTCGTGATGGTAAACTTTTAACCGTTAGGTCAAAAGGTAAATCACTGTTTTATCTGCCAGGTGGTAAGCGCGAAGTTGGTGAATCGGATGAGCAAGCCCTACTCCGCGAAATAAAAGAAGAGCTAGGCGTTGATTTAATACCTGAAACCATAAAATACATTGGTACGTTTGAAGCGCAAGCGGACGGAAAACGTGAAGGTGTTACTGTTAAGTTAACTTGCTACTTATCTAATTACAGCGGTCATCTACATCCTGAGTCAGAAATTGAAGAATTAAAGTTCATTGGTTCGGACAATAAGAGCATTTGTTCTTTCGCAACATTAGTAACTTTAGAATGGCTAGAGAAAAATTCAATGATTAGCTAATAGAATCGTGCCAATAATTTAGCCGCTTATTGGCACTATCTTACTTCAGATAACCCTGTCATAACTATTCAACGCCACCGAAAATGTTGATTTAGACAATTTCTTGATAACATTTAATTAAGGGGCATAACGGAGCACGCCTGCGTGCGAAGTGGTTTGAAATGGGCTTAAAATTCGCGAAGCGAATGCCCATTTCAAAATGTCCCTGCTTTAATTTTTTGTTATGTGTTTTTTTGCAGCAAATATTTGTATGTGTAATGCATATCAGCCATAAAATCTTCACCATACTCGTCACTATTAAAATTTATCACCTCTTTATCAACAACCGTAAACAGCTGATAAAAATCAGACGAACTGCGTTTCTCAACTATAACTTTTGGAAACGCACCACTTTTATTTATTAAAGCTTTCTGTCCAAAATAGTCGTTAAATTGATCTGCTGTAATATCAATTATAAACTCATCTATTTCTAACCAAAAATGAGAAACACTATTATCAATCTTTAGTTTACCAGACACTCCTCTTACCATGAACTTTTTAAAAGTCAGATTAAAATGGTAAGCCAATAGAAACGAAGCTAACTTACAACTTCCGACAGGAAAAGATTCAGGAATAAGCGGCAAATCAGATAATTTCTGTTCATCAATAACCGTTCTTATCAGGCTAGACTCTCGTTTCAGATCATAAAAATTCTCTTTCATTATTACGCCCCAACAACTTAACTTTTTATTGTTTTAAGTTGACTTTTATAATACTGTGCCAAATCTTGTGCGTCATATAAAGATTCATTAATTTTAGCAAAGTCTGAACCTTCATCAGTTTTGGCTAAAATATCTCTTAGCATAGGCAATAGAATGTATTTATAATCGTCACTTAATGAGTATTCGTTATGTTCATACTCAATTGTAAGCTGCTTAAGCCAGAATATAAATGATTTATACATTCTAGCGTAGATCTCCTTTTCAGTATCAGACGCCAATTCAGCTTTTTCCAATACATCATCAAGATCATTAATTTTCAGCAGTACTATCTCAATCAACGATGCCACAGTTTGCATATTCATATCCTTTTGATGCAGAGAGAAATGAGAACACTCTAGCAGAACACATAACATTTAGTTAAGGGGCATAACGTAGCACGCTCGCGTGCGAAGTGGTTTGTAATGGGCATAAAATTCGCGTAGCGAATGCCCATTTCAAAATGTCCCTGCTTGAACTTCTTGTTATCATGGAACTAGATGCCAGAAAATCCGTATGCATTGAAGCTCATATTCAATAGGCTAATTTTATGTATCACCTATAAAATCATGCAGCGCTCACAAAATAGCGCTTTACGTTTTAGCCAACACCAAAATAATCGTTACTATACTTTCATTAGTGCTTAACTACACGCGAGCGACAAAGAAGTTATGAACCATAAATATTACTCACAACGAATCGGGATAAATCCAAATTTAGATGGATTATCATTAGAGGATACAGTTGATCTATTTACTAGAGTATACAGACAATTAGAAACAGATGGATATTTTAGCGAAGCCTTCGGGTTTTGGTGCGTTGACGCTAACCACATAGAAGGAAATATAAAAGATATAGAGTTAGAGATTCTGCTTGCTATTCGTAAGAAAAATTTGTGGCCGATCTCTGAGTTTGCATCAAGCTATACAGAAGATGATTTTCTTGATGTAATAGAGTTTTTATATCAACACGTATCTAAACCAATCGGTGGAGTAATGCATTCGTATAACGACTGCGGGATGCACTGGGAAACATTCAATAAGCGTGAAGGCCAAGAAATTTACTGTAAGAAGATCAACACTGTGCTAGGTCACTATAAAAATAAATTTGAGCTTACGACTAGTGGTGAAGTACTTCATAAGCCAGAAGAAGGTTTTGAGCAGATATTTAACGCTGACGTACCATCTAAAGATAGCAATATTATTGGGCGAATCAATGCAGCCACCAACAAATTTCGGAGGCATGGTTCAAGCATAGACGATCGACGGCAAGCAGTTCGTGACCTAGCAGATGTGCTGGAATACCTTAGACCACAGGTTCAAGAGTTACTAACAAATAATGACGAGAAGGATTTATTTAATATTGCAAATAATTTCGGCATTAGACATCATAATGACAAACAAAAAACAGCTTATGATGCTGCTATATGGCTAAGTTGGATGTTCTATTTCTATCTATCAACAATTCACGTCATATTACGAAAAATTAAACATGATAAGATGAAGAATTAAAGTTCGCATGCGCTGTAGTACTTGACTAAAACAACTATAAAAGAATTGCATTCGCATAATACATTAGCCAAACCCTTTTCCTGATAACATTTAATTAAGGGGCATAACGAAGCACGCTTGCGTGCGAAGTGGTTTGAAATGAGCGTAAAATTCGCGCAGCGAATGCTCATTTCAAAATGTCC
>CAMFHA010000171.1 GCA_945952115.1 uncultured Legionella sp. | reverse complement strand
AATGTGCACCCTTAATAAACTCCAAAGAAGTTTATTAGGGGTGACCTATTACGTAACCAGCGATATGAACGCTTATAAAAACACTAACTGATGTTACGTTAATGAAGTGATACAAAGGAAAAACAAGCTTTGTTGTCCTCAATTTCTTCATTTTTAGCGGTTTTTTGAAGTACATCAAGAACGCTACTTGTAACTCGCATAGGATCAAAAAAATCTGTCATGGTTTGCTCCAGATTTTTTAGAATCTTTTGTCTTAAAGACACATTACTTTCTAAATTTGAGAGGATCTCAAAAAGATGTTCAGCACTAGGCTCTGCTTCATCTAATAAAACCAAGGGCAAAATATCTTGGGACTCGCCAAACCTTGTTTGATCAGTCATATGGGTTCTATTTGATATTACAAGTAATCCTAATCCCATCATGTTAATAATACTTGAAGCATTATTGCAAAATCCTTTTTTATCAAATTTCATTCCATAACGAGATTGATGACATAAAACCTTAAATTCAGCGTCATTCACATCTATATGCAATTCTATATGCAATGCTTTTCTTTTATCATGTGTAACTTGTAATTCTAAATTGCTAATGATCTCTTTACATAACACATTAAAACGTGTTTCATAGTCATCCAAGGAACAACCTGATTCTATTATGGCTTCTCTTCGCTCTAGCATTTTTTCTAGAGGCTCTAAATTAACAACAAATCCAGATCCTTCTGGATAAGTTTCTGATGTATATTGCTGAAAAGCACGAAGACCATTTGGATCAGAAAATACCCTACCTACAATCTTAATCTGCATGTCATTGATTTTTTTATCCACTAATAAATGAGCTAAATTTAACACAGCAGTATTGCCCTTATTGCGCCGAATAGTTCCAAACATCAGAACGTCATTAGGTCTATTTTCTGATCCTGGCTCGTATTGAGGCGCACTTAAAATTGGAACGGGTATAAGAGAAATTCGTTTTTTCAATAAATGATGTGAAGGATATGTATCTCCTACTTGAAACAAAGTCCACGTACTAGCTAACAACGATTTATCATCAGCCACACAATGATAAAAATTCCTAGTAGTTGTAGTCTTTAACAGGCCCTCTCTATCTGCAGGATTAAACATAATAATTCGATCAAAAAAAGGAATTAACTGAGCAGTTTGATAATTTCTTTCTATATCAACAGGTTCTTCTCTATTGGAAGCATGCTCATGAATTAAAGCACATATTCTATAACCGTTTAATTTTAATTGTGACAAATGCTCCGCAGAAAAACTAAATCCTGTATGAGGAACTCTAAAATGGATAAATAAGACCGTATCATTAGAAATATTATCTAAGATATGTTTTATTAATGAATCACCTATTTTTTTTAAGGAATCTTGAACCAAGTTTATACGAATTGATGTATCAAGAGATCTGCCAACTTCCGTTGCCAACCCTAATTCTTGAGCACGTAGATATCGAACATTCTGACCTAATCTACTTAGAAATTGCTCAATCTGACGTGCATAAGTAATATCTCCGGTATTTTCAGCTTCAAAAGGAGCTGTAATAATTAATATGTTCATGTTGAGTTAAATAATTCAAAAATGCACTCATATTGTACATTCGCACTTATTTTAAGTCAATGCTTGATCTTGCTTCTTATTATTTCTTATCTGTTTGAAAAACAGCCATAAACGCTTCTTGCGGTATCTCTACGTGTCCTACTTGCTTCATCCTTTTTTTACCCGCTTTTTGTTTTTCTAACAGTTTGCGCTTTCGAGTAACGTCTCCACCATAACATTTTGCAGTCACGTTTTTGCGTAAAGCTTTTACTGTTTGACGAGCAATAATATGACTACCAATGGCAGCTTGAATAGCCACATCAAACATTTGACGAGGAATAAGATCTTTCATCTTTTCTGCAATTAATTTGCCTCGACTATGAGAAGCAGAACGATGAACAATAACGGCTAAAGCATCTACTTTTTCACTGTTAATTAAAATATCCATCTTAACTAAATCTGCCTGATCAAAACGTAGAAAATTATAATCTAAAGAAGCATAACCACGGCTTACCGACTTTAGGCGATCAAAGAAATCAGATACTACTTCACTCATAGGAATATCATAAGTTACAGAAACCTGACGACCGCTATAAGTCATGTTGACCTGAATTCCCCGACGCTCCACACATAATGTAATAATTTGCCCTAAATAATCTTGTGGTACTAATATATTGGCACGAACAATAGGCTCATACATTTCTTTAATTTGTGGTGATGGAGGTAAATGAGATGGATTATCAATTAATAAGGTTTCACCTTTCGTTGTTACAATCTGATAAACTACCGTAGGTGCAGTAGAAATAAGATCTAGATTATATTCACGTTCTAAACGCTCCTGAATGATTTCCATATGTAACATTCCTAGGAAACCACAACGGAAACCAAATCCTAAGGCTTCTGAAGATTCAGGCTCATAAAATAAAGACGCATCATTTAAGCTTAATTTAGCTAGTGCTTCTCTAAATGCTTCAAAATCATCAGCACTAATAGGAAATAAACCCGCATAAACCTGAGGTTTAACACGTTGAAATCCAGGTAAAACGTTATCCGCAGGGTGTTTATCTAAAGTTAAAGTATCCCCTACTGGTGCCCCTTGAATTTCTTTAATTCCAGCAACAACATAACCTACTTCGCCAGCATGTAAAGCATCTAATTTAGTGCGTTTAGGAGTAAAAACACCCACTTGATCTACTTCATAAACCCGACCAGTCGACATAACGCGCATTTTATCGCCTTTGCGAATAGAGCCATTCACAATACGTACTAAAGAAACTACCCCTAAATAGCTATCAAACCAAGAATCAATAATAAGCGCTTGTAAAGGTTTGTGCAGATCGCCTTCTGGAGGCGGAATATTAGAGACTAAAGCTTCTAAAACATCGGTCACGCCTATTCCACTTTTTGCGCTCACACGAATAGCATCATGGGCATCCACTCCAATAATATCTTCAATTTCCGCAATAACTCGCTCAGGTTCTGCTTGAGGCAAATCAATTTTATTTAATACCGGTAATACTGTAAGTGATTGATCAATAGCGGTATAACATACGGCTACAGTTTGTGCCTCTACTCCTTGTGCAGCATCTACAACTAAAATAGCGCCTTCACAAGCAGCTAATGAACGAGATACTTCATAACTGAAATCCACATGGCCAGGAGTATCAATAAAATTAAGTAAATAAGTTTTTCCATCTTGTGCTGTATAATTAAGGGATACACATTGTGCTTTAATAGTAATCCCCCGTTCTCTTTCAATATCCATAGAGTCCAGTACTTGAGCACTCATCTCTCGGTCGCTTAAACCACCACAAATTTGAATAAAGCGATCTGCTAAAGTTGATTTGCCATGATCAATATGGGCAATAATAGAAAAATTACGAATGCGCTTTAAATCACTCACTTTTGATTAGCCTTTAAGAAAATAAAAAGATTTTATCTTAAATGTGCTCAAGCAGAAAGTAATATACAAACATTTGTCACGGCGATTGCATTTAAATGACTAAAATATGAGCGAGATATCCGAGCCGCGACCGTTAGGGAGCGGAAAATTTATACCCGTGATCTTTCAAAATGCTTGCATTGAACAAAAAAAAGGCTCATTC
>CAMFHA010000170.1 GCA_945952115.1 uncultured Legionella sp. | reverse complement strand
CTTGGGTTTTGCCTTCGATAGAGATATAACATGGAGTTGGCATTGCGATGCTCCTTACAAGCGTAAATTAAGAGGGAGAGTCCTCTTTAGTGATTTTCAACGCACTTTCCATGCCAAAGTAGAATAACCATAAGTATCAATGTGATACAACGATGTGTATTTTTATTTCATTCATCTTTGAGCAATAAATCGCGCAAACCTTGAAAATTAGCCGGCAAAAGTTGCGCAGCCAGAGTAAACATCTATAAAGTGAGCAAGAAGTTGCGTGGAAATGGTGATTATTCTGATTATGGGTGGTTGATCTATGAGAATGGCTTAACCTCTGGATTGAGCAATACGTTGCTGTAGCCATGCTTCTACTTCACTTTCTAACCAACGAGAACTTATGCCTAATTTGATTGGCTTAGGAAACTCACCGTCTTTAATCAGCTTGTAGAACCACTTATCCGTTAATCCGGTTAATTTGGTGATGAAGGCCATATCAACAAACTTATCATTCAGAATTGAGTAATCAGTAGACATTGTTTTTCTCCATGAGTTAAAGGGAGAAGGAGTAGGGTTACTTCTTCAAACGATATGGCATGGAGTGTTTTTTTAGACGTTATCGCTTAATGAGTAATAAGAGCGCCCGAAGGCGCTATTTAGTTAATAGTCTCTTCTACGGCCTCCTGATTGCTTTGTGGCAGGTAATTGACTTTTACCTACTACACGACATCCAAGAGGCGTAAGGGCTAACATCTCCTCGTCATTCTTAGTCAGGTAACTAATCACTTTATCTTGCAGTACGTCTCGTTTATCACTATCGTTATAGGTTACAGTCCCAATACCGTATGACTTCCAGTATTCGTATTTATCCTTGTCAGCATTACAGTTGTAATACGTCCTAGGTTCATCACTCATTGATTTCCAATCTTCTCCTAGTTGCTTACATAAGATAATGTCATTTTGTACCCTATGCCCATTGAAGATGAAGATAAGGTGATGATGAATACCTCGTTGACGACCACACTCCATCTTCCAGATATAACCCACCAGATGGTTATATTTACGCTTGATAGCGTTTATATAATCGGTACGGTCTTTAACTGCTTTATCAAAGGTAATATCGTTACTGATAGATTCTGCATAATGGATATCCAGTCTAACGATGAGAAGTTTAGCGTGATGTTCGAAAAGACCATCCAGGTATTGAACTAGGCTTTCATGGTTACGTTTATTACCTCTCATGGCATTATGAAGTTTCTTTTTGAATGTGGCTTTGTCGAGATTTGTCTTTAGATCCATTAGCGCAACATTCAAACAACTAGCGGCAAGTGGTGCTAGGTTGTGTACATCTAAATCTCTATGCTCAAAGAAGAGTTCGTTAAAAAGATTTACTAGCGGATGAGCAGTGAGTTGTTCATTTTGCTGTTTAATCTCTTTGATAGCTAATGCTAGGCTATTATGAAACTTTGAACCCACTTTAATGCTTAGAGCTTGTTTTAAGTTTTCACGTACATACTGGATAACGTTTAAAGCATGAATGGTCATGATGACAATCCTTTGAAAGGGTATTAGTGCAATGCTCTTTTGAGGAGTATTGCTATGAAGTGGGTATAGGTAGCATTACTTGTGGTAATGCTTATAGTGTTACTTGGAGTAGTAGTGATATCTAATGAAGATTAATGATAGTTGGTTAATAATAGTGGATGGAGTAACTCTAATTCTAATAATATAAACACCCAATCATTATTGTAATGAATAGGCTGGTAATTTTTGCTTGGTATATAAAGAAGGGTTTATGTAAATTACCGTTAATCTGGTTATATTTATGCAGTGTTAAATGTGATGAGTTATGGAGTGTGGCATTTCAAAAAGAAATAGTTCGAGTGTTTGCTTTATCAAGTATCCAAGCGTTTATTTCATGCTCTAACCAACCTACGGCAGACAAGCCAATCTTAATCGGTTTAGGAAACGAATCATCGTAACGAGGTGACTTGTGGTTCAACCTGTCGTAGATGGTTGAACGTGCTAAACCAGTCTTCTGGATGACGTCATTCATGCGTAGGATTTTGATGTTGGTGCTCATGGTGTGTTCCTTCAAGTGGTTTCTCGACACTTGAAGGAGGATGTGGTTAAGGAAAACACTGTATAGATGATTATTTCTAATAACTTCTTGAATTTTAATTTATTTATTTAGGAATTGACAACCTAGGTGTTGACGGTTCTTTCAGGGTTTGAGTTGTTTTGCTATGATGATTTTATCATGGTAATTATTTGATATGACATGGGCATCATTACAGCAGATACAACAACATCTAGTTTTAGTCAAAGATATTTATCTTACGATGAGTTAGATAGACGAAGAGCGTTGAACTTCATTTTATTTAATTTCTCCAGATATTTATCAGCGTCAAGCGGTACAGAAGAGTCATTGCATGCTAAACGCCTTTGCGATTTACATCATGAATTTAACTCTGCAATACAAGTGCTTAAGTATAAAAGTGATGAGATTGAGGAATTTAAGCACCTTAAGAAAAGCAGTGATGCATGGATGGAGATTAGTAAAGATAAATTTTTAAGTGTTTATAGATTGATCTATTATTCAGTCATTGAACCTATAAGGTTGAGTAAGGGAGCAAATTATAGCTCACCATTATTTCACTTTAGAAATGTATTGCTTGATTATAAAGATGATGGCGTATTTTCTTTGCTGGGCGATTTTGAGTGCGAGTTACAAGGAAAATATTATAGTAGGAATGGAAATGACTCGGATTGTTTTCTTGCTCTCGCCAGAACGATAAATTTCCTAGATATGACTATGGTTCTATTAAAGAAAACAAGTGTTTGCGTTATGAAATTACTCGATAATTCTGACGAATCAAGTAATGTTAAAGCTTGTGCTATTTTAGTGAAATTGTCTAGTGAATTAGAAAAACCTATAGGCTCACTTGTTACGCCAACAAAATATTGCTCACATGGAAAGGTGCCTGTAATGGGGGTTGAGGCAAAAGACATTCTTATATTTAATAATGCGGTAGACCGACTTCAGGTAGTAATCGATTCTGTTATTATTGGGGAGGGTATGCATCTCATTGAGCATGATGTGAAGCAAAATTTATCGCCAGAAGTCAGTGGTGCTAAAGGTCGTTCGGTATCTTTAATTTCCGAGGTGCTTGATTTTAACTTTAATAATAAAATTCTGCGCAGCAAAGTCAAAATAAAAAACTTGGCGGCTCGTAACGATCTTTTTTTGACTTACTTAAGAAACAATACATTTAAGAGTATAAGTAATTCAGATTTCTATCGCTTGTATGAGCAAGCAGCTAAGGAGCATGGTCTCACGTTCAATTTTTTTTGTGTTATGGCTGCGGCCTTTATTCCAGAGAGTGACTTATTCAAAGTGTTGGTTTCTGCTAAAAGCGCGATAGATATAAAAACAAAAAGAAAATCGCAACCAAAAAGAGCACAGATGAATGTTGATGTTGATAAGGGGTTTCTGAAACGGTTAAATGATTTTTGTGATGAGAATAAGATGAAACAGAGTGAGGTTGTTAAGTTGGCAGTATCAGAGTTTATCAATAAGTCATCTCGATAGTTTAATTAAAAAATATCTCACGCATATATTATCTCCGTGAACAAACCATACGGACTGTCTCTCACAGTCCGTTTTTAATTGGAGAGCGTATATGGCACATCTTATCGATACTATGGCCTATTGTGGTCAAACTCCCTGGCATGGATTAGGCACGC
>CAMFHA010000169.1 GCA_945952115.1 uncultured Legionella sp. | reverse complement strand
TGGAATTCTAATGCTTTTTATTTAAACTGCAACTTCATGTGCGTAACATGAGTAACTCAAAAAAACTTGCACAAATCATTGGCCTTTATATGGTGATTATTGGTGTGGCTCTTCTAGTGCGCATGAATTGGTTTAAAGAAATGCTTCAAACTATCATGCATTGATATTTTTCAATTTAATGTTATGGTGTGTACTAATTAATGTCAAGGTGAAAACATTGCGAACAAACAAGAGGCATTAAATATACTTTGCTTAGAAGATAATTCAACAACAGATGAAATTTATTCAGCAATTAAAAAATTAACGCGGTTATACCATCCTGCTCTCCAAGATCCTGATGCTTCTGAAGAAGCAAAGCTTGCTAATTTTGAAAAATTTAAAGAAATTAATAATGCTTATGACATTTTAAACATTCCAGGTAATGAAAAAAAAATCTCATTTGAAGAATGGTATTATAATTTTAAAATTTTTCCTGAAAATGAATATTTAGCACCTTATGAAGGACGGCTAAAAGAAGTAACTCTTTCATTAGACAATATTCGCAGACTTAATCTCATGTCTGACGGCAATGTTGACATGATTGCCTATAATCTTGAAAGACTCTTTGTAAATAACTGTCTTACTCAAGAAAGTGCTAATCTTGCATTTGAACATTTAAGTTGGCCCGAACAAGGTGAATTTGAAATTGAAAATCCTTATGTCACCAAATTTATCTTTGAAACGCTTGTTATGAGACAAAACTTTACCTCTAAAGTAGGAGTAGAACTTTATGTACGGGATTATTTAGCTCTTCTTTATGCATTTAAAAATTTATCTGGATATCGTAATGATGATCCTGTGCCTACTTATAAAAATCTATTAACACAAGAAAGACTAGATCAAATGATGCATCATTCTGATTTGGATATACCGAGCACTTTTGCTCGTTTAATGCGAGAGTTTGATAATTTCGATATCTTGAGTCCGGAAAATGAAGCATTTGTATGGAAATATGCTGAAATTATGGGAGGTAAGCTTTTAAGCGGATTGCAATCGGAGTTTGCTGGGCCCATTATTAAAAAAGATGAAAAAGCAGTAGTTAAGGTCTTATGTGATGCTAAGAAATTTCTTCAATGGCATCTTGATAATGATAAAAATATTGCCGCTAACTTAGCAGAAGTAGCTGAAAATAAGCGCAATAATGCAGAAAGACTCAGAATTAATGCTTCATTAAAAGATCAATCAATAGAGTGGGAAAGATTTAAGAGAATGGATCTTTGGCATCCAGAAACTCAAGAGGAACAAGAGGAGCAAAAGCTAGCTTTTAATAATCTTGAAAAATATGTAAAAGATGGACTCTTCACGGTAAAAGAGTTAGATTCTTTCGATCGGCATTTGACATTGTATTTTAAATTTCATAGTAAATATCCTAATCTTGGACTACACACTGCCCTAAAAGATGGTCTAGTAACAATTCATGGATTAAATGACATTTGCAAGTGGGTAACGAGAGAATGTATTCTCGGTGCCTTCCATGATATTTATCTTCGTATTTTGTTATCACAAAATTGCCGTGATTTAATTCGTGCAGGACTTTTTTCTTTAAAAGATGCTAAGTTATTTAAGCTAAGCGATGAATTAGAATCCTATGTATTATTAAAACACAAATCATTAGAACCAAAAAGCTCAAAACATATGGATTCAACTAGTCCATTTTGTAAAAATATATCGAAAAATACGATTAATGATGATGCGGATATCAGCAATAAACTTGACGTTATATATTAGGGTCTGTTGACAATTGCTCTACGTTCCGCGTTCCACTCGCATAAAGCGTTGGACAAGCCGCGTAGGCCCTGAGCGCGAGTTGTAGGCCAATTGTCAACAAACTCTAATATTATTTTAAAAGTTTTCCTGTTGTGCCATCACTCTATGCTAACATCCCTCTATTGTTATAAGTCACATTCTTCATTATTAATATTTTTCTTCTATTTGAATAGCTTCAATCGTAAGTTGTGCACCATATTTGGCATTACAAATGGCGGAGTCTGTTAATGATATTGGAGGAAACTCCTAATATGGATATGTCGGTTGCCCTCAAAGTTGCCCCTCAGATGCCATTTTACTAACCTCAAATTACGAATTATCAGGCAAAAAACCTTTCTCACCTAAAATTTTTATGACACTTCTTAATAAATAATTATTGTCAAAGCGTATGACATATTTTCTCTTGCCCTCACTCTCTGGAGTCAACATTTTCTTATCAATCAGTTTTTTGATCTGACGTGATACTTCTGATTTTTCTTTTCCCACGAAGATGTTAGATAAATCATTTGCCTGGATGACTTGTTTCTCAACTACCAATCTTAATATTTTTGATTCCATTTCGGTTATATATGCTCTTTCAAGGGAAAAATTTACGGCTGGCAATAGAATTTCTTTTTGTAAGAATTGATAATCCAACAATTTATCAATTTTTTGAATTTCATCCCTTAATCCGTTTAATACATATTGGCACCACTTCAAGATTCCTTCATCGGTACCTTTATCAGCTAATCCAAGATGATGATAATAATTATCCCGATTAGAACAAAACACGGCTGTAGGATTTAATATACGGCCAACATTAACGTTAAAGCCTAATTTGACAAGCATTGCGTAAGTAAATAAACGAACTGTTCTACCATTTCCATTTGAAAATGGATGAACCCAAACAAATCTATGATGAGCAATCGCTACCTTAAGCAGGTCATATTTAGGACTATCATCTTTAGAGATAAAAGAAAATAATTCATCCATGTATTGAGGTACCGTGCTATGGTCAGGAGGAATATGAGAGGCATTTGCAATGGCTACATTTTTCTCCCTGTATTTTCCTGGAGTAAGATCTCCCTCGCCTTTAGGTGGAAGAGGCAAGTCATCAACAATAATTTTGTGCATTTCACTGACAAACATTCGATTAATGGGCTGATCTTTGGCATGCTCATCAATAAAGTTCATTGCATTTTCGATATTTTGTATTTCTTTTATGCTTGGCGGAACATTTGTATTTTTTTCAAGTTTAGTTTCAATATATTCTGTTACGGTTGTATTATTACCTTCAATTCGAGCAGAACCCACGCTCTCCAAGAGATGAAAAATATGTTTTAATTGAAAAAAAACTCTTGGATTGGTTGTCCCGCCCAAGCGCAATCTTCGTAAATGATCTAACTCAATAATTAAATCAGTTAGGGGTGATTCAAAAGTTGGCAATACTAAACCCAAATTATAATGCTCAAATTTTGCGGAACACATTTAACACCCTTTCTTAAAAGAATTAACAACTAACACAACAAGAATTAACAAATTAATAATAAACTCGTTGTATATAAAACAAAAAATCACATTTCAAGTATTGTAACATTTAACAAATAGCTATTCAAAACTTTACATTCTTCCTCATTGAGAAATAAATAGCGTTGAAACTGCTTACTTGCAGGATTATAAAATCATACCCATTATTTTTAATTCGCAAATCGCGAATTAAAAATATAGAATAATATTCTAACCAGTATCGATTGAGATTATAAAATGCTAAAACCGCAAGATATCGTGATACTTTTAAAAATAATATCCACTCAGGCAAAAGATAAAATTAACCCTCTGCCGCAAAAAGATTTAGCAACTTATTTATGTATGAGTGCTTCAGAGGTAAGTGAAGGAACCAAGCGTTTATAGCCTAGTCCTAATAAATTGATTATAATCATCTATTTATGACGTACTCATTA
>CAMFHA010000168.1 GCA_945952115.1 uncultured Legionella sp. | reverse complement strand
TGACAATTTTCAGTTATTGAAAACTTAGTATTTTGAAGTTTCTTGGGTATATATCAAATAAATCCATTAATTCCCTATCCCACTCTTGGGTATTAATATTAAAAAGCATTGTCCTAGAGGCATTAGTTATATCAGTATAATGATTACCTTTAGTCATTCGCCAAATTAAAAAACTATCTACAGTACCAAAAGCTAATTCTCCTTTTTCAGCTAATTCTTTAGCGAGTTGATTATTATTTAATAACCAATGAAGCTTACTTGCTGAAAAATAGGGATCAAGCAACAAACCTGTTTTTTGTTGAATTAAGAGGGAATGATTTTTTAAACTTTTACAATACGCATCTGTTCTCCTATCTTGCCACACAATAGCAGGAGCAATACATTTTCCCGTTTTTTTACTCCAAATCAATGTAGTTTCACGTTGGTTGGTTATGCCGCAAGCTAGGATTTTTTTCTTATCAACTGATTGAGTAACTTCTTTTAAAACATATAAGGTAGCTTGCCAAATTTCCTCTGGATCATGCTCAACCCACCCTGCTTGAGGATAATATTGTTTTAATGAAAGTTGACTATTTGCAACAAGAAGACCTTCTGTACTGTACAACATCGCTCTAGTACTGCTTGTACCTTGATCAATAGCAAGTAAGTAATTCATAGATAACCTTTATCAAGAAAAAATATTTTATACTATATACTCAAGTTTCTTCAAAATGCTATTTTAAAAGAAATTACGACAAATAAAGGATAATCCTAGAAAACGCAGTTGAATCTACTATGAATGTCTACTGCGTTTTCTAGGATAATTAGAGTTATGGAGCAAGGAAAATAATATGGATCAAATTTTTGATGTGGCAATCATAGGAGGAGGCATTAATGGTTGTGGCTGTGCCGCTGATGCTGCTCTTCGTGGTCTATCAGTGATACTTCTTGAGCAAGATGATCTCGCTTCTAAAACCTCTTCCAGCAGCACTAAATTAATTCATGGAGGATTAAGATATTTAGAGCACTATGAATTTAGTCTAGTTAAAAAAGCTCTTGGAGAGCGACAAAATCTTTTAACCTTAGCCCCTCATCTTGTAAAACCTCAAGCGTTTATTTTGCCTTATCAGAAACATATGCGATCTTCTTGGTTTTTAAGATTAGGGCTGTTTCTTTATGATCATTTAAGCTCTAAAAATCTCCTGCCTCATTGTAAATCAATCAACAGAATAACAAGCTCTTATTTTAAACCATTAATAAATGAATTTAATCAAGGTTTTTTATTTTATGATGCCGCTACAGATGATGTGCGTTTAACTATTTTTAATGCATTACAAGCTAAAAACCATGGAGCTCATATTCATACGCGTGCTCAGGTTATTCAAACAGAAGTTAAAGATAAAATTTGGATTTTGACTATTCAACCAGCAAAAGGAACAGTTTATCAAATAAAAGCTAAAGCATTGATTAACTCAACTGGGCCATGGGTCGAAGCTACTGGGAAAATGCTTAATAGACCACTCCAACATCATATGACCTTAATTAAAGGTAGTCATATTGTTGTACCGCAATTATATGAAGGCAATCATGCTTATTTTTTACAACATCAAGATCAAAGAATTATTTTTGTCATTCCTTATCATGGATTCACGATGATAGGAACCACTGAAATTCCATTTAACCTATCATTAGATCAAATTCAGATTAGCCAAGAAGAAATTGACTACTTAACTACCTTCACTAACTCTTATTTTAAAAAACAAGTTGATGCAAAAGACATACTATATTCTTGGAGTGGAATTCGACCTCTAATAGCAAAACAGAAAAAGGAAGCAAGTAAGCTTAGTCGCGATTATAGTTATGAAACCTGTTTCACTCCAGCCCCTCTAATTTCAATTTTAGGAGGAAAAATTACTACTTACCGTCAATTAGCAGAAGAAGTTATTGATCAACTAAAATTAATTTATCCAGAATTACCCTCTTCCCAAACACAAAGTACACTTCTTCCTGGAGCCCATTTAGATTCGATGAGTTTTATTGATTATGTGGACTACGCTCAAAATAAATATCACTGGCTTAATAATGAATTGCTTAATCGATATCTTTATAGCTATGGCACAAACACTGAGCTTTTTCTTGCTCAGTGTACGGAACTCTCTTCGATGGGAAGATGTTATGGTTCGGAATTATATCAAGCAGAAATAAATTATTTAATTAAGTATGAATGGGCAGAAACGGTAGATGATATCTTATTCCGCCGCACCAAACTCGGCTTAACGATGAATGAACAAGATAAAGAATATTTAGCTCACTATTTAATAGCAGTGACATAGTGAGTATACCCAATTTGCTAGGGATCCATCCCCAGTAGATTTGATTAAATCTCAAAGTTAAAATTATCCATAGAAGGGAGCATTTCTTCTGTATTATAAACGTATTGTGGAAAGTGTGAAATGCTACCATTAACCACAGAACCTGTCTCACCATTTTGAAAGAATAACATTCCTGTTCGTCTATTAATGGATACATAACCGCTTATTACGTCGTCAGGTTTAGAAAAGTGCGTGCCTAAATAGCCTGCTATTTTTGATTCTGGTTTAACGTGTTTCATTAAATTATCCCATCTATCAAAGGAGAATTTTTTGCCCGTTGAATTTCCTTCAATAGATTTGTTTTGAGGTATCATTTTTTCAAAATATAGTAAAAAAATATCAATAGCATCATTTTCTATTGCAAGATTCATGATAATGTTAGGATCATTAATTTTTTGAATAATGAGTTGTGTAGAAGTAGTATAGCCCTTACACCAATCAGAATTTCTTATGTTATTAAGGACATTTTTAATAGATGGATCGTTGAATAACGTCAGATTATTTGTAGATATAATTTTAGTAAGATAGTACCACCTATATTGACAGATTAAATTAATATGCTCTAAAAATATTGCTTCTTCAATGTCTTTTTTATCCAACGCTGCAGCACGAAAACCCCATCGCTGTTTTTCAGCGTTATATTGTGCCAGCATAGTAGTATATTTTTTCTCCACTGTATCCAATAAGGTAATATCTTTTTCTATTTGTTTGCTCAATGTTTGAATATCTGAGGAAGAGAATGTTTCCCGCACAAATATTGATGTAATATCCATTAAAAGATCCATTTCCTGAAGAAATTCAGATGGATTTTCTCCGTTTGTAAAAGATAGTCCATTGAACAAATTAGCTATTTGATCTTTATTTTCTCGATAAAACTCAATAAACCAATGAGGCTCCTCAGATAATAAACAAACATCACGATAATTTTTAGCATTAAAACAAAACTGGAGTGAAATGATTTTGATGGAGTCAGCATTGATTGCTGTAGAATTGTGAATGATTTTATAGAGTGCAGTAAAAAGACATTCGGCATCAAATTTATTTTTCTGAATGAATGCTGTAATAGGATGCTCTTGGTTCCTAATTTTAAAATTGTTATTTTGTATTTTGAGAAGGTATTCGAATTCTTCATCTGAAAGTGATCTTAAATCTTTAAAACGCTGTTTAAAAAAAATTTTCATCTCAGATTTTTGGCTTGCAGCAATCTCTAGACAACGCTCGTATTGACCATGTGTTTCGGCAAGCGACAATTGACCATCATAGCTATTAATAGGTATTTGAAATTGTTTGTTGCTTTTTCCATATAATGAGATTTTTTGTTCAAAATAAGTATTTATTAAAAAAGGTAAAACCTTCATTTTTCTACCATTGACTGCATCGAGCAAAGGGCTTTTATAAATAATGCCCGATTGATTAGCAGGAGGAAGCTCATAAACCGTATAATGTCTTGCTGGGAGCTGCGGGAAATAAGGATCTTCTTCTTCTTTATTAACGGTTTTATATATACCCGTGATCTTTCAAAATGCTTGCATTGAACAAAAAAAAGGCTCAT
>CAMFHA010000167.1 GCA_945952115.1 uncultured Legionella sp. | reverse complement strand
CTGCTATCGCTGCTCCTCAGGCCGAACGGTTTCGGTGTAAAACCTCTTAACTTAAAGGTAGCAAGCTGGGATAAAGCCTTAAAGCAGCGCCATTAGGCTTTACAGCCTACTCTCATTAAAGCTTAAGTTACTGCCATTAAGTGGATGAGAAGTTAATGAAGTCTGCTTAGATGATTTTTCTCCAAAGAAACTAATTGTTTGAGTTGAATCATTACTCTGCTGGTTCATACTAGTGCTAATCATATCCAACTGATTTTTAATAAAATCACCTGCAACAATTTTTAAGATAGATTTAGTTAGATAAGAATTAATACGTTTTTGGTCAACTTCACCTTTGCTTTGATGCATATAGTTATCTAAATCTTCTTTAGAGGGAAGAATTGCATTGATGGCCTGTGCCAATGTGTTGGCTATATATTCCATTTGTTCATCTTTTAAATTTTTATGTTTAATAGAGCCTAAGTTATAACAGTCAAAAATGGTTGTAATAGGTTTACAGATAGCAGTATGGATTATGTTATACAAGTTATTTTGAAATAGATCAGGTCTTGACTCCGAGAGTATCGCTGTTAATGTTGAATCATCATCTGGATCGCAAGCATAATTGTCAAGGCCTTTAAAATCCAAGCGAGACATAACATCTCTAGTCACTATATCGGCTCGTTCATTTACTGTATTATCTAGGCAAGGACCACATGCAATATAAAAACAAATATTTTCAGGTATTGAAAAAAATAAACAGCCTAAAACACCACAAGGGATACGTATTGGAGAACAAGCCAACCATTGCAAAGTAATCATCGATGAATGGCTGATTTTTTTTTTAACTAATGACATAGTATCACTCCGATTATTTTTTACGCATTATACTTAAAGTTAGCTATTTTTTCTAATAGACTTCTTTCGAAACTCGCTGCAGAGAGCAAAGTGTGAGGAGACTCGGAGCGGAGAACCGGAGTGTACACGCAAGTACATGAGGATTCGAGCACCGAATCGACGAAGCAATTTGCCTCTGCAGTAGAGTTTCGAAAGAAGTCTAATGTCAGTTTAACTCAAGTTTAGCCATTTTTCTCGAAAGGTTTAAGTTAGTCAAGGCGAACAGGTTTAGGAACAATGGCTAAAGTAGAGTTATACGCTTCGCATAGCACCTAAACACTGTTACGATTTGGTTGGGTCAGAATGATCTAACATACTGGTGTTATAATTAATAAACTAAAAAGATCCAATTTTACCGTAAGTATTTTCAGTAGAGCATTCTTCAGAGATAGATCCATCATTACAAACTACAAGCCCAGTAGAATCGTAGGTAGGGAGAACTCCGCCTTGCCAGAGGCAGCAGCCTTTTAAAAGTTGTAAGTCCATCACAGCATGGCGTTCGCAATAACATGCGGAATAAAAGCCATTTTTACAAACTACACGACCTGAAGAAGAATCACAATAGCTTGAACCGCCCATTTTAGAACAGCAACTGTCAGCAAAAACAGGCGTTAGAAATAAACTCAATAGACTGATGAGAAAAGTTTTTTTTATTATTAGCATCTGGATTCTCTAGCGTTCTTATTAAATTTAGAATAGCACAGAGTAAAAAAAATAGTAATTAGACTTCTTTCGAAACTCGTTGCAGAGGCAAAGTGCAAGGAGACTCGGAGCAGAGAACCGGAGTGTCACTGCCATTAAGCTAAGACTATGCTCTTGGTCTACGTCGTCCTACGACCGGAGGCTCCATGACTTCAGTAAAAACGTAGATCTTCCGGTAAAACTATAGATCCTCTGAATAAAGTACAATGTGGCTCGCAGGGGATCCTTCATTCCGTTCAGGATGACGTTTTGTCACAATTTATTGAGAAGTTATCAGTACAGGATAGCGTATTAATAAATAACTTGTTGCAATTCCTGCTAAAAGACCAAATAAATGGCCTTGCCAAGATACGCCTTTTTCTCGTGGAAAAATCCCTAAAAAAATAGCTGCAAAATAATAAATACTTAAAATACCTAAAATAATAGTTATAGGAGTGGCTTGTTGATATATATTGCTAACAAGAAAACTCCAATAGCCAGTTATTAACGCGCTAGCACCAATATGAAGACCGTTTTTAGCAAAGCACCATATTGCAAGACCACTTAATAACGTAATAATCAGTGTCACAATTAAATAATAATGCAATCCGCCAATAAGAATAAAACAACTTAATACGAGCAAAGGAATAGAATTGAAGAAAATATGATTAAAATTTGCATGAAGTAAGGGAGCAAAAATAACTCCGCGTAAACCAATTAAATGCCTAGGTATAATACCTAATAATAAAATTCGTTTATTAAAACAACTAATAAAATAAATAGCCCAAGGGATAAGAAGAATAATTCCCAGAGTAGGTAAATTATTCTCTATTTGAATTCTTATTATAGTAAGACTAATGGTTAAATCATCTAGCATTACTCGGCCTTAATTATTTTAAGTATTTCACAGTGTAAAGCGCCTTTTGCTAAACGGATATCTACTTTTTCACCGACTTTTAATCCTTCTGTATCATATAATACTTTGTTATTTTGAGTGGTAAGCGAATAGCCTCTGTCTAATGTAGCCAAGGGACTAACTGCATGTAAAGTAGAAAGATTATTATTTAATTGATAGCGCAGAAAATTAATTTTTACATCAATTGATTGAGTTAATTGTTCTTTTAATTGATGTAGATTTAATTTAGTTTGTTGTATGTAATGGAGTGGATTATTTATTTGTAATTGATTATTAGTCAAATAAATTTGATGTTTTTTATGACTTATTAAATGATTCATACAAAGAATTAATTGTTTTTCTAAGTAATCTATAGTTTGCCATTGTCCTGTAATTATTTGTTTGGGAGTGCTTAATTTGCTTCTTAAATAATCTAGCTTCATTTGTTGATTTTGAATTTGGCTTTGTATTGCCTGGTACATGCGAATGATTAAATTATTAATAAGCTGGTGTAAATCATCGCAATGAGGGGTTACAGTAGTAGCTGCTGCTGTAGGCGTTTCAGCACGATAATCTGCTACAAAATCAGCAATAGTAAAATCTGTTTCATGCCCAATTCCTGAAACTATGGGTATAATACTCTTAACAATTTGGCGTGCAAGTAACTCATGATTAAAGGCCCATAAATCCTCAATACTACCTCCTCCTCGAGCTAAAATAAGCACATCACAACGATGATGAGTATTCGCTACATTTAATGCTTTAATCAGTTGTTCTGCAGCAGTTGCACCTTGTACATCACTAGGGTAAACAAAAACAGTCGCTAAAGGAAAGCGTCGACTTAAGGTTGATAAAATATCTTGTATCGCTGCACCTGTTGTTGAGGTAATGATGCCAATCGCTTTAGGAATTTTAGGTAAAGCTTTTTTTCGCTCGGGATTAAATAACCCTTCTGCAGCTAATTTATTTTTTAAGGCTTCAAATTGCTGATAGAGTTCACCTAAACCAGCTTCTTTAAGTTCCTCTACTATTAATTGATAATCACCACGAGCTTCATATAGACTTAATCTGCCGCTGGCTATTAAATGTTGGCCATCTTGGAGTTTATTTACTAGTACACTGTTATGTCGATTTTTAAAAAAAACACAACGAATTTGTGCTTGCGCATCTTTCAAAGTGAAATATAAATGTCCTGAAGAAGGTTTGCTAAGATTAGATAATTCACCCTCAACATAGACAATGCCAATTTCTTGTTCTAAATAGTTTTTAATATGACGGTTTAATTGACTGACTGTAACAACAATGGAGGACATAAATTTTATAAATGAAAGAAAAAAAATACTATAACAGAGGGTGAGTGTTTTTAGCGAATTATTAATAAAGTTCAACTAAAGAAAGGAGTTAGGCTTTCAGGGTAAACATCTAATCGTACATTATAAATCCAAAGCAGCTACGTTCCGCGCTTTATGCTTCCAATTAGCCTTAAGTTTTAGTTGACTATAAAG
>CAMFHA010000166.1 GCA_945952115.1 uncultured Legionella sp. | reverse complement strand
TGAGTACGTCATAAATAGATGATTATAATCAATTTATTAGGACTAGGCTATACTTGTGGTTTTAAATAGAGGCGCTAATAAGCGAGCAGATTTAGTATAAGCATCTAAATTATCTTTGAGACATTTAATAAGCTCTTCATCTAGACGTTGCCCCACAATAGACGTATCAAGAGCCTCTTCTTTTGTGTAGATTTTTATTATTGAGTTCATATTATTCTCCTGTAAGTCTATTCATTTCAAAATCGTTATTGGCCTTTAGCTGTAACCACTCGCTGTACCAATTCATTAATTCTCTTCGTTCTTGTTTAAAATCAGCGCGCAAATAAACTCCCCTTACTCCCTGAACTTTGTGTGCGAGTTGCGCCTCAATAGCATCACTTCTGAAATGACCTTGCTCATGCAAAACAGTTGACGCCAAAGCCCTAAATCCATGCAAGGTATGAAGCTCTTTATAGCCATTGTTGTGCAATAACTTACGCACACTGGTTTCACTAATGGGTTGATGTGTTTGAGTTGCAGGTGAATTAAAAAGGTACGGTGTGAAGCCAGTAATTAAACGTAACTCTTTCAATAGTTCTAATACTCTCTTTGATAAAGGCACCCAATGAGGTGCTGCCATTTTCATTCTTTCAGCAGGTATATGCCACTCGGCTTGTTGCAGATTAAATTCAGACCATTGGGCTAGCCTTAGTTCTGATGGCCTTGTAAATAAATGAGCAAGTAATTCTGTGTATATTTTGACTATTTTTCTGCCAGGAGTATTTTTAATAATGGCGAGCATTTTATGTGCTTCATCCGGATGTATTGCAGGTTGATTTGTTACACGTGGCTTGGGAGCTAATGCTTTTTTTAAGCCAATAAAAGGGTAGTTATCTGTAAGTGATGCACCTACCGCAAACGCAAAAATTGCTTCTAGCCTGTCATGTAAGCGATGAGTTACTTCATGGTGACCTAGTATTTCGTGGGGTTGGATGATTTCTAAGAGTTCAGCTTTGGTTATTATATCTATTGGCTTGTCACCAATGAATGGATAAATATCACGAGTCAGAC
Organism: uncultured Legionella sp.; assembly: GCA_945952115.1. Taxonomy (GTDB): domain Bacteria; phylum Pseudomonadota; class Gammaproteobacteria; order Legionellales; family Legionellaceae; genus Legionella. The sequence continues at coordinate 2,990 of CAMFHA010000166.1, read as the reverse complement.
TTTTATAGTGGCGATTGCTAGTAACGGCTTTCCATCGGTGAATGTTTTTTTGATGCCATTGCTCTGCTACTTCACGAAATGAGAGTTTTCTTTGTTCGTTAACATCTCCTTTTCTAGGGTCAACTCCTTTATTGAGTAAGTCACGATGTGAAGTCGCTTTAATGCGTGCATCTGCCAAGCTTAAGCTTGGATAATTACCTAGAGTGATTGTTTGTGGTTTCTTTTCCCATTGAAATCGAAAGAGAAAGACTTTTTTGCCACTTGGTCTTATTTCTAATACTAAGCCATCTCTATCAGTATGGCGTTTTCCATCTTCTATCTTTAGTGACTTAATCTTTGCATCTGAAAGCATCTATAGTTACCTCAACTAAACGGCAACTTTGGAAAGAGGGATAAAATTCTTACCCAAGATCTTACCCAAAGTGCTCGCGGTTATATACGAAAAATAACGAATAGTTGAGAAAGATTTGAGAAGAAGAAGTCACTATTATTTCAATAATAATCAATGTATTACGTGTATTTACGAACCATTGCGAAGTGTTTTAAACTTACTCAATGGTACCGAGAAGAGGACTTGAACCTCCACGGGGTTGCCCCCACTAGCACCTGAAGCTAGCGTGTCTACCAATTTCACCACCTCGGCATGCGTTTAAAGTACGAAAATAATCTTTTATTGTCAATGTAAAAGAGCTTCAACTGTTCTATCTTATAAAACCTTAAGACATTCTTTCCAGTAAAAAATACTCTTAAAACTTCTCTTAAATAAAATTTATGGTCTACTATTTTAAAATAAGTCGTTTATTAATATGGAGCATTATGAACGAAATTAAGTTAATTATTTGGGATTTGGACGATACCCTATGGCAAGGAACCTTGGCTGAACAAGAAGAGGTGCTATTAAATAAAGAGGTTATTGATCGAATTAACTTCCTATTAGATAGAGGCATAGTTCATTCAATTAGCTCAAAGAATGATTCAAAAAAAGCAGAAGAAAAATTAATTCAATTGGGTATCTATGAGCTTTTTATTTTTCCAAAAATCTGTTTTGAAAATAAAGGATTACAAATAAAAAAGATTATAGAACAGGCTCAACTTCGTGAACAAAATGTTTTATTTGTGGATGATAATGAGTTTGTTTTAAGAGAGGTTCTTTTTCACAATCCCAAGATTAATATTAAATTGATTACCCAGTTTATGCAGGAAGATGTCACTAACTGGGGTAAAAATGATCATAAAAGAGAGCGTTTGGCACAGTATAAAATTTTGGAAAGAAAAGAAAAAAACAGAGAGAGCTTCCTTGAAAAAACCAAGGATGAGCAAGCGTTTTTAAAAGAATGTAATATCTCCATTCAACTGAATCCTTTAACAATTCATGACTCACAGATTGAACGTGTTATTGACCTAGTAAATCGCGCCAATCAATTGAATTTTACCCAGTCTCGTATTAAGTACGAATATTTATTTACTTTATTTGAATTAAAAAATGGGATTAATTTTACTGTTCAGGTGACTGATAATTATGGTGATTATGGCATTGTAGGTTACCTTTGCATTTTAAATAATACATTATTACACTTTGTGTTTTCTTGCCGCATTCTTGGCATGCAAGTTGAGTCTAGGATTTATCAATGGTTAAAAGCAACTTATCCTCAGCTTAAATGTTCATTTAATTTCGCTAGATTAAATAATTGGGCTAATAATTTAGATTTTATTAAAATTGGCTTTCAGCAAGAAAGTAAAGAAAAAAAATGTCTTCTTAATGATAAAAAAATTCTTGTTAGAGGTCCTTGTCTCGCAAACGCAGTATCTTTTCTTTTAAATGAACATTATCAAGTTGATGAAGAAATTTTTTCTTTTTTTGAATACGCCAATTTGCATTATTTAAAAACCAATATAGAAAATAAGCAGGATGAGCGTTTTGATAAGACAATTAAAGCCCTAGAAAATAATGAATATCATATGGTAATTAATTTTTTAGAAAGTGATTATTATAGTGGTCATTATAAAATTCAAAATCAATTAGTCCCAATTGCTTCAAACTATATTTTTTGGAAAAATCTAAGGGCAATAAAAAAAGATAATCAATTATTAGGTGAACATATTAAAGCAATGATGCTTAACGGAATGCGTGATATTAAAAAATTTAATCTTGAAAACCGTTTTTCTCCATGGCCTAAGATGGAGAAAATTGCCAATCTAAGTTTAGACTGGTTTGGAGAGCGTTGGCGTAAAATTCTTTATCAATTGTTTTTTTATTTTGTGTTTAAAAATTATTGTGGTTATGTTTCAGCAAAACAATTTAAAAGGACGGTAACTTGGTACATTGGTCTTTTTTCAGAGCAGGTTCAATTGATCTTTATTAATCCACCGGAAAAAATAGTTTTACCTTTGATGAACGAAGCACAAAAAAAGAGAATTATGAAACGGACTCAAATGCTTAATGGAATAATGCGAAATCTGGCTAAAGAAAAGCCTAATATCTTAATTCTGGAAATGGATGAAATTCTTGAACAAGAAGACATCGTTGATAGTTTTTCTCATTTAAAAAGACAAGGATATATTAAAATATCACAATCTTTATTAAAAAAAGCGAAGACTTCTTTGGCTGAGCGTAACACCAATTAAAGAGCCTTGAAACAATTGAGGTATAGTTACTGCACAAGGCTTACGAAAAACGCCCAATCTCTTCGTTAAAAGCCTGTTTTAATTCGGTCATTTAGTGCATCTAAGCCCCCTCATTAAAACAGGCTTTTGCCTCGATCTTGGGGTTTTTCTGTTACAGTTTTTGGAATGAAGTTTAATAAATGCAAACAAAAATCAAATTGACCTAAATTAAGCCATATAATAAAATCAACAAATGATTACTGCCACTGTTTTTATGAAAAAAACTCATTACAAACATCACAACAATGGTTTAAAAACAAATATTACAGTCTTTCAAGGCGCTTCGCTCAGAGCCAACTACGTTGGCGGGAAAAGAAAACCTAGAA
>CAMFHA010000165.1 GCA_945952115.1 uncultured Legionella sp. | reverse complement strand
CTAATACCTACTCGCTCAACCTCTAAAACCTTGGACCAAATCTCACAGACTAAACTCTCTAATTCATTTCTAGGCGCAATATAAAGTGATTCTATCTGTTTCCAATCCAATTGAATTAAAGCGTCTCGATCAATTTTTCCGTTGATAGTTAATGGTAAGGACTCTAATGCGACAAAAGCCGAAGGGATCATATAATAGGGTATTTTCTTTGATAAAAATTCGTCAATTGGAGAAAAATGAATAGAATAATCTTCATAGCCCACATAATAAGCAATCAAGCGTTTATTTTCTGAGCGATCATCTAGCATCACGACGGAAGTCTTGACACCAGGATGCTCATTTATAGCTACTTCGATTTCATTGAGATCAATTCTATGTCCGCGTAATTTACATTGAAAATCGATTCGACCTCGGTATTCGATTGTTCCATCTGAATGCCAACAACACTGATCACCTGTTTTATATAAATAATGACTATTCATTTGTGTTTTTTGTTTATCGAAAAATATATTCTCAATAAAATCAGCTTTTGTTAAATCGTCACTGTTTAAATACCCTGGCGCAACTCCAACTCCACCAATGTATAATTCTCCAACAACATCTATTGGAACTGGTTTTAAATAAGGATCTAAAATATAAACTTGAACATTATTTAGCGGCTTACCTATACACGCATTCAAATCTCCTTTGTTATATTCATGTACTAGAGCACAAACTGTTGCTTCTGTTGGACCATAAGCATTAATTAAACGTAATCCTTTTGGTTTTTGATCAATAATTTTTTGATTGCATACTTCACCAGCAACAATTAATGTTTCTACTGAAATTAAATTTGAAATGCCAATTACTTCTAAAAAAACCGGAGGAAGCGTTGCAACAGTGATTTGATGTGTTGTCATAAAATTGATAAACAATGACGGTTCTCGTCGTTTGTTTTCTTCTATCAAAAATAAACAAGCTCCACTGAGTAGTGTTGTAAAAATTTCAGATACAGAGGCATCAAAAACGATTGGGGCATATTGCAATACTCTACTTTGCTCACTAATTGCAAAAATTTGCCGTTGATTTTCAATGAGGTTTATTACACTTCGATGGATTATAGGCACTCCTTTAGGTTGCCCAGTTGTTCCCGATGTGAACATAATATATGCAAAATGATCTGCTGTCGTTTCAGAATTAATAGCATTTTTATCTTCTTGATCATAACTGGCTTGATCAAAAATCATCATTTCCACTTCCTCAAGTGCGTACAAATAGGGTAACAATTTTGCCTGTGTTACCAATAATAAACTTGAGGTATTTTTAAGTATGAATTGAATACGTTCTAAAGGATAATCTGGACTAATCGGAACATAAGTACCACCTGCTTTTAAAATTCCTAAAATTGCAACTATCATCTCCAATGATCGTTCAAAACAAACTGAAACTAACGTATTTGGCTTAAATACTTCACCTTTTGTTATATAACGTTTTTTAAGCGCATGGGCAAACTGATTTGATTGAATATCTAGCTGCTGATAGGTAAGTGAATGGTTTTCGTAAACTACTGCAACTCTTGCTGGTGTTTTCGTTACTTGTGATTCAAAACAGCTTTGTATTGTTTTATCTAAAGTATATTTTTTTGCAGTGTCATTCCAATCAATCACTATCTGTTGGTATTCTTCTGGCGTTAGTGTTGGGTAAGTTCCTATTGTTTTGAGCTTCTCTAAACTATCCTTTTTTTGCATGAACAATCCTAAAATATGTTTGTATATATTTAACCGAAATAACGCGGACATTTTCTAATTCCGCATAAAACATCATCATTTCATTCATAATAATGGCTATTTTAAAAAGATAACTAAAGTTCAATGAAATAATTTTGCTGTCGCCTAAAAATAGCCTGCATTGCTGTATTTATCATGTGTATTAATAAAATTTGGTGGATACTCACCAAGTTCTCTTGCTATATGGATGGCATTCAATACCGTATTGAAATTATCTAACCGATTATATAATTGACCTACATCATCTAGAATAAAATACGTTTTTTGTAATATATCAACACGATAAGGCTCGCGAAAAATTTCAATAAGATCAAATGCTTTATATATAGGTTCGTTAGAAGTGAGACAATAATTTGACTCTGTATAAGATGATAAAATACTACTACCAAAAATTTTTATTCCTTTCGATGTCCGAATCAGTCCTGTTTCTGTTGTAAACCAAAGTAAACGAGCTAAAACAGACCGATCCGCCTCATTCATTTTTAACGCTATTTCTCCAAATTTTTGCATAAAATGAGCATAATCAGATGACATCAACATAGTGCAATGACCAAAAATTTCATGAAAAATATCTGGGTCTTTAGAAAGAAATGCTTCTTTAGAGGAACGCATTATCATGGCTATTGGAAATTGACAAGTAGATAATAATTGAAAATATTGGCTATTAGATAATAAACCTGTCACCGGAATAATACGCCATCCATTTTTTTTAAATATTTTTGTATTTAAATCTTGAAGATACGGTATATAATTAGCTGGCAAATTTAATTGTTCAAGATAATAAAAAAAATCTGGATATGCTTTATCTTGAAGGTTAATGAGCTGTTTGTTGAATATGTTACTCCACATTCTATGTTCTGATTTTGTAAAAAAAAAGCGCTCACAAAAAGCGTCTTCTTTAATTATGCTCATAATGCTATCCCAGTTTATTCGCTACAATAACGGCATGCTCTATATCATTAAAATGATAAATATTGGTTATTTTAAGACCTGATAGTTCAAGCCATAACTTATGTTCTTCAAGTGTGTAAATAAGCCCACCACCGCCAGCTGTTGTTAGAAAGTACATCGAAGATTTTGCAGCTTGCAATCCACCTTCGTCCTTATCGGTTGAAACTGCTGCCCATAAAATAAGCGTGCCAAATGAAGGTAGATAAGTGCTAATTTTACGGTAAAATTGGATTATTTTATCAGGAGAAAAAATTTCTACAAAATGAGATACCATGATTGTATCGTACCCCTTCGGCCATTCATCCTCAAATACATCACAAGGTGTATAACCAATATAATCTTCCACATTGTGATACTGTATTTTTTTTTGGATTTGTTCACAAACAGTAGGTAGTTCTAATATGTTTATTGATGTTGGACGAAATTTTTCATATATCAGAATAGCTAATGTGCCATCTCCCCCTGCAAGTTCAAGTATATTTTTACTGTCTTTGAACTCATTAACTGAAAGTAATCTTGAACTCATCCAGTGAGAATAAGCACTTAAGCCATTTTGAAAAATTGTTTCTAATTCTGGCTGAGAAGATAATCTTTCATATAAAGTTTTTCCATCACCAGGAAAGGCATTAAGTCCTTGTGCTATATTCGACTTAATAGAATCAGTAAAATATTCAAGGGTTGGTTTTTGAATTTTAGAATTAAAAAGAATATAGCCTAGCATAGAATACTTCTCTTTAGAATTAAGCATTTTTTGCGCTGCAGAGCTATTGTAATATCTTTTTGTATCTTTATCCTTATAAATCAATTTTGTTTCGCAACAACATAACAGTAAAACACGAGCAGAATAAGGTGATATACTTATTTTTTCCGCAATTTCATTTAATGTTAACCCAGGTTCACTAGCTAGCAGACTGAATAAATCTAAGTCGCAGGCTGTTATCAACGTTTGCGTTCTGACATATGCATTAATCGTATCAAATAGTAATGTCCACTCTTCCTTTGTTATTTCATACATTTTAACTTCCTGTTAACTCAATTCCGCAGCTTTTAACCAAGGTTTGGTCTACGGAAATACAATATAGTTGCTGAAATCAGACTACTGAAGAGCTTTTAATTTAAGCCTTGCGCAAATAATCAATGCTTCAACAGCAGACAGAGTGTGGTATAGTCGCATTTTTTGTCCGGGATCACAAGGATGTTATTGACTGGAACTCATATGATATAAGTTGACAAATTGACTATTAAAAAATCAACTCAATGTGTTTTGGAATAAAAAAGAGCGAAACTAGTCAAAAATAAGGCTCATCATGTAGTGAGGTATCTTAAATCACTAAACTATAGCCTAGTCCTAATAATTTGATTATAAACAATGAACCCGAAAAAGCTC
>CAMFHA010000164.1 GCA_945952115.1 uncultured Legionella sp. | reverse complement strand
TGAACAGGAGATTAATCGTGTTTGGTAATTCGTGGGGATACATCAGGTCTCGAAGGGCTTTCTAAGCTGCTAAAGTGAGTTGATAGATCAAAGAATTAATTTTTTCTTCTGAGCATTTATCTAAATCAAGCTGATTTTCAGACTTTGAAAAATACTTATTTGACCCAATTGATCGTCTAACAATCTAAGGTGACTGGAAAAAACTATCCTACTTGGCTCGTCGAAATAAAAAATAGTCGTTATGTTTTCTGTACAAGATCCAACCCTTCGAGACGCGTGCTACGCACGCTCCTCAGGGCGAACGGATTAAGGAAAAATGGCTAAACTCGAGCCCGATCACATCCAAATGAAGAGTTTAGTTTTCTCTCAATTTGATGTAGTTGTTCATCAAAACACTCATTGCTAGTTTCTACACTCAAGCAGACTGCTGCCAATGCTTGTTCACTGTTCTTTTTTCGTTTCCCCCCAAACTTAGTTCCTGCTGCTCCTACATCAAGCCCATAATACAACCCAACAGAATAACCAGGCCCTGAATTACGTTGGTGTGGATAAATATGATCGAATCTATCAGATACATTATTAAACAAGCTTCCTTGATTAGGATTTTTATGCTCCCAATTAATATATTCATCATTGCGGCTCAATTTTGAAGCTTTCAATTTACCTTTATCTAACCTACAAGAATCCTCATCAAAAAGTCGATAATTAAAGTATGGCATTGTATAACGTTGCGCCATACCTACAAAATCAGACCATGCTTCATTTACCGCATTATAGGATGTACCTTGAACATGGGCCTCAAGAATCTCGAGAAATTTTCGATAGGCATTCATCAGAGGGATGCCTCCATAAGAGGTATCCTGGTAATGCATCATCTTATTCTTATGTTTATCCCAAATTTCATAATATATCCCGTTTCGCTCAAGTTTTATATCAAATAAACGATCAATCAACTCGTACTGTTCACTATCTGTTCTAGCACCACTATTCATGGCTAATTTAAAATTAATAAAGTCAAGAAAAGATTCGAGTGCTATTTTATTCTCTAAAATAGCTTTCGCAGAAGGTACTACCTGCCTTATCTCATTAGTTTGTTGATTAACGTAAAAAAGTAATTGCTGTGCACCATCAAAATAACATACCAGTGCATCAGGATTACAAAGAACCTCATAAACAGTTGATTTACCTTGCGCATCCATTCTTTCTTGATGGTATTTTAGCTTGTGAATTAAGTGCTCTTTACCATCTAAAAAGGGCCTTGGATCCCAGTCAATTTTAATAATATCAGAGCGGCCAAGAGAAGGTGACATGCGTTGCATCGTTTCTAACACTTCCTCTAACATGTCACTGGGAATCAAAGGAAAAAAAGCATTCCATACCCAAAAATTACCAGTGTAAAGAGATACTTCAAGTGGTGTGCCATGAATAATGTATTCTGAATATTCTGATTTAGTACCATCTTGATTTAATAAAGGCATTCGAAAAGTTCCGGGCTTCAATAAACATTTAGGATCTCTTTTAACAAAAGTCCTCATCATCTGTTCTTCACCCATAAAGGCCGCTTCTAACACCCTTTCTAAATACACTTCATTAAATAAACTTGACGCGTACATCATTAAGACATCACTCTCTCTACGGGACACCCATTCTTTATTGAGTAGTGTCTTAATATCATTAGGTAAGTCTTCAATATTTACCAATGCTCCATCATGTTGGATTTTCTTTTTTACCATGCTTTTCTCTTGATTAGAGTTTAATTTGTGCAAATTATACACTAATAATCAATTTTTCTCTCTAATATATTAAAATGAACTATATTTATACAAATAGAAGCCTTCATAAAAATATATGTCTATTCAAATCAATGCTTCATTACTTGCACACATCGAATTAGATCCTTTTTTACAAGGGCGATTTGGCGTGCAAGGCAATATTTTTTACAACACGTTTGGTTATTTAAAAAATTACTTACAGCATCGTCCTAATTTATCACCACGATTGAAAGATTTCTCTTTAATAATGAGTGGATTAGTTGCGTATGAAGAGAATATTGATCAAATCAAAGCGCATCCAAAAAAATTAAATCCTTTTTTAAAAAAAACATCCCTTGCTATTGAGCAACTTAAACCAAAACAAAAACTGTTAATACCTGGTGGATGGGCGGGGACAGACTCGCCAGGACATGCAATGATTTATCAATTTGAACGAGATGAACAAGGGCAATTATTATTTCATATTGTTAATTCTGGTGAAGGTTTGCAATACCATGAAAAAACATCGCTTACTCAAAATGAAGCCTATTCACCTGTTAAAACTTATGTTTTGCCGGAACCTATATCTAATATTGAACTTCAAAACTTAATTCAAAGATTAGTGAAACCCAAGTTACGTATCAAAGGTGATTATCAATATGATGCCAAAAGAGTCTATGAGGGAATTGATGCAAGTCTTGCGTTTATGAGGGCACAATTTATTCCTCACGAGCTTGGTAACTTTCATGCTACAACTGCCAGTCAATTATCAGGTACCTGCACTCAACGTTCGATTCATCAACTGTTAAAGATAAATTTTGATACCTTAAATGAATATCAGATCTTTATTTTAGAATTTAAATTATATGCTTTAGAAGATTTTTTAAATACGCATAAACCACCTCGATCATCTAATATCAACCAATTACTTGAAGAGGCAATGATTCATAATGCACGTATTTTACAAGAGATTAAACCGATCTCTAAAAAAGTGAAGGAATCATTACAAAATACCATCGAACGATTGAATGCAAGAGTGCACAATGAAAACACTATCCAAAGAGGCCCATTCTGGCTTCAATCTTGGCTTGGATGGTTGAATAAGCTTATTAGTTTGTTATGGTGGAGTCCAAAGCATCAACCCATTATTCAAAAAATTGCTAAACCTATTGTTTCTTATGAATTGCCGACACAGACGACTGCCCCTATAACACAAAATTTTCAATACAGTCTTAATCAAACTCACTTAATTTCTGATTTAGAAGCACTTATAGAACGATGTCAAAAAGAAACAAACCCTGCTTGGGTGATGACTCAAATTGAGCACATTACTTTAGAGCTTCCTATTCCTCACAAAGCAGGTTATGTGAGTCCTTATTATAATAAAATTGCTTTTTATCAATCGATTAAAACAGCCGATGATTATGACAAAATAAGCCATATAATTGATAAATTACAACAACTTTATCAAACCGCTGCACAAAATACTCTGCATGACGCGACGATCCCAACACAAGTAGTGACTTCCTGCAGCTTACTTGCTTTAAGAGATTATTTTGATGCCCATCAAGAAATGGTGACAAAAAAACCAGCCTTTCATGGTTTTTTACATACTCGTTTATTCAATTATTTGAACAGCTTTAAAGCATGCACTTATCTTGCTACACAAAATCCAAAAGCAGATCAACGACTCACAGAGCTTTTATCTCTAACCTACCATGATCCAATGAAATTGAGATCACCTAATATAGGAAACTCTGAAGAGTTATTAATGTTGATTGAAAATAATCCTGATTTAAAATTAAATTTAGAGCAACACTGTTTATCGGATGCATATATTCGTGAAAAGATAGATGAAGGAATAAAAATTCTTGGTTTCAAAGAGTATATGAAAGATACTCAAAATGATCCTGAGCACTATGAAAGAAATAAACTAAAAAATAAATTAAGTACCGTTGAAGGACGGTTAAAAGTTTATCAAAATATCTTATTCGATGATTATAATTCGTTCATAATTTTTAGAAATCAATATGAAGCGGAAACACACAGCACTTCGATCAAATATATCCCCCAACCGCTAAAACATTATAAGGCCATTATCAATTCTGAACCGCAACTAAAACAAAAATTAGAACATCTTTTTGAGTCGCATCAGTATGGCAACGAGCGACTTTATGAACAAATTCGCGATGAATCAGCCATGGCTCTTTTTATTTTAATGAATGAGCTGGATGATGACGGTAATTTAAAAGAAGGCTCTCAACTGGATAAGGATGAATTTGCACCCTTAACTCAAAAAATAAAGCAAACTAAGCAGACCTCATTAAGTATCTAGAAAAATTATGTGGTAGCGTTTATCCTAT
>CAMFHA010000163.1 GCA_945952115.1 uncultured Legionella sp. | reverse complement strand
GTCTTCTCTCTTCTTAATGAACTTTGCCCCGAAGGCGTGCTGCGTATTCTACTCACTTCTCAAACCTTGTCAAACACTTTTTTAATTTTTTTATAACTTTCTTTGTTTTTTCTTTATGGTATATAAAGGTATAAATTGCTATTCATGAATAGTCTTTCAGTAAGAAAATATTTTGATAATGAATTTATTTTTTTGTTTTTATAAAATTTAATTCTAGCTCTAGAATTTTTCCTTAACTTTTGTTACTCTTCTTAACTCAACTATGGTGGCTGTATTGGTCCCCTCGCGGCGATAGACTGTGAACCCCGTCAGGCCCGGAAGGGAGCAGCGGTAGCAATTGATTCGAGCGCCGAGGTGTGGCTCTTACAGCCGCCACCCAAATAATGAAGCTACGTATGACTTACCTAGCCCTTGCACGCAAATGGCGACCAAAAACATTTTCACAGTTAATTGGCCAAGAGCACATTAATAAATCACTAATTAATGCATTAAATCAACAAAGACTTCATCATGCTTATTTATTTACTGGAACGCGAGGAGTAGGCAAGACTAGTGTTGCTCGGATATTGGCGAAAGCTTTAAATTGCGAAATAGGAATAAATGCTCACCCTTGCTTAAATTGCGATATCTGTCTAGCAATTGAACAAGGACGATTTATTGATCTCATTGAAATTGATGGTGCCTCTAAAACACGTGTTGAAGATACTCGAGAGGTACTTGATAATATACAATATGCTCCTACAAATGGACGTTTTAAAATTTATTTGATTGATGAAGTACACATGCTATCTCAACATAGTTTTAATGCTTTATTAAAAACCTTAGAAGAGCCGCCTTCTCATATAAAATTTATTTTAGCTACTACAGATCCTCAAAAACTACCAGTAACTGTATTATCTCGTTGCCTTCAATTTAATTTACGTCATATTTCAGCTGAACTAATTACAACTCATTTACAATTTATTTTAAAAGAAGAGGAGCTTGCTTACGAACAAGAAGCTTTAGAAATATTAGCTCATGCTGCTCAAGGAAGTATGCGAGATGCCTTAAGTCTACTTGATCAAGCAATTGCTGGCTCTAATGATAAACTCCTTGCTAAAGATGTTAAAGCTATTTTAGGTTACACTCAACAAGATTACGCTCTACAACTTCTCCAAGCTCTCGCATTACAAAATGCACCGATGATGCTCTCATTAAGTCAACAAATTCTTTTAGAGGGAGGGCATTTCCACTATGTACTCGATCAGTTACTGCATTATCTGCATCAAATATGTATTTATCAAAGCATAGGAGATGCAAACCCCTTATTAAAACCTACTTTTGATATTGCTCATTTAGCAATACAGTTTTCTGGCGAAGATATTCAACTTTTTTATCAAATAGGACTAAAAGGTCGAGAAGAAATTAGTTTAGCACCCACTTTAGCAATTGGCTTTAACATGACTATTTTACGTATGTTAATGTTTCGTCCAGCGCCCAAAGTAACTCAACCAACTTTAGCTTTTAATTATCAGCAATCTGAATCATCAAATTTTACTGAAAGATGTAATCCTAATATCAAAGTTGAATCAGAAAATAGTTCTCTAGCAAAACCCAAAGAAGTTATAACTGAAATCACTCATGAGAATATAAGTTTGGAACAAAGTCCACCTACTTTATTCGGCCAGACAAACCCAAATGAATATCCTGAAAAAACAGATTCAACAATACAAGCAACGCTTACTAATACAGACTGGCCTTTTATTGTTTCACAATTAGAATTAACTGGATTAGCTCTTAATGCGCTAGAGAATGCAGAGTTTTACTCTAAAGAAAATAAAATTATTTCCTTAAAAGTAGCCAAAGGACACCAATCTTTATTCACCCCGGCTACAATAATTAAAATTGAAGCAGCATTAAGCAATTACTTTAACTCTGCAATTAAGATTAAATTGGATATAGAAGAACAAATTATGGCATCGCCCATACAGCACAAAGAAAAAGTTACTCAGAAAAATCAACAAAAAGCAGTTTTGGCATTAGATAATGATTCTGTATTTCAACAAGTACAAAAGGAATTTTCTGCTGAATTGGTTAAAAATTCTATTGTCGCATTAAAAGATGACTTATAATATATTAGATCAATAGCAATCCTAAATAACGAGGTAAGAATGGATATTAATCAAAATCTTGGTAATTTAATGAAAGAAGCGCAAAAAATGCAACAACGTATGCAAGAGGCGCAACAACAGTTAAGTGAATTAGTTGTCATTGGTGAAGCCGGTGGAAAGATGGTAACTATTAAAATGAATGGTCGCCATGATGCCATTGAAGTTAAAATTAAACCATCTTTAATGGAAGAAGATGTAGAAATGATAGAAGATCTAGTGGCGGCTGCAATTAATGATGCTGTACGTAAAATTGAAAAAGTATCAAAAGAAAAAATTACTCAATTAACTGCTGGTTTAAATATCCCAACTGATTTAATGGGCGGCGAAGGCGAAAGAGAAAAAGAATAATATTCTACTATGGATATCATCAATCAATTGGCAGATGCGTTACGGTGCCTTCCAGGTATCGGTCCAAAATCTGCACAAAGAATGGTATTTCATTTGCTGCATAAACAAAGACAGCGAGGTTTATATCTCGCTTCTTGCCTTGAGCAAGCAATGAATACTATTCAACATTGCGAGCAATGTAATAATTACACTGAATTTTCTTTATGCGTTTTATGTCAAAATAACAGTAGAAATCAAGATCTACTTTGCGTCGTAGAAAATCCTGCTGATGTTATTGCAATAGAGCAAAGTCATGCCTATCAAGGATATTATTTTGTCTTAATGGGAAAGATATCCCCGCTTGATGGTTTGGGGCCAGAAGATATAGGACTTCCTAGACTGAAAAATTTAATTAGTAAACGTGGAGTAAAAGAATTAATTCTTGCGTTAAGTCCTAGTGTAGAAGGCCAAACAACCGCACATTTTATTCAACAATTACTAGCAGAACAATCCTTACGTATTAGCCAACTAGCACATGGTATTCCTTCCGGAGGAGAGTTAGAGTTTTTAGACGGCAACACTATAAGTAATGCTTTAAGAAACAGAGCGCTACTTGATGCATAAAAAAAATGCTCTCAAACTTATTTGCTCCATCTTAATTGCACTTCTTGTTAGCATCAATCCTATTATGGTTCATGCTTCTTATTATAAAAGCTTATGGTCTCAATGGTTGGTAAATAATCCCCTTTCTAATCAAACCATATCTCATAAATTATGGCAGAAATTTTTAGATAACCACCTAATTACTAATGAAGAAAAAATTAATTTATTAGATTATGCCAATATTGGTCAAAAAGATTATGATTTATTAAAACAATATTTAAAAGAAATGTCTAAAATAAATATTGAGAATTACAATCGACAAGAACAGTTGGCTTATTGGATAAATTTATATAATGCTTTAACAGTTCAAGTTATAGCGGACTATTATCCCATTACTAGTATTCAAGAAATAAGAATTTCTCCTGGTTTATTTAGTGTAGGACCTTGGGGAGCAAACCTTATTACTATAAAAAATACCCCTTTATCTTTAGATGATATTAATAATCGAATTATTCGTCCTATTTGGAATGATCAAAGAACTCATTATGCCTTAAATAATGCAACTATAGGCGCCCCTAATTTAAATAGGCAAGCTTATCAAGGAACAATTATTGAAGCTCAACTCAATGAAGCAGCATTTACTTATGTGAATTCTTTAAGAGGTGCACAGGTTATTGAGGGAAAACTAATTATCTCTAAAATCTATGATTGGTATGAGGAAGACTTTGGTGGCACTAAGCAAGATGTGATTAAACATTTAATACTCTTTGCTAAAGAGCCTCTATTGAGCCAATTAAAACATATCAATAACATTGATAGTTATATTTATAATTGGCATATTAATAGCCCACCGCCATAAAATAGAGTAATAGCTCTGCCTCAAGGAAAGTCCACTTTCTCCATGATTCTATATCCCAGGCGCTATTACAAAATAGACTTCTCCAGATGCCATTAGCGATCACAGGACTAATAAAAAGTTATCATTCACGAGGTATGTAAATTTTCCTGCGGTCTTTCCCTTCCAATTAGCCTTAAGTTTTTGTTGACTATAAAGTCCGTTCATGCTGAGGAG
>CAMFHA010000162.1 GCA_945952115.1 uncultured Legionella sp. | reverse complement strand
GAATGAGCCTTTTTTTTGTTCAATGCAAGCATTTTGAAAGATCACGGGTATAGATTTGTTATATCTATCAAAACCAGATTTTATTACTAGTCCTCCCAATTCAATCTTACGCCTTGTATCTGCTTTACGCTTTTTAAGTTTTTCTAAAGCAAGATCTTTTTCGCAACGTGCAATCATCTGCTGTTCTTTTTTAATTTGCTCAAGCATTGTCATGAGATAGTCCCTCAGCAAGTTTTAAAAAAGCCGCGTCTAATTTTTTAATATCCCATTGATGAAGGCCGTGCTTATAGGCAAGAGAACCAATTTCAAGTTTGTGCTTTTGTTGTAATTTCTCTAACTTGATTTTAGCTTGTTCGATTCTATCCAAGAGTGCTGCTTCCATTTGCGATACTGTCTTCGTTGACATAATCATTTCTCCGCAAATGACGTTAACAAAACAAGCCTACAATGCCAGATCTTTAAAAGCAATAGCTTATTGCCAATAAAATTGAGCGCAGCGAAACTCAAAGTCCCAAAGCGAAAAGCAAGGGCGCAATATACAAACTTTTGTTTGTTTGCTAGTATCGAGATTCAAGCACTCAAAAATCTTTAATGGACAAAGGTTTTTTCCTTTTAAAAAGCAACCGATGGACTCATTCTCTTTGGGGATTCCATGGCGATTGCTTTTGCACAAGTTTCTATTCATTCTCGTTCAAAAGGTCATAGTGCTGTAGCCGCGGCTGCTTATCGCTCTGGTACTAGGCTTTATGACGATCGCATTGGGCGCTCCTATGATTTTTCAAAAAAGAATGATGTTGTTTTTTCTGAAATTATTTTGCCTGATGGTGCGAATGTTGCATTTTTGGATCGCAGTTATTTATGGAATGAGATAGAGCGTGCTGAAAATCGCTCTAATTCCCAATTATGTAAAGACTTTGTTTTAGCCTTGCCACGTGAATTGACTTTGGTTCAGCAGGTTGAATTGGCAAAACGGTTTGCTAGAACTCATTTTGTAGAGAAAGGCATACCAGCTGATATCGCTATTCACGATCATGGTGATGGCAATCCTCATGCACATGTTCTGATTCCTACGCGAAGATTAGAGGGCAATAAATTTTCAAAATATAAAGCGCGTGATTTAAACCCCATTTTTGCTAAAGGGTTTGTAGTGGAGAAGGACTATTGGGGTGAGCAATGGCGAGTAATGCAGAATGAATTTTTTATTGAGAATAATCTCGATTTGCAAGTAGACGCTAATCATCTCATTTCAGAGCGGCATCGAGGCAAACATCACAATCCTAATGCACATTATCTTCTAGAAGAGAATCAATTGATTCAACAGACACGAATGGAAATTACACGAACTAATATTAATTTTGTGATTGACCATTTATCTACGCAATACAGTGTGTTCACTCGCAGAGATGTTGAGCGTTTATTATTTAAAACATTTGAATCCTCAAATAGCCCTCAAGAATATTTACAATTTGTTGAAAGAGTACTGGGACATCCCGATGTGGTGGCACTGGGAGATAATACTAAAGGACAGCAAAGCTTTACTACACGCAGTCATTTTATGCAAGAAGCGCAATTATTGCATGATATTGAAGCGATGATGGTTTCTCAGAAACACCTAATTCATCAACCCATCGAAAAATTTTCCCAACAATATCGATTAAGCGAAGAACAACAAGAGGCTTTTCGTTATATTGCTCAAAGCTCAGATATTTCAGTAGTAATTGGACGTCCTGGAACGGGAAAAAGTTATTTATTAAAACCGGTAAAGGAGTATTATGTTCAAGCAGGAATGGACGTTATCGGAGCTGCTTTATCAGGTAAAGTGGCTAAAGCTTTGCAAGCTGAAACGGGCATTACCTCCTCTACGATTAAATCGCTATCTTATCGCTTAGCCAATAATATGATGCAGTTAAATAATAAGCATGTCTTAATTATTGATGAAGCTGGGATGGTTGATTTTTCTAGTATGGCGTACTTGATTAAAGAAGCACGCAAAGCGGGTAGCAAAGTGGTGCTGATTGGTGATCCAGATCAATTAAAACCTATTCAAAAAGGTGAAATTTTCAGAGGTATTACTGCTCGCACTGGTTACATCGAATTGGAAAATATAAAGCGTCAACAAGATTTGGGCGATAGACAAGCGAGTCTTAATTTAGCCAAAGGGAATATAGACAAAGCCATTCAGCACTATCAAGACAAGAGTGCGATAAAGATTGCTGATACCAAGCTGCAAGCTATAGAGCAAATAATTACAGATTGGCAACAAGATCTTAAATCTTCAAATATGGCAGATACTATTATGTTGTCCTATACCAGAAAAGCGGTTAACCACCTCAATGACCAGGCTCGCCAAGTATTAATCGCTGAAAATAGACTTGGTGAAGAGAACATCATTTATCAAGGGTTAGAGCGAAACCTCAAGATATCAACTGGTGAACGATTATTGTTTAGGGAAAACAATAAAGTCCTAGGGGTGCGTAATGGAGATACAGCAACTGTTAAAGAAATAAATACCCAGCAAATACGCGTTCAATTAGATAGTGGCGAATTACTTACCATTCCTAAAGAGTATAAGGCCTTAGATTATGCCTATGCGTGGACTGTTCATAAATCTCAGGGTATGACTGCAAAGAAAGTTCGCGTTCTAATTGATAGCAAATACTGGGATAGAAACCTAAGCTTTGTTGCCCTGACACGCCACAAAGAGCAACTTAACATTTATGCAGACAAAGAAAATCATCCAACAGAGCAGGCATTAAAATCAACTTTATCCCGTAGCAGTACTAAAGATAACGTTATTGATTGGCCTTTGGACTTTGCTACTCGAGCAGGTTTTGATTCTGATTCATTGATTGGTAGAGCAATGAATCATATTGTAGGAATGGGACATAAGATAAAGCAGGCCTATAACTTTGTTGTTAATTATGAAGCTTATCTTTTGAAGTCTAGGCAAGAGAATAAGTTGCAGAATATCGGACAAGATAGAATTGATGCTAAACAGGAAGCTCTTAAAGTTGATACCCAAATAGCAGAGGGTAAAGAGTACAAAATATCAGACCAAGTGTTTGAAATTTTGAAAAAAGAGTTTCCTCAATTTTATGAGCTTGAAACGCTTATTAAGAAGCGGGAGCGAATGACTGGTTACTTTGCTGAAAAAGCTGATAAACAAATTACAAATAGGTTCCAACAACTATTAATTAATAAGACTATTGCCAATCAAGTCAAAAGCCAGTGCCCAGAGCTTTATCAAAAAATACAAGGTATCTATAATAAACAGAAGAAAAAAGCTTTAATTCATGAACGTTGATGTTAAAAATAAAATCTAAAAACGTTCCCCTAACCCCGCAAGGACAATTTGAGGTGGGGACAGCGGTAGTTTAGTAATGATGAGAATGTTCCACTGGCCTCTTTTTTTCACTAAACATACTACCTACCTAATTTTTTAGATTCATCAAGAGTTTCCTTAATATCATCTACCATCTTTTGTGTGGTCGTAATGGTCTTAAAAATACTGATTCTAGAGCGAGATTCATTAATGCTGTTCAATTTTTCCCACTGACTGATTAATTCTTTTAAATTAGTAGCGTTGCAATCGGATTCATTTATACAGGTTTTTAGATTGTTTAATGCAAAAATTTTATCGGTAGTTTGATCTAATCTTTTTAAAAAACCTTTATTTTTTTGGAGCTCGCCTATTCTTACATCAATTAAATCTGTAATGACTTTCTTAATTGAAAGAGGTACTGGTACACTATTGGGATCAAATGTACTTTCAAGAGAATTAAGCTTGCTGCTTTCGATAGAATGTATTTTAGAATCTGCTATGCTCATGCAATGAAATAAAGGAATATGAATCTTATGTTGGCTTAATAAATTTTTTAGAGGAAAGTTTATGCTTTGATCATTTTGAGACGCATATTGTGCATATATACCCAATTTCCTTCAAAATGCTATTTTGGGTCTATCGCTTTATTCGCTTATGGCACTTAAAAGATTCGCAATAGAGCGGGCTATTACTTATCTTTTAAGTGCCATAAGCGAATAAATTCAATCGTCCAAAACCTAGCATTTTGAAGGAACTTGGGTATATATCTGGATGTTGTTTTTTCATCGCTGAAATTCGACCACTAATCTGTTTAAGACTATCTATTGCATCAGAAAATGCTATATAACTCATGTTACGCACGATCAATTTTAAGCGGCCATATTTTTTAGCTCCTGCC
>CAMFHA010000161.1 GCA_945952115.1 uncultured Legionella sp. | reverse complement strand
TGCGGTGATGAATGCTATTTCTGTACAATAAAATCGCTTTTTTTATTACACTTCCAAGAAAATATATGTATATATTTTACAAATCTCGTAAAATTGGTACAATAGCCTTAATATTCTGTTAATAAATGAATATCATTAAAACAATATTTACACTCTTTGGGATATTTGATATTATATGGTGCATGGTGTTCTGTAATTATATTTGCTGGGCATATATTTTTAATTAGTTAATCGATACTAGGAGTTTAGAATGAGTGCAGTAATGCAAGAGGTGGTGCAAGGTAATGAGGCACTTTCTAATCAAGTAATTAATGCAGTTAAAGCGTATTTAACCTCTGTTGGCAATAAAGATGCAAACTTAAACTTATACCAATTAATTGTAGAAGAAGTAGAGGCGCCTTTATTTCGTACAGTGATGGAGTTAACCCGTTATAACCAATCTAAAGCAGCTCGTGTTTTAGGAGTAAGTCGCGGTACATTAAGAACAAAATTAAAGCGTTACTTTGATGACGAATTCATTGGAACTCGTGATTTCTAATTTATTTTTAATGGCTCTTTTCCAATAGATTAGCGGGAACAGTGAACATCTCTGAAGGTTTACTAGCTAACTCTTAAAAATCGCACGCAGTTTCAGTTTATATTACGCATCTGCAACAAAAATGCCCTAGAAACTATCGATATAGCCATTTGCGCTTCGTTTTTATGGGCGTTTTTTTTATTTATTTAGTCCAAA
The DNA here is from genome assembly GCA_945952115.1 of uncultured Legionella sp. GTDB lineage: Bacteria > Pseudomonadota > Gammaproteobacteria > Legionellales > Legionellaceae > Legionella. The sequence goes on along the minus strand of CAMFHA010000161.1, from coordinate 3,499 downwards.
AAGAGTGTGCGCCAAGACTCAAATTCTCTCTTAAATGAATGAGATTTTCTTACGCGCAATAGATTAAATAGTACAAACGTACTATATTTTAATCATGTTGAAAAATAAATATCTCATTCGGCGAGCAAACTAAATGATATATAAAAAAATTTTATTAAATTTTAATTTATTGTTAGAGCGGTTTAAAACGATTTCTCCTAAAAATAATGAAAAAAATACTCTGATCTTAGAGTTGCTGCTAAGTATACAAATTCATTTGAAAAATGATGAATTTATCCATGCTGATCTTCTTGCTTATACAAAAGAGTTATTAGATAGTTATGAGGAAATTGATGCGGAATTGAAAAAAGATTTTAATAGCTTTTTTTCTTCAGCTCGAATTTTTGTTAGCAATCAATACATAAATGAAAACTCACAACAATGTAATGCTGTTGGAGTATTGCTATTTACAGATCCAACTCGAGATAATCAACCCTTTACGATATTATTTAATTATCTAAAGGAATTAAGTACATTAGGCGTTCGAGTTACTAATGATGATGCAGCTTTAGATAGTGAAAAGATTTTTGAAAATGCTTTAAAACGAAGATTAAAGGAATTAGGTTTAGAAAGTGATAACATTTCTCAAATTGATCGAGATAAATATGGTTATCATGAGCAATCTATTGATTATAGGACTCAGCATTATTTCGTGAGGTTAAAAAACCAATCAAAAGAAGAGATATATGAAAAAATTAAAGCTAGTGATGTTAAAAAGAATCAAGCCAGTAATAAAATAGATAATCATCAATTGATTAAACAGTTTACTCGAAATTTTGAGATTATTTCTCTAGATGATTTTGTACAAAATACAAAACTTGTCAAAAAAAATACTAGTTCGGATATTCCACAATCTGATGTAATTGAAGTTAAGTTTCTTGAAACTAAAGTCAGGTTATCCACTGCTTTAATGCTTCGATTAATATGGAAAAACAAACTCTATCTTCCTTTATTGAAAAATCTTCCTATGAGTCCAAAAGGTTTGTCTGATGAAGAAATAGCGCAAATATGTGAATATGATGGCAAAGAATTTATCTCGCCTCAAATTACAGCTATTGCCTCATGGTATCAGGAGCAAAATGAAACAAACAAAAATCAAGGCGAAGTGGTACAAACGAAAGCAGGCATTACTTTATTAAAATTTTTAGATAATCCTTCTAGCATCTCATTTGTACAACATCTTAATCCCGCATTAATTCAAGAGTTAGTTTATCGGCTTTTTGAGTCTACTCAAAATGAAAGTCGTTGGTTTCATGAAAATTTAGGTTATTGGTTTACTGATAAAGATCGCCTAATTTTACAAGTTGCCACTGTATTTTTTATTTTTAATAACAGTGGAAGTAATAATTTAACTCGAGAACAATCAAAAAAATTGTTGGGGTTATTGAGAATGAAGTGAAAAAAACATTAAATAAAGAGGGAATTTATAGTAAATTCAAAGATTATTTTGAAAATACCGAAAATTATGAACTTTTAAAATTTCTTGTTGCTTCAATACTAAGTCCAGAGATTAAACTAATTGAAAAATTACCCGAACATAACAAATTTGTTGATCATTATATTAAAAAAATAAAAGAATATAAAAAAATGATTTTAAGTTTTGATAGAGAACGGTATGAGTCTTTGGATAATTTTGGTTTTTACTTTTATGCCCCAAGCTCATTTCACACTATAGTCACTAATATTTTATGGGGAAGAATCTTAACAGAAGCTTTTAAAAAATTTATTAGGCCTACAGTAGAAAGTGCAGTCCAGAAAATATTAATGGAAAATTATTATTTAGAAAAAGTCAAATGGCAAAAAACAATTGCAGATAAAGTGTGTATTATTTGTGGCCCTATAGCTGGGGGAAAATCAACATTAATAAAAAAAATAAAAGATTATATTGAAAAAAATCAACCAATTCTTAGCGCTCCTGATGAATTAATAGCAATATTTTCTTCCTCAGATAGCAATATACTTATAAGAGCTCAAGAGTTTTTAGCAGAAAGCTGGTTTGTAAAATCGGATCTTTTTGAATTTTTAGCGGAAAAATTTGATATGGGTCTCTATGCTAATATTGTGTTTGAAACTATGAGTCCAAGCAACCTACCTTTAGAGCTATTTCTTAAAGGTAGTAAAACTATTGAAATATTGTGGAATTACTCTTCTCCTCAGGGCTCTGCTAAAAGAATGATTGATAGAGGAATAGAGGAGGAACGCTTCGTACCACCATCTGAAACTATTATGAGCTATGGAAAAGTGTATATAAACCTTATTTATACTCTAAAAAATATTATAAGATTGCAATCAAGTGATGCTTGGAAGAGTGATAATGAAATTAATATAAATCTATATAATACAGACATTGTTTATAAGTATCCAGAAAATAAGGCTACAGAAGATTTTGTGGCCACCAAAGAAAAGGCAGTATGTATTGAAGCAAATAAAAACACGATCGTTTTTAAACTTTTAAACTTACCAGCTTTTATGATGCTGTTGTATTACCACTATGCCATAGTAGATGCTTATACTGATCTTAATGAAAATTGGAAAGAGGAATTTCTCCAAAAATTTTCAGTTAATGAGGCTTTGAACGCATTAGATTTGCTTCCCCATGAACATATTCATTTTGAATATGAAGGTAAAAAGCTTACTATACCTGAGTTAAAAACGCTTATTATTAAAACAGATGAAACTATAGTGGCTACACAAAAAGCATGGAAAAATAAAAAATCTCTTTCTACGAATTTTAATCTTTTTTCTAAGAATACTTCTGTTTCTGAAAAATCAATCGATATAGAAATACCTGATCAATCTAATAAACCTAATCAGTCTAATTAGACAAAAAAGCACTGAATTGGTTAAATAAATTTCAATAGAATGATTGAATTTTTTTAAAATCGTACTTTTAAGTCATTCAACTTATGGTCTTTTGGTGCGCATTTTGCTATTATGAAAATCAGAGTTGGTTAAGCAATCGCTCTTTGTTTACAAAGGGAGGAAAGTCCGGGCTCCATAGGGCAAAGTGCCAGGTAATGCCTGGGAGGTGTGAACCTACGGAAAGTGCCACAGAAAATATACCGCCTGAAGTAATTCAGGTAAGGGTGAAATGGTGCGGTAAGAGCGCACCGCGCGATTGGTAACAGTCGTGGCAGGGAAAACCCCACTTGGAGCAAGACCAAATAGGAATCCAATGGTTTAGTTCCTCTAGGTTTAGAGGATGTTAAACTATAAGGTGTGGCCCGCACAGGATTCGGGTAGGTTGCTTGAGGCGCATGGTGACAGGCGTCCCAGATGAATGATTGCTCAAGACAGAACCCGGCTTATCGACCAACTCTACCTATAAATTCATACTTGTTCATGGCTACGTAGTTATGTAGCCCGTATTAGCGCAAGCCTAGTACGGGATTATTACCCTAAATGGTAATAGGTCACCCCTAATAAACTTCTTTGGAGTTTATTAGGGGTGCACATTCGC
>CAMFHA010000160.1 GCA_945952115.1 uncultured Legionella sp. | reverse complement strand
CATGAACGGACTTTATAGTCAACTAAAACTTAAGGCTAATTGGAAGCATAAAGCGAGGAACGTAGGCGTTTTGGGTTTATAATGTACGTTTACCCTGGTATAGCGTTTACTCATATTATTTGTTCTAGAGGTCATTATTAAATGTTTAAGAATTCAACTGCATATCAACCTGAAACTACATTAATGCGAATCAGTAATGATATGAATATTTGTCAAAGCGATTATCCCTTAGATTGGTATCAAGAAGAATTTATTCCTTATGCTGAAGAGTATCAAGCACTACCTGATAGAAAACTAACAACGGTGCTTGAATGGATGAAGCCCTACCTTAAAAAAGCCCAAGATCATTTTGGAGATAGGCTTTTATTGCTGGCTCATTATTACATGGGAGGCGATATTGTACGCCTCATAGAGCAATTTGGAGGAAAAATTGGCGACTCTTACCAATTGGCGCTGATGGCAGCAGAACACCCTGAAAAATCGGTGATTATTGAATCCGCCGTTCACTTTATGGCTGAATCCATTAGTATTTTGGCCAACAAACACCAGCAAGTGTACATTACCAATCCCAAATCAGGTTGTACAATGGAAATGCTCGCTAAAGATTTTATGGTGGAGCCTGCTTTTACTGATTTAAATGAGCGTTATGGTGCGGACAATATTTTACCCGTATGCTATATGAATACTTCCGGGCGAGTAAAAGCCATGACTGGTGCACAAGGTGGAGCAGTGTGTACCAGCTCCAATGTGAAAAAAATTTTTCAATGGGCACAAAAACAAAATAAAAAAATTCTGTTCATTCCTGATCGCCATATGGGCGAAAATGTAGCTTATTGGTTAGGCATCAATAACTTAGCTTATTGGCCTGGAGGCACTGCAGGCGCTCACTATTCTTTACTCAACCAAGATGCAAAAACTTTAGCTCTATTTGATAAATCAGAGCTTATTTTATTTGACAGTTATTGTGCAGTACACACTCATTATGAGCCAGAAATGTGTGACTATTGGAATAAACAAGGATATACCACCATTGTTCATCCTGAATGCCGAAATGCAGTGGTTCGTAGTGCTGATTATTCAGGATCTACTGCTTTTATTTGGGATTATGCTGTTCACGATAAAGGAAAGACAAAAAAATATGCTATTGGCACCGAAAATCATATGGTTGAAAATCTCAAACAATACTGTAAAGGCTTAGGTATTGAAATTGTTAACTTAGCAGAAGCTCCCAAAAAAGATGATGAGAAAGGTTTAGGTTGTGGTTGTGCGACCATGTCTCGGAATGATCCTCCTCATTTAGTCGCTTTAGTTGATTTACTCGTTCAAGGCAAATCACTTCCTTATAATGAAGTAAAAGCTGGCGATGTTGTCAATGAATTCACGGGTCTTAGAAATAGATTACCAGAACAAGATCAACAATGGGTCATTGATAATGCTAAAAAATCTTTACAGATGATGATTGATATTACAGAAAATAGAATTTAAGAAAGAGTAATAGCAGCTTCTCTTTCATATAAATCACTAATTTCAACTTGAGCTCTATCAATTTTCTGTTCAGCATTATTAACAATAGTACTAGCAATCCGCTTATTATTATTTTGAAATGAAAATAATCTAAAGCGTTCTGTTGTGAAATAAGAAAGTCCGCCCGTAGCAATCAATACAAGTGTATTCAAAATATCTGCCAATAAAGAATAGAGTGTATAATGCTCCTCTTTATTCAAATGTCGTTTGGCTAACTGAATGGCAGGTGTACAACTATCTAATAATTGTTGAGCAGCAATTAATTTATCTTTTGGTGATTGGGCTAAATTATATTGTCTTAAGTACTCGTCATTAGCGATTGATAGCTGAGTAATGAGTGTATCTATTGTAGAAAAAATCTTCTTACTTTGTGGAGTATTTTGCTTTATCTTCTGATGATGTACTTTCAGTAGCACGATTTGAGTAGAAAAAATATCTTGCCATTGTTTATTGAGATCGTTACCACGTACTTTATTAATAATCTCTTGCATCATTACTTTTGAGTATTGGGCGTTTCTTAATTTATGCATTACCGATAATAAATTATCTTTTTGATGTTCTAATTTAACAGTTTCACTCTCTAAAACAGAAGATTGAATTTTAGCCTCAACGTCATGTCGCTTCACTTCCAATTGTTTCAAATCATTTTTTAAATAATCTTGAAAGTCAGGAAGCAATAAGATATTAAGCATCTTCAAAGGACAATGAGCTAAATCAGTAAAATGAAGAGTTGCTACCTCCAAAGCGTGTATGCAGTTAGGTTTTTTACCTAATTCCATACGTTGTTCATCTTGAGTAATTTGAACTAAATTTTTATATAAATCATGACGGATATCATAATTGCTCCAATTAGATGAAATCATAAAAAGCTGGGGCAAGCCTAATAAGGCTATAGAAGCAAATAAGTATAATTGTCCCTGAGGAGTAGCAGAGGGCTGTAAATCAAAATCTGCATGATGCTCAAGTTTTTTATCAAAAAAAATAAGTAGGTTTTTTGGACATTTATTTCGTGCGTCTATATATCCTTGAGGAAAATTATCTGACATTTACTTCTCTACAATTCAAACTTTACACATTATAAAACAAAAAGACAATTAGTTCAAATTTAAACCATTAAAAGATTCAATGTTTTTATAATGATGCCAATAAATTATGTTGAGAATCTTTTCTCTTGATCTCTGTAGGCTCATTTATATTTAAACCACTTAAAACTTCACTATCTGTTCTGTTACCAAAAAAACGATCTGGACTTAAGTCTATTCTTTTTTCCTTTTTATCAAAAGAGAACGAGTTAGAACGAGAGTTTGCAAGATTTTTTATGCTAGACTGATTAATGGGTACAAAAGCTTGATCATCTACATCACAAGAAGAAGAACCTACATATATAGAATATTCCAAAGGAATTTTTAAAACAGATAACACATCATTCAATTGCGTTATAGCATTCTTTCTAAAAAATTCATATTCTGTTATTTTTAAAATAGGATGATTTCCTTGTATAACAAAATGTTCCATTTCTTTTTGAAAATTATTTGCCATAACTAATAAGTTATCTTTTTGATTGATTAAATAATTTTTAAATCCTTTAACTTTAGAAGCTTGCTCCAATAGACTTATACGTCGCTCTATTAAAAAATTACTATATTTTTTAGCTCCAACAACAATAAAAGCCTCAGTAAACTGCTGAAAATAACTATTGGGTATTAAACATAATTTAAATAAAATTTCAAATAATTCCTTTTGAAATGAAGCGCTTGAATTAAGATCAGAAGGAACAATATTACTTGCACTTGCTAATTTACCTTCAACATAAAAATCAAGCCAATTATAAGCTTGATAAGTAATAGGAAAAGGTAATCTATTTATTTGAACGGCTGTAATAACAGCTTTCATGTTCGCATATTGCCCACCTTGTAACGTAGCAAAGGCGTTATCACCATCAATTTTATGAACCTGATTATCTTTACCTGTGCCTATATTACCATTTTTTAAATCGCCTTCATGGATAAAATAAGCACCCATTATAATATGTCCTAATCCTTTATAAGTCCCCTCTCTAAATTTATTTTGCTCACCTACAGGCAAAGGTTTAAAGCCAACTATCTCTTTTGAAAGAATATAGTAAACATCATTATCTTGATCATAGGCTAACCGCGTTTCAGTTTGACTAGGGATAATCAATCTTAAAAACTCTTGAGCTAACCATTCTTTCCGTGCTTGAGTTGGATTTTGTATTTCTTTTCTATACCATAAAATATCACTTGATTCTGAAAAATAACCTTTATCAACACGGTGATCCATCGCTGTTGAAGAATCAATTAAACCTAAAGAATTAAAATTCATTACATCAATAGGAGCAACAGCTGTTCTTTTTCCATTAACTTTTGTAGATTGAGAGAAAGAGTGTTTTTCTGAAAAAAAAGTATTCACAGCGACACGATTAGTAAAACTAGTTGTACCTGTATCAGGAAATGGCATAAAATTGTTTACAATAATTATTTATTGAAAATAATTGTACATAAAAAAGACACAATAAGCAATGTGGATTCTTTGTTAATACCATTTTAATTTACCTTAAAACAAAATAATTCTAAAAATTTCAACCTTAATACCAAGATACCTAAAATCTCGCATCTTGAAACAATAGGGGTATAGCATTTCCCACTAAGCTTTATACTTCGTTGCATTCTCACTCGGCTTCAGTCATG
>CAMFHA010000159.1 GCA_945952115.1 uncultured Legionella sp. | reverse complement strand
ACGTAGGCAACAGAAACACGTTTAGTGCTCAAAATTTAGATGCGTTTACCCTGTATTCTGTTAAATTGAATTTGATTTATTTCTTTTCTTCTCATCCCGTTTTATCAACGAATTCATTAATTTTTCTACAGGGTTGATATCAGGTTGTTCTTGTAAAAGCATTGCTTTTATTCGTGCGTCGGCGTAATTTTTTACTTCCTTATCGGGAAAAATGTAAAATTTTTTTTGTTGGACTGCATTCATAATTTCTCTTGCTACATCTAGTGCCGAATTAGATTGAGCCATCAATAGACTTAAAGAATGCTGAAAGGAAGTGGAGGAGGGTGAGTTTAAGAGAGAAGTATCAGTAAAAGAAGGAAAAACTACAGATACTGATATAGGTTTATTCACACGTTGTAAATCGAAATATAAGGATTCTGATAAAGCTAAAACAGCATGTTTCGACATAGAATAGGGTGCTACTTGAGAGCTAGTGCAAATACCATATAAACTAGCCATATTAATTATATGCGCTGGTTTTTCTTGCTCTAATAAAAAAGGAATAAAAGCCTGAATGATATTAGTCATTCCATATACATTTACAGAAAAAACCTCTTGAACTTGTGCGGGCTTTAATTCCCAAATGGGTGCTAAAGCACCAATAATTCCAGCATTATTAAAAATCCAATCAATAGAAGTGAGTTCTTTGAATAAATCTTGGGCAAGCTGATTGACTTCTGGGGCTTGAGTTACATCACAGATTTTAGCCAAGACACGATGGGGAAACTCTTGATTTAATTGTTGTGCAACTTCATTTAATTTCATTTCATTTTTATCAACCATAATTACAGTAAAGCCTTTTTCTAGGCAAATAGTGCTTAAAGCTAATCCTATACCACTGGCTGCCCCAGTAATTAATGTTGTCTTCATGCTAATTTCCCATCAACAAATTTAGAGCGTTTCCAATATTGAGTGCTTTCATTAGGTGTTCGCCTATAAGAAAAGTATTAATCCCATGTTTTTGCATGAATACAATATCTTCATGCGTGCTTATACCGCTTTCAGTAATGATTAGTTTATCTTGTGGAATACGATCTTTTAATTCAATGGTCAGCTGAATATCAGTATAAAACGTATGTAAACTTCGATTATTAATTCCTATTAAAGGAGTAGGGAGTTTGATTGCACGTTCTAACTCTTCTTTCGTATGGCTTTCAACCAAGACAGCCATATTTAATTCTTGCGCTAATTGACAAAAATCCAGCAGTTGATAATCATCAAGCATGGCGACAATAAGTAAAATACAGTCTGCACCTAAAGCACGACTTTCATATACTTGATAGTTATCAATGATAAAATCTTTGCGTAAAATCGGAAGAGAGCAGGAATTTTTAGCGATCATAAGATAATCAGGATGTCCTTGAAAAAACTCTTGATCGGTTAATACAGAAAGGCAACGAGCTCCATGTTGAGCGTATATTGATGCTATTTCAGCTACATCAAAATGCTCTCGAATAATGCCTTTGCTGGGGGAGGCTTTTTTAATTTCAGCAATGATTGCAGGGTTGAGGTTATTTTCTAAGGCGTTTACAAAATTCCTAGTAGGTTCTTCTTTTTGTTGAGTTAAAATACAAAGCGGTTTATTTTTTTTTGCAGCGTTAACTTCTTGACGTTTGTGTGCTGCAATACGATCTAAAATACTATTCATTACTCTTCTCTAATTCATTTGAACGATTGGCTAAGCTCGCGTAATTTAGCAAAAACTTCAGCTGCTTTTCTACTATCTATAGCCTCTTTAGCTTGTTCTATTGCTTGCATAAAAGAATACTGACTAGCACAATAAATAGCTGCCGCTGAATTGATAATGGCTATATCTCTTGCTGCTCCTTTTTGTCCATTTAAGAGCGACTCAATAATTTCTAAACTTTGAGATGGTGAGTCGACGATTAACTCATCGAGAGAGGGATGAGCTAAATTATATTCTTCTGGATTAATGCTCCAAGAATGATAGCCTTCTTCTTTATATTCTACTACTTGAGTCGGTGCTGCAATACTAATTTCATCTAAGCCATCAAAAGAACTGACTACAAGCGCACGTTCACTGCCTAAATGAGCTAATACTTGGGCAAGAGGCTCTAACCATTTAAATGCAAAAACGCCTACTACTTGTTTTTTAACCTGTGCGGGGTTAATTAAAGGGCCTAATAAATTAAATAAAGTCCTGATACCTAATTGTTGACGCGCTGTTCGAACTTGTTGCATAGCAGGATGATAGTGAGGTGCAAATAGAAAGGCTAAATTACATTGTTGTATGCATTCTTGCATTTGCTCATCGGAAAGATCTAGAGCAAAACCTGCTTGTTCTAAAAGATCTGCACTACCACTGCGACTGGATACAGAGCGATTGCCATGTTTCGCTACTTTATAACCTGCTGCGGCTACAATAAAAGAACTTGCAGTGGATACATTAAATGTATTTTTACCATCGCCACCTGTACCTACAATATCAATTACATCATCCCCTAGATTAATAGAGTGAGCTAGTTCGCGCATGACTTTTGCAGCAGCACTTAATTCACTAGCTGTTTCACCTTTCATACGCATGAGCGCTAAAAAACTGGCAATTTGGGCGTCATTAAATTGACCATCCATACATTGATGAATTATTGAGTGCATTTGTTCTGGACTCAGATCGTTTTTTTCAATTAGAAATTCAAATAATTGCTTTGCGTTCATAATGCAGAAAATTCTCTAATAAAGATAAACCATATTCACTTAAAATGGCTTCAGGATGGAATTGTAGACCAAAAAGTGGATATTGACGATGAGAAATTGCCATTATGGTTTCATTAGTCCATGCATCGATGGAAAAACAAGGAGGTAAACTGCTTATCTCAACAGCCAATGAATGATAACGAGTTGCTATAAAATGGTTTGGAGTGTTTTGAAATAAGCCTTGGTAGTGATGAAGAATAGAAGAAGTCCCTCCATGAATTATTTCAGGGGCAGCAATGATCTTGCCTCCAAATGCTTGTGCCAAACATTGATGACCTAAACAAATACCCAAAATAGGGATGGTTTGGTGAAATTTTTTAATTGCAGCCAAACAAATTCCTGCATCTTCAGGTGCTTTTGGTCCTGGTGAGATAACTAAGTATTGAGGATTTAATTCTTTTATCTGCTTTAAATTAATTTGATCGTGAGTTCGAACGAGTACTTCTTGCTTTAATATTTGAAAGTATTGAACTAGGTTATAAGTGAATGAATCGTAATTGTCGATTAATAGCAGCATTATTGTCTTTATGTATTTTTGAATTGAAACTAAGGTAGATCGTTATACTATCATGTTCAAAGTTTAAAAACAGAGGATTGGGCTTGATAAATGTTAGCTTGATACTTGTGAGAATTAAAGTAAATTATTTTAAAGCCGAATGCATTGTGATATAATTTTATCCGTTTTGAATATTTGTTGATATTTTGTTTGTTATAAAGTTCCATGTTATTTCAAAACTGAATATTATTAATTACGGGAAAAATTATGCAAATACCTTTTGGATCGCGCCAACCTAATGAACAAGAAAAAGAATTACTTTTAAAATTGGGTTTTAATTTAAATGAAATAGAACAAACAGGACGATATTATTTTTTAAATATACCTAAAAACCCTAGAATTCGGTGTGAAAAACTTCCCAAAGATCAACAAAGCCAGTCTTATTCTATTTATTATAATGATACCCGTGTTATTACTATTAATCAGAAAACCACTTTCCAAGATGCTACTGTTTCTTTTAATTTTGGAACCTCATCTGTCATTGAAGCTGCATTGGAAAAAAATAAAGAAATTAGCGATGAGGAAGCAAAAAAAATATCAGAATATCAAGCTAATCTAGTTAAGTATATTATTGACTTAGAAATGGTTGTTTTCAATGGAGGTGCCCAAAGAGGTTGGGCAGATAAAATACGTCCTATATTAAGCAAATTAAATTATTTAAACGGAGAAAACCCTACTGCGCATGATGTATTGATTGAAAGCAATCAACGTTATAAAAAGGTGTTGGATTTATTTCCGGGATGGATAGATGTTAACAATTTAGAGCCACAATATAAAAGTATGGATATTAATCCATGGGGAGCTTTGGCTTCAACTTTTAGGTACTAAGACTCACTATCCTGACATTAAAGAATTTTTGTCATTTCAGTGACGGTAAGGACTTCATTTTATTCCAGCGCTGCGCTCGTTTAATAATGGATCTTCGCTTTCGCAGAAATGACTGTTAATGGTAAGATATAGCATTGCCCACTAAGTTTTAGACGAGGCGCATTTGAATGGGGCGAAGGAGTGTACACTAGTACATGATTGAAGCGTAATAGGTCAGGGGTAGTTAGCAAAGACTAAAGATTTTTGCCCTGAAAAATA
>CAMFHA010000158.1 GCA_945952115.1 uncultured Legionella sp. | reverse complement strand
TATTTTTACCAAAACCCTTGTTCCGATTTAACATTGAGATTCCTAAGTATCAAGCATTAACTTTGCTCGCTGAGCGATACAATGACAATCTGGTGATATCTGAGCAAATTAACGCTCTTTATTTATCAGGCATTCGTACTCTTAGCGATCAATCAAAATTAGAATTTTTATTGCAGGATGATTTACTTAAGGATTACATCATTGCTCGCCAAAAGAATGATATTAACGAGGATCCTGTTCGTCGTTATTTTGAAAGTCATTTGTGTTATGAAACGCTGGTGCAGACAATTGATGAAATTGATAATAACTTACTCACTGACTTTGTAAAAAAATAGCTCAACTTGGTGCAGAAAGAATAAATTTAGAACCAGAGCAAAGCCATATAACTTCTGGTTTAATAGAGCAATTAGTTAATTTCATTAATAAAACAATTCTATTTGTATCTAGTCAAATTCCTTCTATGCAGCAATCTGTACAAAAAGATACGATATCTCTTTTGGTAGAACAGCTTTCTAATGATGATACCGCGACCCTAGTAGATAATAAGGAACAACTTAGCGCAATACGTCGTCTAAAAATAATGGAGCTGTATAACAGTTATAAGTTCACGCCGGGAGGTATCATGCCTTTTTTAGAAACAGATAGACTCAATCTATTTAAGAGCAAATTTGAGATCTATTCGCATGAATATCGTGGTCGTGAAAAGAGAAGTGATCCTGATTATTATGAGTTACCAGTCCATATCAGGCCAGAGCGTAATAAACAAACAGTGGTTTCTCATCATTTGGGTATTATGAAAGCGTTCATGCCTCTTCCTCAACAAGATGCATTAAATGCGGTTGAACAAACAAGTTATGTACGTCATGCAGATAGAAATACCTATGAAGAAGGCGCCATTCAAGTGGAGATGGCTTTTTTTAACCAGGTTACACCTTTTTCTAGCTCAATATCTGGCTCCTTACTGCGTCAGTTAGTCTTGATTGACCAACTGTATCAAAAAAAGCAATTTGACTATGCAAATAATGAAACTCAATTAAAACTTTATTTTAAAAATCACATTGCTTTAGGTATTTATTTCACGGGCTGTCATAGCCTTAATGAATTTACAAGTGTTTTGGAATTACCAGAGGTTCAATACGCATTTAGAAAGATCCCTGGATTTTCTGATCTCAGATTAAACACACTATTTAAAGATGAAAATAAGCCAGCCTTTAATAAGGCACTTCTTAAAACAATCCAATACAATGAGCGCATCCTAAGTCGGAAAAAATTGCATCAACAATTATTACACCTAACAAACTCAAATCATCAAGATCAGACAAACTCTTCTCGTTTTGATGACATTATAAAACGGATAAATACTCTCGAGAGTAAGGAACATTTTTTAAGCTTGATAGAGCGAGGTCTTTCTCAACAGATAGTATTTTTCATTCAACTAGGTCAAGAGGTAAATTTTCTTAACAATATGAAGCAAACACCTCTTGACTATGCCTTGTCTCATAGGCAATGGCTTGCTGCTGTATTATTGATGAAAGCAGGAGGAAAGGCGAATCATTGGTCCGTATTTCTTCAGCAAAAATTATGCTTTTATCTAAATGAATGCGATTTAGTAAATATCAAATTAATTTTATCTTCTCCAAAATACCTTCATGACTATTTTGAAGATGAAGATGTTTTATATTATATTTATAAGGCCATCATAAAAGATAGATTAGAAATCATTAAGTCTGTAATAGAAGCAGGTTTTCCTATTAATTACCGTGATTCAAAAGGCGTAAGCTTAGTCATGATGGCAGCTGACAAAGGTGCAAAAGCCACTTTGAATTATCTTATCGATCATAATGCCTGTATTGATGACTCCCATTATATTTCACCTCCAAATAAGCCTTTTAGTAAATTAACAGCTTTACATTTAGCGGTTATTAAACAAGATCCAAGCTGTTGCCAACTATTGATTAATGGTGGGGCTTCGATAGAAGCAAGGGATAGTGACAATAAGATGCCTGAAGATTATGCAAACGGGGAAACGCTACTTGTTTTTCAATCACTTGAAACCAATTACATACGCCTACAACAACGATTAGCTAAAAAAGCTTGGAATGAAGCCATTGCTCTAGTTGTAAGTTACCAAACTAACCAAAAATTTTTAATTCAATGCATTGATTTGATCACGTCAAAATATTCAATATTAATTAAAGATCTAATATTGCAGCTCGATGAAAAAAATCAACAATTACTCAAAAAAAGCAGCGCTTTAGAGGATACAATCTCATCATCTACACTTTCTGCCTTAATCCATAAAGCATTATTCACAACACAAGCAGAATCTTTGAATCTCAATAATAACGATATAAAGGATATCGAATTTGATGAGAAAATAGAGAGCACTCAAGATGTTTATACGATTTAAGTTATATATACCCAAGTTCCTTTAAAATGCTAGGTTTTGAGCATAAATGATTAAGGGTATATAATTATTTTGTGAATAAAATTATTTTCAAAATGATCATATTGCTGCAAATATGATATAATAAAAATATGGGGGCGACCTGGCTTCGACGTGGGTTGCAAAACCAGAGGAGCATGCCGAGAAGGAGATCTCTCGTTAATCAGACTCAAGTAAATATAAATGCAAACGATGAAATCTACGCTGTCGCTGCCTAATAAGCACTAGATAGCACTGTGTACTGGCCATAAACCCAGTATCCCGTTGACCGAGCTCGCTTATCGGTATCGAATCAATGGTCATAGAAGATAAGCTAGCGTCCTAATTTATCCCAAATTAAGATGCGAAACTCTGGGAATCGCTGTGTTTCATCCTGCCCGTCGGAGGAACCACAGTTAAATTCAATAGACAAGGCTACGCATGTAGAACCAAAGGCAGAGGATCTGCGGACGCGGGTTCAATTCCCGCCGCCTCCACCACATTAACTTCCTAAGACATCCAAAAACATCCTATAGGCCTTGATATAAAGGCTTTTCTCGTCTACTCTTCATCCTATAAGATTCAATAAAAGCCCCCAAAATCCTACTCGAAAGTGGGGCCTATTTAGGGGCTTTTTATGACTTTTAAAAAATGAGGCCCCCATGACCCTAACTGTCGTAGAAATTAAGAATGCTAAGCCTAAAGAAAAGCCCTATAAAATGGCGGATGAAAAAGGCTTATACCTATTGATTAATCCTAACGGTTCAAAGCTGTGGAAGTGTAAGTATCGTTTTGCTGGTGTTGAGAAAAAGCTCTCTTTTGGCGCTTTTCCTGATGTGTCATTGTCTGCTGCAAGAGAGGCAAGAGACGATGCTCGCCGTCAGTTAACTAATGCTATTGATCCAGGAATACTTAAGAACTCTATTAAGCGCTCTAAGAAAGTAGCCAATGAAAATAGCTTTGAAGCAATTGCCAGAGAATGGCATGCCAAATTTACTCCACAATGGAGCAAAAATCATGGTGAGCGCATTTTAATCCGTTTAGAGCAAAATATTTTTCCGTGGATTGGTAAAAGACCTATCAATGAAGTTACTGCTCCTGAAATTCTTTCCGCACTACGACGAATTGAAAATAGAGGGGCCGTTGAGACAGCTCACCGAGTATCACAAATGTGTGGCCAAGTATTTCGCTATGCTATTGTTATTGGTAAAGCGGAGCGTAATCCTGCTGCTGATCTACGAGGAGCCTTAGCGCCTGTAAAACAAAAGCATCATGCAAGTATTATTGATCCGAGTGAAATAGGTAAGCTGCTTTGTGCTATTAATGAATATCGTGGAAATTACATTACAAAATGCGCTTTGCAATTAGCCCCATTATTCTTTGTTAGGCCAGGTGAACTACGTCATGCGGAATGGGCCGAGTTTGATTTGGAAAAAGCAGAGTGGCGTATTCCTGCGGAAAAAATGAAGATGAGGGAACAGCACATTGTTCCACTTTCCATACAATCTATTGAAATTCTCAACGAGTTACATGCCTACACGGGTTCAGGAAAATACTTGTTTCCTAGTTTGCGCTCCACTGATCGCCCAATGAGTGAAAATACTGTATTGGCTGCACTTAGACGCTTAGGCTACAGTTCTGATGAAATGACAGGACATGGATTCAGAAGTATGGCTTCCACATTGCTTAATGAACATGGATGGAATCGAGACGCGATTGAGCGGCAATTAGCACATGCGGAGCGCAATAACATACGAGCAGCATATAATTATGCGGAATATCTTTCTGAGCGGCGTAAGATGATGCAGTGGTGGTCAGATTTTCTGCATAGCCTTATGAAATAATTAACTATTCTTATTGAGTTTCAGCTTCTTGTAGTGGAGGTAATTTATTAATTATTTTCATACTTTCAATGCTTACTCGCACAATTCGCTTTACCAAATCAAAAATATACTGGGCTTCGTTAGACCATTGGTTAGGGTCATTGGTGATACCACTGTCTTTATCAATAACGATTTGATACCTTTCCATTATCCATTCAATATAGCCTAGTCCTAATAAATTGATTATAATCATCTATTTATGACGTACTC
>CAMFHA010000157.1 GCA_945952115.1 uncultured Legionella sp. | reverse complement strand
TCTTGCTATTGATCATGCTTTTAGAGGATCGTTTAAATTTTAATTCACTATAAAAGTTTAAACATAGAATCGATAACAAAATGAGTCATGTTATCATTCACTTTACGTGCAGTTAAAATAAGATCAGGTGCCAAACCCAATCGTTTCGCTTTAAATGCCAGATAATGTGGATCGATAGATATACAATGTCCACCTACAAACCCAGGGTTAAATTTTATATAATTCCATTTTGTTTGTGCTCCATCAATAATTTCATGTATGTCTAAATCCATAGCATGCATGATTTTTGTAAATTCATTCATAAAAGCAATATTGATATCACGCTGTGTATTTTCAAAAATTTTAATAGCTTCTGCAGTTTGTATATTAGAAACAGGGTATACATTATCACATATTAAAGAATATGTTTCTTTTAACTTATTTAAGGTTGTTTTGTTTTGTGCGGCAATAATTTTAGTGATATTTTTTAAGGTATTTTTTGGATCTCCTGGATTAATTCGTTCGGGAGAATATCCTATATTAAAATCTTTACCGCATTTAAGCTGACTAATTTTTTCAAAAATTGGAATGCAAATTTCCTCTGTTGTTCCTGGATAAACTGTTGATTCAAAAACAATAACATCGCCTTTCTTAATAATTTGAGCTAGACTTTTAACCGATGAAATTAAAGGTTCTAAATCCGGCGTATCATAATAGTAAGCAGGCGTAGAAACAGATACAATGTAAAAGGTTGCTTCTTTAATTTGCTCCAAATGACTAGTAAATTGTATTGTAGAGTGCATTAATTCTTTTTTAGATACCAGATTATTTGCATCTTTATTATTTTTTAAATCTTCAATACGTTTTTTATTAATATCATAACCATAAACACTCGCTTTTTTTGCCAACGCAACAGCAAGCCCAAGTCCTACATATCCTAATCCTACAATTGCATAAACTCTCATAGATTATCCTTTATAAGTTGAATCTAGCTTATGTGTTATAATAATAACCTGGCACATTTTCTCTCTATCGCATTTCCCACTAAGCTTTATACGTCGTTGCATTCTCACTCGGCTTCAGTCATGTGCTGGTGTACACTCCTTCGCCTCATTCAAATGCGTATCGTCTAAAACTTAGTAGGCTATGCTCTACCATTTTATGACATTACGTTTCTCGATAAAGCTCGATAAGATCTATTAAACTTCTTTCTAAATTCCATTGATTTCTATAGTTAATATGTTGACGCAATTTCGTTAAATCAGGTTTACGAAACATACAATCTTTAAAATCCTCTTTATAGGCTTCACGATAACTAATATGTTTAATTTCAGACTTACTTTTAGAGAGTTTTTTGATTAAATGAGCTAGTTGGTTAATTGTTATGGGTTCGTCATGTCCCACATTAAACGTTTTACCGATGAATGTTGTGTTATCTGCAATTTCTGTAATCATCGCAGTGGAGTCACGCACATCAATAAAGCTTCGGACTTGCTCACCTGTACCATATATTACAATAGGTTTTTGCTTAAGCGCACTATTAATGAATCGAGGTACAACCATACCATATTCACCCATTTGTCCTGGACCAATTGTATTAAATAAACGGGCTATCGTTAGAGGAATATTAAAGCGCTGATGATAAGAAGTAGCGAATGCTTCTGATGCAATTTTACTAATCGCATAGGTAGCACGAGAACATAAATGATTACCAATAGTAAGAGCAGAGTTCTCGCTAAGTGCTTGTTCATTATTATTGTCATCATACACCTCAGAAGTTGATGCAATGATAATTCGAGGTTTCCATGTTGAAGCACATGCCGCACGCAAAAGACGCTCTGTCCCACCAATATTTGCTGTTAATACTTTCTCTGGAGCTTCTAATACACGAAAAACACCAACTACTGCTGCGAAGTGATAAATACGATCTGCCCAGGAAACATTTTTTTCAATATCAGGATATATCAGTAAATTTGCTTTAGTAAAATGAAAATTAGGATTAGATTCAAATTGTTCAATATTTTTTAAACTACCTGTACTAAGGTCATCAATTACATGAACTATGTCTCCGCGATTCAAATGCTGTTTAACTGTATGAGAACCAATAAAACCAGCTCCACCTGTAACGAGGACATGCATTATCTCTTCCTTGCTATTTTATCTTCTTATTCTTAAGTATAAATAGCTTCTCTCGGAATTCAAGAAAGTTATTTTACATTCATCTGCTTTACTACTATGATTAAAAATAAATCAATTTGATTTAAAAACATGGAGGTAATGATGTTACATTGGGCCTTAATTTTTCTCATTGTAGGACTAATAGCCGGAGCATTTGGTTATAGAAGTGTTGCGTCCACAGCTACAGAAATCGCTAAAGTCCTTTTCTTTTTATTTATAGTGATTTTTGTCGTACTTTTAATAGTAAGTCTCTTTGGTGGAGGGCCTGCTCCTGTTGTTACACCTTAATGCATTGTGCAAGTTTAACGTTGCCCACGAAGCTTTATAGCATTGCCTACTAAGTTTTAGACGAGGCGCATTTGAATGAGGCGAAGGAGTGTACACTAGTACATGACTGAAGCTGAGTGAGAATGCAACGAAGTATAAAGCTTAGTGGGAATTGCTATATAAAGTTTAGTAGGAAATACTCCGTATAACTTTAAGATAGAAAATGACTAAAAATTATCAAATAACACAAATGAGCAGAAAAGAAGTTGATCTTATGGTCGATTGGGCTGCTAAAGAAGGTTGGAATCCAGGATTACATGATGCTGAATGCTTTTACAAGACAGACCCTCATGGTTTTTTGGCAGGGAAATTAAACAATAAAATTATTGCTGTAGGCTCATCAGTACTCTATGATGATTCGTTTGCCTTTTGTGGCTTCTATATTGTAGATAAAAACTATCGAGATCAAGGCTTTGGCCTTGAACTGACTAAAGCCCGTTTAGCTTATATTGGATCGCGTAATGCCGGCATTGATGGAGTACTAGAAATGTGTGAGAAGTACCAAACATTAGGCTACCAATATGCACATACTAATGCACGTTTTACCGCTGATAACTTAATATTTTCTTTAAAGGCTGATTCTAACATTGTTCATTGTGAGCTAATTAACTTTGAGCAGCTATGTGCCTATGATAAAAAACATTTTCCTACTGAGCGCTCTCAATTTCTTTATTCCTGGATAAAACAAAAAGATGCTTTAGCTTTAGGCTATATTTCAGAAAATAAAGTGCAAGGTTATGGTGTGATAAGAGCATGTCGTATAGGTTATAAAATTGGCCCTCTTTTTGCAGATAATTCAGCAATAGCAGATATTTTATTCAAACATCTTGTATTGTATGCAAAAGGAAAAGATATTTTTTTGGATATCCCTGAAACCAATCTAGCAGCCATAGAGTTAGTCGAACGTTATAAAATGAACAAAGTGTTTGCTACCGCACGAATGTACTTAAAAGAACAACCCAAGTTACCATTAGATGAAATATATGGTATTACTTCATTTGAATTAGGCTAAAGACAATGCGTGACTTAATAGGCTATGGTCTGACTCCACCACAAATAGAATGGCCAAATAAAGCTAAGATTGCTATTAATTTTGTAATTAATTATGAAGAAGGTGCAGAGCTTAGTCCTATTAATGGAGATACAGAAGCAGAAACGTATGGAAGTGATTTTCCCTTTGGTGTCAGACAGCCTGGACAAAGAAATTTGAGCATTGAATCATTCTATGAATACGGTAGCCGAGTTGGCATATGGCGGTTGCTACGACTTTTTGAGCAGTATCAAATTCCCCTTACTTTTTTTATTACTGGCTTTGCATTAACTCAAAATCCTTTATTAGCAAATTATTTGGCAGATAACATTCATGAAGTTGCTGGCCATGGTTGGCGTTGGATTAATTATGCCAATGTAACTAAAGAGCACGAACGAATAGATATTCTTCGCTGTGTTGATACGATAGAACAATTAACTGGAAAACGGCCTAAAGGCTGGTATACAGGAAGACGTAGTTCACATACTCGGGAATTATTATTAGACGTTGGAGGATTTATTTATGATTCAGATTCTTATGCAGATGAACTTCCTTATACAATGAATAATCATCTTATTATCCCCTATTCATTAAGTTGCAATGATTTTCGCTTTACTACTTCACCTGGTTTTAATACAAGCAATGATTTTTATCTTCAACTAAAAAATACCATTGATTATCTTTATAAAGAAAATCGTTTAAGTCTAATGACTATTGGCTTACACCCTCGACTAAGCGGTCAACCTAGCCATAGTCATGCTTTAAATCAATTTTTAAATTATATAAGATCGTTTAATGCATTATGGATAGCTCGACGTATTGATATTGCCAATTATTGGTTATCTCAAAATTTTTAATCATACAAAAAACACTGAACAAATAGAGCCTTGCCCACTAAGTTTTAGACGAAGCGCATTTGAATGAGGCGAAGGAATGTACACCAGTACATAGAAGAAACGCTAAAAAATTATTGGATGATTATGCATATTGAAGACATTTTAAATC
>CAMFHA010000156.1 GCA_945952115.1 uncultured Legionella sp. | reverse complement strand
CCTGATTTATTGCAATCCATTTTCGTGGGGATACATCAGTTCGAGACGCGTGCTATGCACGCTCCTCAGGGCGAATGGATTAAGGAAAAATGGCTAAACTCGAGTTAAAGGAACAATTTAATACGTGGTTGGATATTTTTTAATCTGCTTAAGTTGACACCGTTATTTACACATTTACTCATTAGTTAGAAATTGACACCGAATAAGATTGTTTCTTTAAGCCAAAGCTACAAATCAAAATAATAATCAATAAATAAATTAAAGGGGTTAAATACACATTATATCCCATATTAATAAAAGCGCTCACGAGGATTGGCGCAATTCCTCCAAATAAAGTGAAACCAATGTTATAACAAAAGGCTACTCCCGTTAAACGAATCGATGTTTTAAAAAGAGTACATAATATTAAAGGGATAAGCATTGCTGCTACTCCCTCTAAAATACCGAGAGTGATTAAACCGATGCTTATTAAAAACCAATTAGAATTAAGGCTAATAAGCCAATAACTGATGGGAATAAATAGAGCACTTAAAATAAGTAAGTAATTTAAAATAGTTGTTGGAGCCACATAGTTTGCAAGTTTACCGGTATAATAAATTGTAATCACATTAAAGATCATTATTACAGGCATAATTCTGCCTATAAAATGTGGGCTCATATCAAGCATTTCATTTAAATAGGTTGGCATAAAAATAACAGTTAGAACTACTAATGCAGACATAATAGAAGTAATGGCGATGCCTGCTATAAGCGAAGGAAAATGTTCTTTTAATAAAGTGGCTAAAGGAAAAGAAGGTTTATCATGAATTTTGTTAAACGCGGATGTTTCCCCTAAAGTTTTTCGAATATAGTAACTAATAATACAAAGCAAACCGCCAAAAATAAAAGGTAGGCGCCACCCATAAGCAGTCAATTCTGTGGGAGTAAATACACTAGTAATTAATTGATTTATTAACATTCCTAGTAATAAACCAGAGTTCACCCCAAACATAGTTAAGCCGAATCCGGTTCCTTGTTTTTGAGGTAATGATTCGCTGATATAGACATAGGTGCTAGGTAATTCGCCTCCAATAGCTAATTCTTGGATTAGACGAAAAAATAAGAGTAATAGAGAGGCGCTTATTCCAATTTGCTCATAAGTAGGAAGAAGTCCCATTGCCAATGAAGAAATTCCCATTAACACAATAGTAATAATTAATACTTTTTTTCTACCGTATTCGTCTCCGATATGGCTAAACAAAATGCCGCCCAAAGGACGAGCGATATAGCCTAATATAAAAACTACATAGCTTTTGATTATGGCAAGTAAGGAATTATTACCAGGAAAAAATTGTTGGGCAAAATAAACTGAAAAAACACCATAAATAATAAAATCATAAAATTCTAGCATTCCCCCTAAGGCAGCTAAACGTACAATTTTTTTTTCTTCCTTATTCAATTGATGTAAATCTAAACTCACATGCTGTCCTTGTTCTAATTATTAGAATGCGACTATTCAATCTCAATATAGCTTAAGTTGCAAGATCCTTTTAAAAAAGAAATAAGGTAGGGAATCAGGTTTAAGGGTCAGGGCTTACGCATGAAAAAATAAATGTTTAAAAATCTGTGTAAATGATGGATATTATGCTCAGCTATAAAGAAGAGTCTTTATTCATGCAGGAAGCCCTAAAATATTTTTCAGATATAGATGATTCAAGATCAGAGAGGAATCAAAACCTATATCAAAGTAAAAGATCAGTGGGTTTATTTATACCGAGCAGTTGATAAAGAAGGAAACACCATTGATTTTATGCTGTCAGAGAAACGGGATGAACCTGCAGCACGTGCCTTTTTTGAGAAAGCTATTGGCTCAAGTGGAATACCTGAAAAGGTAACTATGGACAAAAGTGGGGCTAACAAAGCGGGTATTGACACGATTAATCTTTATTTTGCTCTGCTCTTTATTTGATCTTGCTACCATAAAGTTGGCACATTAAAGCCGAATAAAATGTATAATATTGTTACATTTTTGAGGTGTATAAGTGAGTAAGAGAAATCCAAGAAGTTATGATAAAGAATTTAAGCTTAATGCGGTTAAATTATATCTGGAAAGTGGGCGTAGTTATAGGCAAATTGGGGATGAATTAGGAGTTCCTGAAGCCAGGTTAGCAGGCTGGGTAGGTGATTATAAAAAAAAAGGGCAAAACTCATTTCCAGGAAAAGGGCGTCAGAAACCAGAGGATGAAGAATTAACGCAGTTACGTAAAGAATTAGCCATTGCCCGAGAGGAGCGAGATATACGTGTCGCCAATGAATTTTCGGAAATTATCAAAAAGTAGTTGAAAAAATCTTCAATGAGATCATGCTATGTAGCATGAAACCATTCACTCTTACAGAATCACAAACGAATGAGCTTAGACGAGCGCATCGTGCTGCGAAAAATAAAAAAGACGCTGATAAACTTAAAGCGGTATATTTACTATCACGTGGAAAAACACCTCAAGAAATAGCAGAGGTACTAATGCTTGATATAGATACGGTAGGCAATTATCGCAAGCGCTATGAGTTAGGAGGAGTTTCTGGGTTATTGAAAAACAATTATTTTGGCAGTGAACCGATGTTGAGTTGTGCTGAAATCAAAGAGCTTTCAGCACATTTGGAGATACAAACATATCTAACGGTGGACGCTATAGTTGAGCATGTAAAACAGGTTTACGACGTACATTACTCAATCAGTGGAATGAGACAGTTATTGCACCGTCTTCAATTTGTTTATAAAAAGGCAAAGACCGTTCCTGGGAAAGCCAATGCAGAGTTGCAACTAGCCTACCTAGAGTTGCTATCAGAAGTTCTAAAAAACAAAGGTGAGCAGGATGCTCACTATTATTTGGATGGAGTCCATCCTCAGCATAATACACAACTGGCCTATGGTTGGATTAGAAAAGGTCAGGATAAAGTCGTTAAATCAAACTCCGGTCGGCAACGAATCAACATCAATGGTGCGTTAAATGCAGATACATTGGAAGAGGTTATTCGCACAGACGACGCTATTAATGCGCAATCCACGTTGGAATTGTTTAAGGCTTTAGAACAGAAGCATCCCTACGCAGAGTCAATTTTTATTACATTAGATAATGCAAGATACTACAAAAATGGATTGATTTATGAATATTTGAAAACTTCAAAAATCAAACTGCTTTTTATGCCACCATACTCACCCAACTTAAATTTAATTGAACGATTATGGAAGTTCATGCGTAGAACAATTTTGTACAATAAATATTACGAAAAATTTGCTGACTTCAAAGTGGAGGTCATGAAATTTTTTGAAAATATTGCCCAATACCATGATAAATTAAGCACACTGTTGACTAAAAATTTTCAGATCATTGGCGCATAAAAACCGAAAACTCATGTGCAAAGGGTATATATTAAAAAAAGCGCATCTTCTCCTCAATAAGAAAATGAAGTTTGCATTTATGCAAGCCCATGTAAATGAATTTTCTATAGAGAGGATGTCCAAAATGTTCAATGTATCACGTAACGGTTATTACAAATTTCTTCACTCATCGCCATCAAAACGTGGAGAAGAAAATAAGTCACTTTTATCAAAAATAAAGCTAATTCATGCTAAAAGTCGAGAAACATATGGCAGCCCAAGAATACATGCAGCACTGCAATTGGAAGGTGAGACATGTTCAAGAAAAAGAGTGGCTCGCCTAATGAAAAAGGCTGGAATACAAGCAAAGATGAAAAAACGATTTAAGATAACGACGAAAGTAAATCCTAAGGCACAAGCCGCTCCCAATGTGCTAAATCGCGATTTTACAGCAATGAAACCCAATGAGCGCTGGGTTGCAGACATTACCTATATTGCTACAGCAGAAGGCTGGCTTTATGTTGCAGCTGTTTTAGACCTGTATTCCAGACGGATTGTGGGGCTCTCCATGAATGAACGTATGACAACAGGTTTAGTGCGAGCAGCTCTAGAACAGGCATTAACGCATCGAAATCCAGAGCCTGGATTAATGCACCACTCTGATAAGGGTTGCCAATATACAAGCCATGAATTTCAACAGCTACTCAAAGTACATCAGATTATAGTCAGCATGAGTGGAACGGGAAACTGTTATGATAATGCAGCAATGGAAAGCTTTTTCCATACCCTAAAGACTGAGCATGTATACTTTGAATATTATTTAACTCGTGAACAAGCGAAACAAAGTATCTTTGAGTATGTAGAAGTTTTCTATAACCGTCAGCGATTACATTCTACATTAGGATATTTAACACAAAGTGATTTTGAAGCCAAGGGGCGCTGCCCCTTGAACCCTGGGATATTTAAAGACATGATTTGTGATGATGGATCATCCTATATCATGTCACGGTCATCGGCGTCCCCGCCTGTACCGTAACTAGATTATACCAAAATTAATGCAAAATGTATTAATTATGGTTTTTTAGGATATTTGGCTTCTTTGTGCCAACCAAATGGTTGCAAGTTCAATCTATACCCAAGAAACTTCAAAATACTAAGTTTTCAATAACTGAAAATTGTCAT
>CAMFHA010000155.1 GCA_945952115.1 uncultured Legionella sp. | reverse complement strand
ATTTTTCAGGGCAAAAATCTTTAGTCTTTGCTAACTACCCCTGACCTATTACGAGCGCTCATGATGGCGTGAGATGATCTTTTACAGATTTGCATCGCTAAAACTCAACATTCAGGTAAGTTAACTGCAAGTCCTCCCATTGATGTTTCTTTATAAATACTTTGCATATCCATCCCTGTTTGTTTCATTGTTTTTATAACTTTATCTAGGGAAATATGATGTTCGCCTGTACCCATTAAAGCCATACGCGTTGCATTGACCGCTTTTACCGATCCCATTGCATTACGCTCAATGCAAGGGATTTGTACAAGGCCTAAAACTGGATCGCAAGTCATTCCTAAATGGTGTTCCATAGCAATTTCTGCTGCATTTTCTATTTGATCAATGGTACCACCAAGAACAGCAGTAAGAGCACCTGCTGCCATAGAAGAGGCAACACCGACTTCTCCTTGACATCCGACTTCAGCACCTGAAATAGAAGCGCCTTTTTTATAAAGAATTCCTATGGCTGCTGCAGTAAGGAAATAAGTATAAATATCTTCATTGCTCATACGATCATGAGCTTGTTGGCAATATTTTAGTACAGCTGGAATAATACCTGCAGCTCCATTAGTGGGCGCCGTTACAATGCGGCCTCCAGCTGCATTTTCTTCATTTACAGCCATGGCATAGAGGTTTAAATGATTCATAATATCAGATTGTTCAAAAATACTTCTAATTCCTTTTTGTTCAATTAATTTTTTATATAAATCTGGAGCTCTTCTTTTTACATGCAGTCCACCTGGTAAAATACCTTCATGTTTACAGCCATTAGCAATACAGTCATCCATTACTTTGGCAATAGCTAAGATTCCTTGGTAAATTTCATCCAGGCTACGCCAGGTTTTTTCATTTTCTAACATTAATTCAGCAATAGTTAGCTTGTTTTCTTTGCACAATGTTAAGAGTTGTTCAGCAGTAGAAAATTGATAAGGCAAGGGATGCTCATCTTTTGCTGTGTTATAAAATTCTTCTTCAGTCGTAATAAAGCCGCCGCCAATAGAATAATACACTTGACTTAATAATAAGGTACCTGTTTTATCAAAGCTTGAAAAACGCATTCCATTAGTATGAAGTGGTAACAGTTCTTTTTGCAGAAAAGGAAAATCGGTTTTTTCATCAAAGTGAATTTCTTTTTTTCCTCCAAGATTTAAACGTTTAGTTTCCAGAATTTCTTTCATTCTTGGAACCATGGTTTCAGGAGTAACTGTTTCAGGTATTTGGCCTTCTAAACCGTTTAAAATAGCTTTATCCGTACCATGACCTTTTCCTGTTAATGCCAAGGAACCATAAAGCTCAATTTTCATTCGTTCTATTTTATTAAATAACTGATGTTGTTCTAATAAATGCAAAAAGGCATTGGCGGCTAACATCGGGCCTACTGTATGTGAGCTAGAAGGGCCTATTCCTATTGAAAATAAATCAAATATACTAATGTTCATATGCATCACATCTTTAAGGTTTATATTCGAAAGTTTAGAAGTATACTCTCTCTTTGTCTATCTTCTAATTAAATCTCAGCATTTACTGGTAATTTTAGTTAAATTTAGGCAGAATAAATGGGAATTTTTTCAATAAGAAAGATAAAAGGGGATTGTTTATGAAGATCAAATTAGTCACTGCTGCTGTTATGGGCTTAATGATGACTACTGCAATGGCGGCAAATGATGCTACATCATTATCTACAGACACTGATAAGTTGTCCTATAGTATTGGTGCAGATTTAGGGAAAAACTTCAAAACTCAAGGTATTGAGATAAATCCAACTGCATTAGCTAAAGGAATGCAAGATGGTATGGGTACTGCCCCATTAGCTTTAACTGAACAAGAAATGAAAGATGTTCTTAATAAGTTTCAAAAAGATTTAATGGCTAAACGTTCTGCTGAGTTTAATAAAAAAGCTGAAGAAAATAAAACTCAAGGCGAAGCTTTTTTAGCATCAAATAAATCAAAACCAGGTGTTGTTGTTTTACCAAGCGGATTACAATATAAAATTATTGAAGCAGGTAAAGGCGCAAAACCAGGTAAATCAGACACAGTAACTGTTGAATATACAGGTACTTTAATTAATGGAACGGTATTTGATAGTACTGATAAAGCGGGTAAACCTGCTACGTTTCAAGTATCACAAGTTATTCCTGGTTGGACTGAAGCATTACAATTAATGCCAGCTGGTTCTACTTGGGAGGTTTATGTACCTGCTAATTTAGCTTATGGTCCAAGAAGTGTTGGTGGTCCTATTGGTCCAAATGAAGCATTAATTTTCAAAATTCATTTAATTTCTGTTAAGAAATCTGCTTAATTAAAAATCACCAAGACGTAGGAGTGCGTGCATTTCTACGTCTTGGTGATTATTTCTTCGTTGTAAGGTCATTACTCATGTTAAAGGTTTGGAATATTATTCGCTTTTATAAATTGTTCTTAGAAGTGAATTATTTTCAATGAACAAACGTCTCTTCACTGTTTTACTTTTAGGCTTTTCATCAGGCTTACCCATGGCATTATTGAGTAGTACTTTACAGGCTTGGTATGCCTCAAGTGGTCTTTCTATTTTAGCAACTGGTGCATTAAGTTTAATTGGACTGCCTTATACTTATCGTATGTTTTGGGGGCCAATACTTGATCGATATCCTTTATTAAAACTAGGTAAACGTCGTAGTTGGATCCTAGTGATGCAGTTTTTGTTGCTTCTAGGTTTTAATCTAATGGCGTGGCTAACGCCAGAACAATATCCTCGTTTGCTTGCCTTTTTAGCTTTATTTTTAGCCTGTTTTTCTGCGACTCAAGATGTTGCCATCGATGCACATCGAGTTGAATATTTACCTACACCCGTACATGCTTTAGGTGCTTCACTTGCTGTTTTTGGTTATCGTCTTGCTTTGCTATTTTCTGGTGGTCTGGCTTTAATAATGGCTGAACATTGGGGTTGGGCGCTTACTTATCGGTTTATGGGATGTGCAATGAGCATTGGTATGATTGCCATACTATTTAGTAAAGAACCTGAAGTGATTACTTCAGAAAATACGAGTTCTGGCTTTTTATTCTTGGCTCCTATAAAAGAATTATTATCTCGACCAGGAATTATATCTTTATTCTTGTTTATTTTTTGCTATAAATTAGGGGAGGCCTTTACCACGACCACCAGTGGTATTGTCATGCCTTTTTTAATTCAAGGCTTAGATTTTTCCTTAGAAACTATTGGCTATATTAATAAAATATTAGGACTTACATCCATACTTATAGGGGGTTTAACCGCAGGCCTAGTGTTAACGCGTTGCTCTTTATATTATTCTTTATTGCTCTTTGGTTTATTACAAGCGTTTACCAATGTCTTTTTTGTGCTCTTGGCCATGATTGGTAAGAGTACTAGTTTATTAGCTCTTGCTGTGTTTTCAGATAATTTTGCGGCAGGAATGGGATCAACCGCTTTAGTTGCTTTATTTATGAGGCTTGTTAATAAGCAATTTACAGGCACTCAATTTTCTATTTTAGTAGCAATATCAACTATACCTCGCATCATTTCAGGGCCTATTGCTGCAAGTATTGAGATGCATATTGGATGGGTTGGTTTATATGAGTTATCCGTTTTGTGTGCTTTACTTTTTATTCCTTTTTTATACATTATTAAGCAACAAACGAAAGAGAATGAACATTGTTCTTTATCGAAAATTGAGCTTAGGAAATTAAGTCATTAGAGCCTATTGACATTTCATATTTCAACAGACCTTAGGATTTACTGCTCAGTATAATATGCATATGTTAATCTATTGTGAAATGCATTTGACTTATAACTATGTCATTAGCGTAATGTATGTAATTTCAAAAAAAACACATCAAGTATTTTTTGTGTTCAAAAAATTCGAATTATCATCTATAATGCTCTACAAATAAATTAATAAGGCCAGTCACACAATGAAGATAACTTATAGTTATAATGTTGATAGCTCCACTTATACACTTCAATTTATATCTGAAGATGATATTTCCTTGGGTATCAGCCTCTTAGGAATGATGTCTCCTGGGGAGAGACTGCTTGCTATGGAGAAAGGAATAGCTTCTGGTTTTAAAGAAATGAATTTTATCAGACAATATTTTGGTGGCACCATTATAGGTCTTGAAACAATAGCAATCCCTATTGTTCCAACATCCGTACCTTTTCTTTGCCATACTCCTAAAGGTAGCCTGCAATATGAATTAGCGAAGGTTAAAAAAGAGATTGAATTGAAAGATACCAAAGAAGATAAAGCGTATTATGAAAAACTAATAAAAACCTTAAAAGATAAAAAATTTTCTTTTGAGCTGCCTGAAACATTTGAAGAATTTAAGCAAATTTCAGAAGAGCAAGCTCAATCAAAACAAGAACAGTCATCTAGGTTTGGGCTTAACTACTGATATTCAAGTAAACTGTGTTAGGTTAACACGGCTGTCCCATTTTTAATGGGGCAGCTGTGGGTTACGTAATTGTTGTTACAAATATCGTAATAGGTCAGGGGTAGTTAGCAAAGACTAAAGATTTTTGCCCTGAAAAATA
>CAMFHA010000154.1 GCA_945952115.1 uncultured Legionella sp. | reverse complement strand
GGCGCTAACGCGCCTCCTCAGCATGAACGGACTTTATAGTCAACAAAAACTTAAGACCAATTGAAAGCTTTATGCGCGGAATCCAGACTCTCCCTCACTTCAAGGCTGTGCATAAAGCACAGCACGTAGGTAACAGAGACGCTTTTAGTGCTCAAAATTTAGATGCGTTTACCCTGAATCCAATCCAATCCAAATG
The DNA here is from genome assembly GCA_945952115.1 of uncultured Legionella sp. Lineage (GTDB taxonomy): Bacteria > Pseudomonadota > Gammaproteobacteria > Legionellales > Legionellaceae > Legionella. The sequence goes on along the minus strand of CAMFHA010000154.1, from coordinate 4,400 downwards.
ATTTATCTCTGTATTAGACAGCTTTTTTGTCATGTACAGAGATGATTGATTACAGATAGTGACAGGAAAATGTTAAAAATTTGGAGAAACATTGGTATGGATCTGTGTTGATTCCATGGTTTGTTGTACTAAGTCTTGTAAGGCTTTTATTGTTCTTTTTGAGTGTCCTTTTTCTAAATCATGATGAAAATCAAGAAGTGCTTTTTGAGCCATTTTTTGTAACTCATTTGGATTATGAGAGTATTTCTCAGTTAAATCGTGTATTTGTGCGGCAAATTTATTAATACGAGCACTATGAACACCTGTAAAAAATGAAATAAATCGTCGTTGATGCAAGATTTTATTATTTTTTAAACTTTCAGCTATATTCGTTATATTTTGAACTAGAAATTCTGGTTTACTAGTTATATAAGCTACTTTTTCTTGAAAATTATTAGTAATGATGCCTTGAATACCATGTTGATTGGCAACTCGTTGTTGTTCCTCTTCTTTAGAAAGATCTAGATTATGCTCAAAATCTTGGAGATGGACATCTCGCATAGTAAGTAATCGCCAAGTTTCTTCTTTATTTAAAAGTTGATCAAAATTAAATTCTGCATTTAATAATTGAGGCATGATTTCTTTTAAAAAATTAATATTATTTGTTTTTAAAAGTTCTATAATGATTTGTGAAGAAGAAAAACTTTGGAACATTTTCTCCGTTAAATGAGTTCCGTGGTGATTATTATAGATAGTAATTATTCTATCAAGATTATTTCCTAAAGCATTCAGTGCCTGAGTATGAATGGCATTTAAATAACGGCCAACTTTCTTTTTGTTTTCGTCAATGATATCTCGTGAGAAGGTCATAAAAAGCTCTTTTCGAAAAGCCTCTAAAGCCTCATTTTCGTTGAATTGAGTTAATTTCATGTATTGATAAATTATTTTATCAACATCTAATACTTGATAAGGCTCATGATGAGCTTCGGCCAATTGACGCAATTTGTCATTGGCAAAATTTACGAGGCTCTCAAAAGTTTGGCGACGATAAACTTCTTCGTAGAGTTCATTGATTAAAAATGCAGTTACAAAACCGCTACCGGTTTGATAATGCGGTAAATAACGATTATCCCCATGATTAAATACAGTGACATTTGCGTCCACTATTTGATTATCTGCCCAAGATAATTTTTGATGCGATTTATTAATAATTACTTCACCTCGTTCTCCTCGAGAGGTAGGAAAACGAGAGCGTAAAAATGGATTTACAGGAAGTGTTGCAATAGGTAGATCTGGAAATACAAGACTGGCTATGGTGCGTGTATATTCAGTGACTTGCTCTTCAAAGGAATGGTTATTTTTAATATTGGTTAATTCTGCGGGGATTTCAGCGCCGATGTACAGTACATCATTACAATAGAAAACACGTATTCTTGGCGGGCGTACTAGGCTCCAGCCAAATTTTTCTAAGGCAGATTGCCAAGGAGTTAAATCTAAAGAGCGTTGATTATTTTTTAATTGATCAAGAAAGTTCTTATAGGGTTTAGGTATAAAAAATGTGGTTGTTCCATGTAATGGAGTAATAGTTAAAGCTTGAATATCATCCGTAGCGCCTTGCATCTGATGGCTAACTTTATCAGGATAAATAATTTCTGCTTTCTTAGCATTTCCTCTTAATGCACCTGTTGCCATATGAAGTTGAAGATCAAGAGAAGAGTTATTAATTTCCAACTCTTCACGATGTTCATATAAAAGAGCAGTAATTTCCTTTTGCAGAATATCTTCATTTTCGATATTTAGTTTTTTACTGACCATTATTGGACGATAATTTCTTTTTGCCTTACGATCTATCGTTTGCATGAAAAGAATTTGCAAATCGCGAATTTGAATTTGAGTAAAAGGTTTGTTTGAAAAAACTCGATCGTCGCCTTCTTGAAATCCCTGAAGGACATGGAATTCACGGTTATAAATTAAAGGCTCTAAATCTTCTTTACGAATACCATCATGTATTAATTTGTCAGTAACTTCATCTGTTTCAAAACGAAAAATATTAGCTCGAGCAGACTCTCTATCAATTATTCGCGTGGTTTCATTAATACGATTATCGATAAAAATAAGTTTTGCATTAGGATCAATTTTTTGAATTTTTAATGCACGATGTAAATTTGCTGGTCCTACGCCGACAAATACATGAATAGTCATCATTATTACTTATAAAAAATACATGTCTTATTTTACATCTTTTTGCTTAAAATTTGAATACTTTTTATGAAAAAAGATAAAAAATAATTGTAACTGCTCATCCCGTCATCCTGAGTGGAATGAAGGATTTCTTGAATTGAAGCACAGTACAACATTCGGAGAGCCTTCGCCGCAAGCGACTCAGGATGGCGTGCGTGCAGTTACAAATAATTTTATATTTTATCGGCATATAAATCATAATTATCACTATCCGTGATCTTAACCTCAACAAAATCACCTGTTTTGAGATGTGGTGAATAGGGTAAATAAACAAGACCATCAATTTCAGGCGCATCACTCTTACTGCGTCCAATGATTTGAGTTGAATTGATTTCATCGATTAATACAGTTTGTACACTATTTATTTTTTTAGCAAGACGATTACGGCTAATTTCAGCTTGAAGTTGCATAAAACGATGATGACGTTCTTCTTTTACTTCTTCGGAGACAGGATTTTCTAGATCATTAGCTTTAGCTCCTTTGACTGGTGAGTATTTAAAACACCCCACACGATCCAGCTGAGCTTCTTCTAAAAATCCTAAAAGTTCGTCAAATTCTTCTTCTGTTTCGCCAGGAAAACCAACAATAAAGGTTGAACGTAAGGTAATATCTGGACAAATTTCACGCCATGAAGCAATCCGCGCTAAAGTATTTTCACTACTAGCAGGGCGTTTCATTGCTTTTAATACTCGGGAGTTGGCATGTTGTAGAGGTATATCTAAATAAGGAAGAATTAAACCATCTCTCATTAAAGGAATAATTTCATCCACATGTGGGTAAGGATAAACATAATGAAGTCTTACCCATATTCCCAGTGCTCCTAATTGCTCACATAATTCATAAAATCGAGTATTGATGGTTTTTCCTTGCCACTCTGCAGATTGATAGCGCGTATCCACACCATAGGCACTGGTATCTTGCGAAATAACTAATAACTCTTTTACTCCTGCTTCTTTTAATTTTTTTGCCTCTGTAAGCACTTGTGCCAAAGGATAACTTTGTAACTTTCCTCTCATGGTGGGAATAATACAAAAAGTACATTTTTGGTTGCATCCTTCGGAAATTTTTAAATAAGCATAATGCCGTGGAGTTAACTTAATTCCTTGTGGCGGAATCAATTGAGTAAAGGGATCTTTAGGGGGAGGTAAATGTTGATGTACTGCATTAATGACTTCTTCATAAGCATGAGCACCACTTATATGCAACACATCAGGACAGGCTTCTTTAATAATATCCGCTTTAGCTCCTAAACAGCCTGTAACAATCACGCGACCATTTTCTGCCATTGCCTCTTTAATAGTATCTAAGGATTCTTTAACAGCACTATCAATGAAACCACAAGTATTGATTACAACCAACCCGGCCTCTTGATAACTAGGTACTAGTTGATAACCTTGAGCTCTTAATTGAGTAATAATACGCTCAGAATCAACTAATGCCTTTGGACAACCCAAACTTGCAAAACCAACCTTATGATTCATAAAATTCTATACTGTAAAAAAAATGAACTAATTATATCTCTTTGATTGTATTTTGTCGACACTATTTCTTGAGAAAAATATGCAAGTTATATAATAAACTCTATTATTGATTAAGCTTCTGGCCCTATTTTGTTAACCGTTTTTTCTAATGCTTCAATTTTTTTCATTGATTCAGTAGGAAGTTTAAAGTGAGTAAAGCGGTTATTCCAGAAAGAACATATGAAATTGATTAACGTCTCAAGTATCGCTTTGAAGCCTCTTTGTTGCTCAAGTATGGGTTTTGCTTTATCTATAGCTTCTTGTGCAACAGACTTGAATTTGGAAAAAGCTATTTCTTGATTAAAATATTGCTCTCCAGCTTTTTTTAAGGTGAGATGAAGAGTAAGGGCAGTGTCATACGCCGCATTTAGTTTAATATAATCATTGCTGCCAAAAATTTGATTATCTCTTCGGGTTTTTAAATTATTAACCTGCACTTCTAATGCATCTAAGTTTTTTTTGAATAAAGCTTGCTTATAATTTTGTTTTTTAATCTGAGGAATTTCTCTATTTGAAGATTCAACAGCTTGAGGGATTTCATAATTTGGAGATTCAACAATCTGCGTGGTTTCATTATTTGAAGGTTCGTGCATCTCAGTGATGTTATTATTTGAAGGTTCGTGCATCTCAGTGATGTTATTATTTGAAGGTTCGTGCATC
>CAMFHA010000153.1 GCA_945952115.1 uncultured Legionella sp. | reverse complement strand
CAATTATGATGCGTATGCTACTTTGTTATAGATACTTAATGAGGTCTGCTTATAAGGAATTTCTATTATGCCGATGATGAACCGATTACTTCAAGCTTTAACCCTTGGAATATTAGGTGGATATATTCATTTAAGTTGTGCAGCAACTCCTATTACCGTGACACTACAATCAGCGCCTAGTAATTTGCCTCAAAATAGGACGGGCATTGCCAATTATGTGGTAACTCTAAATTCGGCAGTCCCTGGGCCGCTGACCTTGTCTTATAAAGGTGGGGTACTTGGAGGAACTCAGACGACTGTAGGTTCTTCACCTTGTACTGGAGGCACTCCCGCTTTATGTGGTTCAACTTTTAGATTAACACCTGGCAAAAAATGTTGTCTGTCGTTTGGCTTAACGCCGACTAAGATGAGTCTCGGCAAGAATATTTTAGCGCCTTTAGTTGGAACAATCCCTGCCACTTATCAGGGGCAAGCATCACCTACAGTAGTGATGGTGAGCGGAGAAATAGGCAATACCCCCTTAACAACAACACCATCCTCAATAGCGCTATCGGTTAACTGCTCATCAGCAGGTGGTCGCTGTGTTTATTCGAATGCGGCGCTTACAGGGCATACAAGAGAAATTACTATCACGAATACAAGTACCAAGAAAACGACAACTCCGTTGAAGGTTACATGGATTGATGGTTCTCCGGAGGGAACAGCAAGTATTACTACAGACCACTGCAGTGGGGCCACTTTGCCGCCATTGGGTACTTGCACCATTAGCATTACTCCGGGGCAGGTGGCTACTTCTGATTGTACATCAGGAAACGCACCCATTTCACCTGCAGGAATTACGGTAAACACTCTCAGCGCGCCTAATGCAATTATAGCGGATGTTGTAGTTTTAAGTTATGGCTGTATTTATCAAGGGGGCTATGTTTATTCTATTGATGATACTGGTACATGCACCTCACCAACACCATCTTTTTATTGTAGCGTTAATGGGACAGTGACGGCATTGATGGATCAGGCATCTGCTTTTCCCAATGGTGTTATTTGAAGTTCGAATGGAAGTGGCGGCACTAGTAGTGATGTGAGTAATGATGTTATTCCTTTAATTGCAGAGTTAACCGTTTCTTATTCTACAGCGCAAACAGTGTATAATACTACATACAACAACACTTCAACATATCCTTTTCCTTCTCCAACTGTTTTTAGCAGTTGTAATGGAGCAACAGAGGGTGCTTGTAATAGTTCGAATATTTTGGCATTTTATAATGCTACATATAACGGTATTAACTATATTACTACTAATTATAGTACTTCTTGCGATCGCAATCAGTCGGGTGGAACTGGAGGGTGTTCGCTTTCTGCCGGACAGACAGCGTTTACTGATTATGCAGCAGGAAGGTGTGCTAATTACGTAATTGACTCTTCTGGAAATACACCTTGCCAAGTAGGCAATGTGTGTTACGAGAATTGGTATTTGCCTTCCATTTGTGAAATGGGCTATGACACTAATGCTTTTGGAAATGGTTGTGGAATACCGCCTGCGCCACCAACAATTCAAAACATTCAATCAAATTTGGTAGATAACTCTATTGTTAATCTTACAGACCTCTACTGGAGTTCTACCGAATACTCACCCCTTCCGCAGATCACTTCGTGGATCCAGGTTTTTTCTTCCAGTGGCGGAAGCCAGGGCTTCGGTGTCAAGTATGATCAGCTAAATGTTCGTTGCTCCCGGGCTTTTTAACTCTTCATTTTTTGTTAACTAGTAAATCTAGTATTAGCATAAGCGAATACTAGATTTATCTGATTAGGATCAATTTTGTTTCTATAGTCTAATATATAACTTATAAACGGTGCAATTTTAAGTGCGTTTTCTAGGTTTATAGAACAGAGTTGAACAGTGCTAATCAGGAGAATTGCCTTGACCCTAGTATATAGAGATGCCGATCTAAATCAATTTCCTCAAATTAAAAGGCAAGACTCTAAACATTTAAGTTTGGGCGATCTGCATGGAAATGCTCTAAAGCTGATTTATATTTTAATTGAAGAAGGTGTTTTGGAGCTTAATAAAGAGCACTATGAAGCTTTAAAAGCCATTTATAACACTGAAACTACCTATCTTACCTCAGAACAGCTAGCTACTTTTAAGGACATTATTTTTAAAGCTAAAGTAAATACAGACAAAGCCATTACGTTGATTGGTGATGATTTAGCTGATCGAGGTAATAATGATTATTTTACTTTATTAGTACTAAAAAAATTACATGATTCGCAAGTTAATTTAGATGTTTTACTTTCAAATCATAGTGCTGAATTCATTAGAGATTATGATCAAGATCATTTTACTGGTTTTTATAATTTAGGCCCAGGCCAAGGTGCTTCCTTATCTAGAATGTGCTTGTTGATTGCTAAAGGGTTGATTAAAGAAGATGAAGTAAGAACAATTGTTAAAGAAAATTATATTCCTAAAGCAAAAGCCATTAGTTATACCCTATCACCGGAAGGGGAGCTTACTTTATTTACTCATGCCCCAGTGGGTTTAGAAACGGTACAAAGTTTAGCAAAAAAATTTAAAATCCCTTATAAAGACAAATCAATAAAAGAATTAACTCAAACAATTGATAAAATTAATAGGAAAATTGAATATCATTTTATGCATCATGAGTTAAGTAAACTGATTGATGAAGAAGGATATGTTAATCCATCTATTCCTATTTCTCCTCATACGCATCCTTTGCGTCGCTTGCTTTGGAATAGAGTGGTTAGCAAAGAGCTAGTAACTGAAACAAGTAGTGGAATTAAAATAAAATTTGTTCATGGTCATGTTGGAGATGATCCAGTTTTAAAAGACGGTCGGCCTTTATCTTCGCATGAGAATTTAGATAGCTCTTGGGGAAAGTTTCCTGAAGTGAATAAAACAGGAGCAATTGTCAGTTTTGGAAAGATAAAACATTTGACTCGACATTCCAATGATTTAACTACAAAAGAACTTAATAATGCTCTTTGGTATAAAATAACAATAGAATCAGCTGAAAATCAATTTATGGATTTATTTTTTAAGCTTAAAGAAAAAACAAATGAATTAATTGAAAAAGGTACTCAAACGAGTCCTTTATATGATGTTCGATATAAAAATGTAGCTTTAGCGGCAAAAAAATTAGAAGATGAACTTTTAGCTGCTAAAGCGGAATTTTTTAAACAGAAACCTAATAAAGAAAATATCCAACAGTTTTCCAGATCTATAAATGAAGCTGTTAGAACAGCTAATATGGAATTTGTTAAACATCGAGGCACATGGTATGGCGGAGGAAATTTCCTCATTGATTTTCTTAAAGGCGTGCTGCAATTTCTTGATACTATTATTTTATATCTACCTAATGTAATCAATAAAATGTCAAATAGACCTCATTATAGCTTTATGAAAACACCATCAACTAAATCGAGTGAAAAACTTGGTGCTTTTGATCAAGATGTTAATCAATTAATAAAAGAAATAGAAACGGCTAATTTTTCTTCAGAGGATGAAACTTTAGAAAAAAATGACCCATTGAATGAAACACCAAACAATTTTTAAATTTAATTGGTAACCGCTCATCCCATCATCCTGAGTGGAACGAAGGATCTCCTGAAATTAAGCACAGAGCAACATTTGGAGATCCTTTGTCGCAAGCGACTCAGGATGACGTGCGAGCAGTTACTTTAATTGTTTTAATTCCTAGGTATTTCAAAGAATTCTGGAAAATAATATATTAATATGGTATTGTATTGAACCATTTGATATTTTTTGAGTCAAGCGATTATGTTTAGTAGATTGGATGAGAGTCAAAAATCACAATTAGATGAGATGACCCTGGTAGAGTGTTTAAATTTTTTTGATTCTTTAGAGCCTTCTTTAAAAGCTAGAGGACAGATCAATTATCTTTGGACGGGGTATGATGAAAAACTTATTAATAGGTTGAACCGGCTGGATAAGAATATAAGTGCAATAAAAAAGAAGGGCGATTTAGTCATTGAAAAAAACTATGTTGAGTTAGCAAAAATATTAGACAAAGTTTATTGTACAACAAGTTTTACGGAAAAATATCAACAAAAATATTTTATACACCAGTTAACAAAAGAAGAGCTAAATGAGTTTATTAATACATTAGAAGATGCAGAGATGGGGGGAAGTATTTCAAAAAATAAAAAATATAGACATCGAGGTTTTATTAATAGTTTAAATAATTTTCATTCTTCTATTCAGGCTATGCCTGTGCCCTATAATCAAGGGGTTATTAATGAGCATACAGATCACATAGAGCTTCTTTTAAATAAAGAAGATTTAAAAAAGTTACTTGATAAAAAATACACTATTCAAAAATCTATATTTTTTGAGGCTGTAAAAAATCAAAGTGGTGATCCTATGGAGCTACATGAACACAAACAATTTGGATGGTATTTTTAGAGCGAGTTGTCAACATCCTCTGGTCAAGCCCAGGATAAACGCATCTAAATTTTGAGCACTAAAAGCGTCTCTGTTGCCTACGTGCCATAGTATCCAGACGGCCTTGAAGTGAGAGAGAGTCTGGATTCCGCGCATAAAGGGTCCAATTAGCCTTAAGTTTTTGTTGACAAATACTCAAAAGCACAGGTTTAATCCG
>CAMFHA010000152.1 GCA_945952115.1 uncultured Legionella sp. | reverse complement strand
ATGAGACCTGATTTATTGCAATCCATTTTCGTGGGGATACATCAGGTCTCGAAGCATATCAGTCCAACACTAATCGGAAGCATTCAATACAAGGGAAGAAGCTTTTATTGCTGAAAAACAGATACAAGGTTGGAGTAGAAGAAAAAAAGAAGCTCTATTTCGTCAAGATTGGGGAGCTTTATCAGATTATGCTTCGAGACGGCGCTAACGCGCCTCCTCAGCATGAACGGACTTTATAGTCAACTAAAACTTAAGGCTAATTGGAAGACTTGTTCGCGAGATCTAGCGGTCTTGCTTGATAAGCAGACGTATATAGCATTGCCTACTAAGTTTAGATGAGGCGTATTTGAATGAGGCAAAGGAGTATATACCACAGCACAAGACTGAAACCGAGTGAGAATACCAATAAAGGATAAAGATTAGTGAGCAATGCTATAGCATAGAAATAGATCTCAATGGATCTTACGAATAAGTTGCGAGACCTCGAAATAGGAAATACCGATAAATCCCTAGTTTTTAATTAAAATGATAGTTTTAACTGTTCCCAATAATAATTATAAAGCGTTAGCGTATTTTCCCCTACATCGCGTTGAAAGTATCCTCTTTTTATTATCTCCTCAGAAGGATAAATCATGGGGTTATTTTTGACCGATAAAGGTAATAAATCTTTTCCTTTGGCATTGGTAATGGCATGTCCTTCTTTTAATGCAATTTGAATACTAGACTCTGGCTTAAGAATAAAATTAATAAATTGTAAGGCTTCTTTTAGGTGCGGAGGATTTTTAGGAATTGCAAGGCAGTCAGCCCAAATGACAAATCCATCTTTCGGATAAATAAATTGAATTGCTTTATTTTCTAATTGCGCTTTATAAGTGTCCCCATTCCATGCAGAGCCAATATTAGCATCTTCATCAATAATAATCGCTTGGATACTATCACTCGCAAATAATTTAATATTCGGAATTAACTCTAATAAATGTTCATAGGCCAATCGGATGTGTTCAGGACTAGTATCATTAGGATCAAATCCAAGACTCATTAAAGCAATTGCAAAAAGCTCTCGTGAATCATCTAATAACATTAATTGATGGCGCCATTTTTTATTCCATAACTCACTCCATTTTTGAGGAGGTGAAATAACCACTTGTTTATTGAAAAAAACTCCTGTTGTTCCCCAAATAATAGGGACGCTATAACGGTTATTAGGATCATAATCATTATCGACAAAATGTTGAGACACATTTTGAATATTAGGTATTTGTTGCTTATTAAGTTCTTGAAGCATCTTTTGTTTTCTCATTCTCTCTACAAAATAAGCTGAAGGAAGAATGACATCATAAATGCTTTTCTGACTGGCTTTTAATTTAGCATATAAGGTTTCATTACTATCATAAGTAGAAAAATTAACTTTTATTCCTGTTTCACGTTCAAATTGCTGAATTAATGATTTAGGAAGCTCTCCTCCCCAAACATAGACATTAACTACTCCACCAGCAAATACTTGCGAATAAAATAAAACAAATAATAAGCAAAGATAATTCATAGGCGTTTACCTGATAAACGATGAGAAATGATTACTAATATCATCGACAAACAAAAAATAATAGAACACAAAGCATTAAGCTCTGGAGTTACTCCCGCGCGAACTAAGGAGTAAATAGTTAAAGGTAGAATAGAAAATTCTGGCCCTGCTACGAAATAGCTAATAATGACATCATCAAAAGATAGCGTAAAACTTAAGAGGAAAGCACTTAAAATAGCTGGCCAGAGCAAAGGTAATAATATTCGTGTAAATGCAAAATAATGACTAGCGCCTAAATCCAAAGCGCCAAAATAAACATTAGGATTTAAAGTATTGATGCGTACGTTAATCGTTAAAATAACTAAAGGAATTGAAAAACTTATATGCGCTATCAGCAAACTGAAATAACCTAAAGGTACTCCTGTAAAATTAAAGAAAATCAAAAGAGCAACCCCAAACACTAAATCAGGAATAACAATAAGTAATAGTAATAAAACATAAAGCGCACGACGGTACTTTGTTCGAAATAGAAATAAATTAACGCAAGCGAGTAAACCTAAAGTAGTAGCAACTAAAGCCGAACTTAAACCTAACATCATTGAATTTAAAAAAGAAGACCATAAGCCACGATCTTGCAATAATTCATTATACCATCGCCATGAAAACCCATGCCATTGCAAAGAAAATTTTGCATCATTAATTGAATACAATACTAGTACAATGATAGGAATATATAGCGACGCGTATACTAAAAATATAAAGACACGCTGCATCAGTTTTTTCATCGAACTACCTCTGCTCTTTGACGTCGCAATAAGGCTAACAATAAAAGTAATAAAGAAGTAAGTGCAACACTAGTCGCGGCACCTTGTGGCCAATCACTTAACACCAAAAATTGATTTTGAATTAAATTACCTAATAAAATTGAACGCGCTCCACCTAATACATTAGGTATGTAAAATAAAGTCATCGCGGGTAATAAAACCAAAGTACAACCAGAGACAATTCCAGAAAGCGTATTGGGTAAAAAAACTCGTGTAAAAATCGCCCAATTACCAGCACCCAAATCTTTAGCTGCTTCAATTAATCTAAAATCAAATCGCTCCATATTAGTAAAAATTGGAAGTACCATAAAAGGAAACAAGTTATAAACAAAACCAATTATTACAGCAAAATTTGTATAGAGTAGATTCAAAGGAGCATCAATCAAATGAAGCTTTAATAGGATAGTATTTAAAACTCCTTTGTATTTAAGTATGGCAATCAAAGAATAGGTTCTGATTAAAGAGCTAGTCCAAAAAGGAATAATTATTAAGAGCAATAGGATAGATTGATGTTTTGATTTAATCATTAAATAACTAAATGGATAAGCTAAAAGCAAACAAAGCAAGGTCGTAATCAAAGCAATAACTAAAGATCGAAAAAAAATTTTTGCAAAAACTAAACTATATAAAGAAAGATAGTGCTCTAAAGTAAAAGGAACCGTTACGAGATGCGCGCTATCTTTTGATAAAAAACTAGCAGAAAGCATCATCAATATAGGAACTAAGCCAAAAATAATCAGCCACGTATATAATAAATAGAGAGGAAATGATTTAATTTTCATAAGGTAATAAAACCTCCCAACCAGTTAACCATTCCACCCAAACTTGTTCATGCAATACATATTCTAATTTATCATCATCCTCATCAAAAAATGCAGAGGTATAAATGATTTTTCCTGAAGCTAATGCAACCTTTAAATCAACAGTAGAACCCTTATAAATAATATCTATAATACGACCAGATAACATACCTTCTGTATTATCTACTTCGCATAAAGACCAAACACGAATATCTTCTGGACGTATGATGAGATGCAGTAGCTCATTAATCTGATAGCCTCCAGTATTCTTGCAAACTAATTTTACATCTTCTATAAACGTGATAAGTTCAGAATCATTTACTGAATGAACTCGCACATTAAAGATATTCGCCTCACTTATAAAATTAGCAACATAAAGGTTTGCAGGAGTCTCATAAACAGCCTTAGGCGTACCTATTTGTTCAATATGGCCATGATTAAAAATGACTATCCTATCTGACATAGATAAAGCCTCTTCTTGATCATGAGTGACAAAAATAAAAGTCATATTTAGAGTTTTCTGCAATTGTTTTAATTCTGATTGCATGTCTTTCCTAAGACGATAGTCAAGAGAACTAAGCGGTTCATCTAGAAGCAATACTTGTGGTCGATTAATAATAGCCCGTGCAATAGCAACACGTTGCTGTTGTCCACCACTTAATTGCTTAATATTGCGTGTTGAAAACTCTTCAAGCTGCACTAATTTTAGAGAATCAAAAACCCGTTCCTTAATTTCAGGTTCAGGTATTTTTTTACAACGTAATGCAAAAGCGACATTTTCATAAACTGATAAATGAGGAAATAGAGCATAACTCTGAAAAACCGTATGCACATCACGCTTTTGCGGTGGCAAGCGATTAACGCATTGTCCATTAATATAAATTTCACCTTGCGTAGGTTGCTCAAAACCAGAAATAAGACGCAATAAGGTTGTTTTACCACAACCTGATGGTCCAAGAAGTGTTAAAAATTCTCCATTATTAACATTTAACGATACATTATTTAAAATTGGAGAAGTGCCATAAGACTTATAAATATTTTTAATTTCAATTAGTGCTGTGCTCATTAGTTTAATATTTCGTTCAATATAAAGATAATAATTCTTAAATTATATCAGACATAACAACTTTAGCCATTTTTCGCTCTCCACTGGCATCAGAATGAAGAGAGCGTTTTAATCATCTCAGATAAAGAGGCATTTATTGATCTTATGGTTTTTAATATATACAATTGGGTCAATATCATTTACTTGGAGAACCATTTTGAGTCAATTTCCTTGGTCAAAACAATATAAAAAAAATGCTTATGCTATGTTTATGGGAGGCTATGAAGCATCAAAACCAGAAAATGGAAAACATTTATTTCTTATTATTTTCCTAGTTCATACTGCTTTATTGCTGATTACTCTCACTATTGGCGCTGGATTTAAAACATTTTTTGATTTTTTAGGAAGACAAGCAGTTAATCCAGAAGAAGTAAATTCTTTAAAGAAAAAAATAGATGATTTAGAACAAAAAACAGGAACAACTAATAGATTAGTTAATTATTTGCGTCAGTATAGAAATCCAAAATCGTCTGAGAGTAAAAATTTATATAAAAATTTTTCATTGTTAGATCAAGGCGCTTCGCTCAGAGCCAACTACGTTGGCGGGAAAAGAAAACCTAGAA
>CAMFHA010000151.1 GCA_945952115.1 uncultured Legionella sp. | reverse complement strand
GCGAAAATCTAATGAGTACGTCATAAATAGATGATTATAATCAATTTATTAGGACCAGGCTATATTGCGCAAACTGATAAATTAAATGTTATTCTGGCAAGTGCTAACAATAATTTAAAAAAATCTGAAGAAGTTAATGCGTTGATCATTTAATTGACATAATTAATGCGAGGGTTGGGTCATTTTGACTTTATAGTACTACCTTAAGGCTTTAACTCTGTTCACTACGTTCCTCGGATAAGCCACGGGAGGTAGAGAAATACCTTAAGGCGGCCAAAATGATCCAACTCGGTTTTTGCGACAAAACCGTTGTTTCTAAACTAATTCTGCATTTAGAATATATCAAATCGAAGTTAATTTTTGAAAAGGAAAGAGTTTTATGTATAAATTTTGGGGAACTTTGTTAGTGAGTCTGTCTTCTTTACATGTATACGCAACCAATATTCCAACTTTGTCCACTCAACAAGAAATATGGAAGATAAAATGGGCTCATACTCAACCTCCTGATCATCCCACTCGTGAGATTTTATTCATAAAATCCAATGAGCAACAAGATAGTTATAGGGTATTTTTTAATAATGGTGTAGAAGGGTATTTCAACCTAAAGTTGCGAACAAAAGAAGCATTTAGTGGGGTCATGACTTTAACTCAAAGTCCTCAATTACCTGAAGGCGATGTTTGTTTGCTTAAAGGCTCACTTGAACAGTCTAAAGTGAATGGCACCTGGCATTGTGATTCTCAACATGAAGGTACGTTGACTGGAGAAATTACGACTCTGTTGCAAATACAAAATCATTAATTTTTGGTAAACGCTTTTGAAGATCTACAATTGGCTCAATAAAACTGATTAACTAGAGGGCCTGTGGAAGAACTGACAAAAAGGGGGATTTCAAAATAACATCTCTTAAAACGTTATCATTCACGGGGTATGTGAATTTTCCTGCTGTCTTTCCCGCTAAGGCGGGAATCCATGCAAAAATCAACCACTGTGCTAAATTTATAGATAGTTCCCCGCCTTAACGGGAAAGATATAGCGTTAAATACTAGTAAATTACATACTCCGTGAACGATTACTTTAAAACACTAAGCTGTTGCTTGTTTTTCATTCTTCCACAAACTTTGTTTTAAAGGATTTCAGTAATTTAAAAATAAATTGTGAATGTATTTTATAAATTAAAGAATTGTTCTAATTCTTTATAATTGAAACCCTTTGCTTCCTCTATGAGATTCTTTGACATTTCGCTAGCTGATATATTGGAATTATCAAAAAAAATTTTAGGAAATTTCCATTTCCATTTTTCAAAATCGTCCCAATATTTCGCCACTCGCTCTGAACCAACCGTATGCTCTCTATTGAGATCTCGCTCCAAATTGACAGATTTTTTTGGCAAGAGAAATACAGGATAGAATAAGTTTTCGGATCCAATTTGATTGAAAAGAGAAAACAGTTCTTTAGGTGACCAAACATAGTCTGAAATTACAGAAAATCCAGCTTTTAAATAGATCACTGCCTGTGAAGCTAAAACGTCGTACATAAGAGAGATTAAAGTATCAGCTCCATCTTCCCACGGTTGCTTGTGACCACTTTGCACCATGTTATAGAGAGAGTCACATTCAATATGAATACTCTTATTAAAATGCAGAGCTATAGCTCTTGCCAATGTTGATTTTCCTGAACCTGGAGGTCCTGAAATCAAAAATATCTTTTTACTCATGTTATGCATCATACCCAATATTAAATTTATCCGCAAAAGCTTTTTTAAACCATGCTGGGACAAGGTCTGTTTTCATTTTTAGCAACTTACCATTTGTAATTTCTGCTAAAAAATACTGTGCTGCAGAATGTCGGGTTCATGGGTTGAATTATCAAAAATATAAGCACGATTAGCAAACAGGATGGCCTCTGATAGTAAATCAATAGAACGTTGGTAGCAGCTTACAATCTTATCTTCTGGAACGGAATGCTCTCCATTTTTACTCTATATTGAACTCGAGAGATATTAATAATAGGATCTTCCCGTAGCCACAGTTCGATAACTACTTGATTGTGCTTTCCGAAGCAATTCAACCTTATCTGTAAAAGACATTACCGTCTCGAAAGTAAAAGATTTTGAACACGCAATGAGCTTATGACTAATAAAATCTGCTGCAATCGAAGCAAAATATGCATTCACACTTGCATTGAAAAAACTTAATTTGTCATCATTAAAATTCAATTCATACGCATCATCCAAGAGAGCCGCACTTTTTAGTAGTGTCGAATTGTGAAAATAATCCAAAATTTCTTTGGTTTTAATTACTTAAAACCCATAACTGGGCTAGTATTAATAAATATTGTATAAGCACATTTAAAAAATAATATATTGGTAAATCAAGTGTGCAAGCAACAAAAAAGGTATTATTTACATCAAATTATTTATTGTGTTTGGTAATATACATTTTAGAATCAGCAAGAGCCAGCATATCGTCCAGTGTTTGATGCTCTCCATGATGATATTCAATAATACCCACACTAAATTCAATTGTGTAATCTTTGATTTCTGCAGATTTGAATGAGTCGTTTAGACGTTGAATAATTCTATTTAAATCTTTTTGTTTCAATCCATAACAAAATATGCAAAATTCATCGCCGCCTAAACGGGCGATGATATCGTAGTAACGAAAATTTTGGAGAAGAGTGTCCGCAAAAATTTTTAAAACCTCATCTACTTCATTATGTCCAAATTTATCATTAATTTGCTTGAATTTATCTAAATCAAAAAATAATAGCGTAAAAATTTGATTTTCATTTTGGCATTTCTGAAACAGATAACCCGCTAATTTTAAAAAACCTCTACGGTTTGATAAACCTGTTAATTCATCAGTTAAAGAAGTCTGCAATTGCTCCAGATCCATTTCAACCATACGCGCAAGATCATTAACTGCGTTTTGATCTATTTCGATTTTCGATCGAGGCTTGTCGTCAATGATACAAAACACACCGACATTATATCCTTTAACTTGCAAAGGGCATCCTAAATAAAATCTGAAATTTGGTTGTTTTATAACAAAGGGGTTATCATTAAATCGCTTATCTTTGGTTGCGTCCTCAACTATCATAATTTCATCGGAAAGAATGACGTGACCACAAAATGAAGTTTCTCTCGCTGCCTCTTTAATATCCAATCCTTGAGTTGACTTCATCCATTGGCGCTCAGCTTCAAGAAATGATATTACTGAAATAGGGACTTCAAAAAGTTTGCATGCAATACGTGTTACTCTATCAAATCGCTCTTCTTTTTCCGTATTTAAGATTTGCAATTTGTATAGAGTTACTAATCGTTCAGCTTCATTACCTGGTTTTTCAGGAGGAATCACTAATATCATCCTTACAAAAGAAATTTCAGATATCAATGAGAACTATTATTTAAATTATATATCTTAATTTTAGAGATTACTTAATGTACATTAAGATTAATAGAAAAACAGGTAAGACCGATAGTCATTTTCATGATACTAAAATTTTAGGTAAACATTTTTGAGAATCAACGATTGGCTCAATAAAACTAATTAACTAAATATTAAATCAAAATGACTCAACTTTCGCGCTAGAAAATTTGAAAAAGATGTCTCATCACTATTCAAAAAAGAGATGAGTCAATTAGAAATAGCACATAAAATTAACAAAATGCGCGCAAGATAGTAGAGTTGTCGACAAGCTCTAGCTTAAACCTAGATTGTAGTTATCAGTAGGTTGCAATATTAGTTTTTTTTCATCAGCTTGTGAAAAAAATGAATTCTTATCTACTGCTGATTGATTAAATTTACTGCTATTAAGGATATCAACTAAATAATCTAAACCAGGTTGTGGCTTAGAGATAGCTTTTTTTATTTCGCTCATTAATTTTTCATATGTCCATGTGGAATATAGATCCTTATTTACAATTTGGCTAGCAATTTTATATTTCACTGTACTGAACAGCTCATTATCAGCGCCTTTTTGTTGTAAAGTTGCAATCAATTTATGTAATTGTAAATATTGCGCTCTAGTAGTAACACTATTAACCTGTTTAAAGCACCAGGAACTTAAAAATCTATTTACTTGATTATCGCAGTCTAGAGTTTCATCTAATAATTGGAACATGGGAGAAAAACGGCGAAATCGCGCTAAGTAATTAAAGAAATTAGATATTTTATTTTCTTCATTGGCAGAAGAGCTTAATTCTATAAGAATGGTATCAGCATCATTAGTAGTAAGCGGTTCAGCAGTAAGAGCATCTGTAGAAAAACAACTTAACCGCGCTTTAAATATAATTTGGCATAAAGGATTGCTAAGAATTTGCATAATGTTCAAAAATGCCGAAAAAGGTTGGCTCAGATAATTAAAATTACTGAGCTGAAATAATTCTAAAGTAGCTTTAAACGCCGGCAGATTAATATTTAGAGCAAGCATATCGAATATAAAAATGCATGCTTCTGCTGAATAATTATTATTTATTAAGCGAGTAAAGTTGTAATATAACCAATTAAAATCGGATATATTTAATAGGCTAGCAAGTGTAGCATTATCTAAGCAATCATGGTCACTTAGTATCAGGATTAAAGAAGTTATTGGATCTCTCTGCTTACTTAGAGCAATGCGATAAACAATTTGCTCAGTAAGTAAAACCTTTTCTTGCATGAAAAATATTAACTCTAAAACTTCCTCCTGTGCCTCTAGAGTTAAATCAGTAAAAATTTTAGGGTAAATCTGTTTACATTTTTCCAGCCAGATGGGAGGAACCATAAATAACCTACCTAATAGTTTAAGATAAGTGAGCTTTAACTTAAATTTTGCTAAAATTATAGAACTCGAAAGAGAAGCTAGGTGTAAATTGCCCAAATTTTAGTTCAAATGCTATTCATTTATACCCGTGATCTTTCAAAATGCTTGCATTGAACAAAAAAAAGGCTCATTC
>CAMFHA010000150.1 GCA_945952115.1 uncultured Legionella sp. | reverse complement strand
TGCGGTGATGAATGCTATTTCTGTACAATAAAATCGCTTTTTTTATTACACTTCCCTTCAGTCATGTACTGATCTGTACTCCTTTGCCTCATTCAAATGCGCCTCGTCTAAAACTTAGTGAGCAATGCTATACTTGCTATTGCTCCGCTACAGTAAAACTCTCTCCACAACCACATTGACCTGTCTGATTAGGATTCTTAAAAACAAATTTATAATTTAAGCCTTGTTTTACATAATCTACATGCATATTTTTTAAAAAGGGATAACTGGATTTATCAACCCAAACTGAATAATTGCTTGATAAAGGAATGATTAGATCTGTCTCAGAAGCTTGGCTAACATAATCAACCACGTAAGATAAACCGGAGCATCCTGTTTTTTTCACTGATAAACGCACGCCTAGATAATTATTACTTTTATCTAAATAAGAGATTAAATGTTTTACAGCAGCGTCACTAAAAGAAATGTTTACATCTAAATGATTAGCTTGTTGCATTATTACGCTCATACTTCACCTTCAAATTTATTATTCATTAAATAGATAACCTCTTTATAAGCATCTTGAACTTGTAAAATAACAGGCATTTGATTAAAAGGAATTTCAAAAAGTTTAATAATTTCTTCATGGTTACAGTCGCACTCTGTTAGATTTTTACCTATTGAGTAGCGACATAGCCATTCTAAAGAAGCAATCATATAAGGATTACCATTCGTTTTAAACGTCATTTTTTTTACTAATAAGTTTCGATCACATTGCAAATATAAGCTAATTATCTCTTTACTAAATTGGGCGTTAGTAAAAAATACTGTTCTCGGCTCAGAAAGATTGAGCGTACCCACATGCAATGGAAAGAAAAAATAATCTTCTATTAATTTATTATACATCATTGAGCAGCCATCGTGTGTAAACGTTGTACTTGAGTATTTATTATGTGAACTGCTTTATTAATATCTTCTTCTTGAGTAAAGCGACCTAAGGATAAACGAATGGAGCTTTGCGCTAACTCAGCACTTAAGCCTAATTCTTTTAACACATAAGAGGGCTGAATACTGGCAGAAGTACAAGCAGAACTAGTTGAAACAGCCAGTTCACTTAAAGCATAAAGAAGAGAATCCCCATTTAACCCCGTAAAACTCATATTGAGATTACCAGCTATACGTTCCTGCTCATCTCCATTTAATTGAATACCAGGTAAATGCTTAATCTGAGCCCATAATTTCTGTCGATAATTTAAAATTCGATTTTGCTCTTGTTCTCGCTCGCTTTCACTGAGCATAAAAGCTTCCCCCATACCCACAATTTGATGGGTGGCCAAAGTTCCAGAGCGCAACCCCTGCTCATGTCCTCCACCAAAAGTTTGCGGCTGTAAACGGATGCGAGGTCTAGCTTTTACATAAAGCGCACCAATTCCTTTAGGGCCATAATTTTTATGAGCAGAAAAAGACATTAAATGTACAGACAATTTTTGCAAATCAATGACCAACTTTCCCGCACTTTGTGCTGCATCAACATGAAAAATAATCCCTTTATTTGCTAATAAATGACCAATTGCAGCAATATCTTGAATAACGCCAATTTCATTATTTACATGCATAATAGACACTAGAATAGTATCAGTGCAAATAGCATTCTCTAATTTTTTTAGATCCAATAATCCATTATTCTCTGGAGATAAATAACTTACTCTGTACCCTTCTTTTTCTAATTGTTTAAAACTGTCTAGCACTGCTTTATGTTCAGTACTCATCGTAATTAGATGCTTGCCTTTATTTTTATAAAAACGAGCAGCACCTAAAATAGCTAAATTATTAGATTCTGTTGCTCCAGAGGTAAATATTAACTCTTCAGGATTGGCGTGAATTACATGAGCAATCTGCTCTCGAGCATGCTCTACTGCTAATAAAGCATCTTTACCATAAGAGTGAGTAATGGAAGCAGGATTTCCAAATAGCCCTTCAGGACCTAAAAAACCAATCATTTTTGGAATCACTCGAGGATCTACGGGTGTAGTGGCCATGTAATCTAAATAAATAGGTTTATTCATTTAGTCATTCTCTGCTTTTTTTCGAGCCCACATTAATGATTTTTGTACTTGGCTTAACATTCCACGTAAAATACTGACTTCCATTTTTTCTAAATTGACTCGGTTAAACAAACGTCGAACTCGCTGCATCAGACGTCGCGGATTAGCCTCTTTCAAAAACTGAATTTCTATAAATACTTCTTTTAAATGATCATAAAATTGTTCTATTTCATCTGCGCTAGCATAATTATCATGGCGAAGCGCCACATGAGCACTTGGTTCAAGCAATTTCATTCGTAATTCATAAGCAATAATTTGTACTGCTTGCGCTAAATTAAGCGAACTATATTCTGGATTACTGGGAATATGGATATGGTAATGACACTTCAATAGCTCTTCATTAGTTAACCCTGAATGCTCACGTCCAAAAACAACAGCAATGGATGTATTATCAGCATGACCACCGACTAACTCCGCACAAGAAGCAGGAGTAAGGCCTGGTAAAGAAAGACCTCGTGGTCGAGCACTAGTCCCCAAAATTAACTGACATCCGGCAAGCGCTTCATCTAAAGTAGTGGTAACAACGGCTTGCTCAAGAATATCATCTGCACCAGCAGCCATTTCACGAGCTTTGGGATCTGGGAAAGATTTTGGCGTCACTAAATATAAAGAGCTTAAACCCATGGTTTTCATTGCTCGAGCGGTAGAACCAATATTACCCGGATGAGAGGTAGCAATTAAAACAATACGTACGGAACTTAACTTCATAAAAAAACTTATAGTTGAAAATAATCTTTAATTATACACATATTTATTAACTGAACTTCTCTCTATACAAAAAAAATGTGATAGAATTACTCTTTTTGCCAATAAAAGAGCTTAATTTATGGAACCACTTTTAAATATAGCGGTAAATGCTGCGCGTCAAGCTGGCGATATTATTATTCGACACATGGAACAAGTGGAACATTTAAAAATTACGCCGAAAAATGGTCACGATTATTTTAGTGAAGTGGATATTAAAGCAGAACAAACTATTATTAATACCATTCGCAAAGCCTATCCTGAACATAGTATTTTGGCTGAGGAAAGCGGTTTGCAAGAAGGACTAGAGGATTATGTTTGGATTATTGATCCTTTAGACGGGACTTCTAATTATCTGCATAGCTTTCCTTTTTTTGCAATTTCTATAGCGTTGAAAGTTAAAAACCGTATTGAACATGGAGTGATCTATGATCCAATCCGTCATGAATGTTTTGCAGCAAGCAGAGGTCGTGGGGCACGTTTAAATGATAGAAGAATTCGCGTATCCAAACAAACTCAGCTCAGTGCTTCCTTATTAGGAACTGGCTTTTCAGGGCGAGACACTATTCTTAACCAAAAATATTTACCTACTTTTGAAGCATTAATGGGTAAATGTGCAGGAATGAGAAGAACAGGTTCAGCTGCTTTGGATTTAGCTTATGTAGCAAGTGGCCGTTTAGATGGATTTTGGGAATTTGGTTTACAGCCTTGGGATATTGCAGCAGGCTCCTTATTAATTAGAGAAGCTGGCGGTTTAATTAGCGACATGCAAGGCGGCGATAATTTTCTTAAAGATGGTCATGTAGTTGCTGGAACACCCAAAGTGTTTAAAGCATTGTTACAAACCATTTCTCCAGCTTTATAGTCTTTAAACCTAGAAAACGCAGTTGAATCTACTATGAGTGTCTACTGCGTTTTCTAGGTTTAAAGTGACACTATCGCCGAGCTTCACAAACTTGGCAATAAGATAACTGCTCGCACGTTATCCTGAGTCGCTTGCGACGAAGGATCTCCGAATGGTGCACTGTGCTTAAACCCAGGAGATCCTTCGCTCTACTCAGGATGACGGGATGAGCAGTTACACAATAAGATAAATTTACTTCATATAAGTTATGAACTCTATATGACTTTTACTAAAAATTTCACCTAATTAGGTGTATATTTCGCAGAGTCAATGGTACATAAATCCTTTATTGCTTCAGCACAAATAGAGCCAAAATTATATAAGCCATATCCTAACGCAACTATAGGTGCGCAAGTAACCACTAAAAATCCCGCAATAACTGCAGCGGCTGTCAAGACCCCTGTTGCAAGCCCCAAATAGGCTGAAGTTAAACTGACGGCAAATGCGAATCTTGTTAATTCTAACGCTAAGCCAAGACTTGCTTTAAGTAAAAAGGTAAGCCAATCTTTGCTTTTTTCTAAAAAATTATAGCTATTTGCACATTCATAATTCTTTTCATTATTAATAAATGCTCGAGAATCTGTAAGTAATTTTCGTGCAATTAGAGGAAAAATTAATAAATCTAATACTCCTTTGGCTCCTTTATCCTCTGAATGTTGCAGATAATAATGATCTCCTATTAAACTAAAATAAACAGAAAATAAAAATAAATCAGTGGTGCCTGAAGCACTCATTCCACTAATAGAAACGGAGCGTGGATCTGTAAATTGATATTGAATATTTTCGAGAATACTTTTATCAATAATTTCTTCTCCAACTTTTGCTCTATTGCCATTTTTTTGTCGCTTAATACCTGATTTTGTTGACAATGGGTTAAAAAAACAACTCATAATATGCCTCATGATAAAAGTTCTTTATTTTAACTTAATGCTAAAATTTAATCAATGTGATGCATTAATTATACAGACCCCATTGAGTATTACTTTTTACACATTATCAAGCGTTCTTTGATTATTAGTCTCTTAAACAGTGCTTCAGCAGATCTTAAGCGCTGTTTGAATATTTCTGAACTTATTTTTCTCTCGACCTGGACTCAAAAATTGAACTTCTTTCAAGATTTTATATCCATGTGATCTTAGGTAATGCCAATCAGGAAGACTCAGCGCTTGCACTAATAAGTATTGTAGCTGCTCCAATTGACTTGCTTACACGCACTATAGCTTCGATTATTGATGCTCGAGTTTAGCCATTTTTCCCTAATCCGTTCGCCCTGAGGAGCGTGCGTAGCACGCGTCTCGAAGGGTTGGATCTT
>CAMFHA010000149.1 GCA_945952115.1 uncultured Legionella sp. | reverse complement strand
TCAATTATGATGCGTATGCTACTTTGTTATAGATACTTAATGAGGTCTGCTTATTTGCAGGAACAATGGGTATGCCTGTTCCCAATAATCCTTGGTTTGGTTCTATAGGCACAGGATATTCATGGACTAATCTTCCCGGTATAAATAACCCCAATCGAAGTCAATGGGATGATTCCGTACTAGGCTATAACAGCCCTATAGGTGACCGAGGATTTATTACCTTCGCAGTAGGTAAACAAATTCACCAATATATAGACTTAAGCCTTATGTACATGATGCATGAAGAATTTAATTATCAAAAATTTCAATTTGGTAATTCAGCTACCCCAGATTTTACTGGATCACAACGAAATCGCTTTTTTAATTTAAATAACAAATCTTTATTGGTTAATGCATTCTTGCATCCAGCTACTGCTTGGGCGCATTTTGCTAATATTTCATGGACACCTTATGTCGGAGCAGGCATTGGTTATGCTTATAGTTCTGTCAATAATTTTTATACCGTTGGCACTGAATCTATAAGCGGCACTGCAGTAGGCTCTTCAGACAGTATTGGAACACCTGTTGGAACAAGCAGTTTCTCCTGGCAAGGCACAGCAGCCATGAATATGAGATTGCAAGATAGTCATTTTAGTGTCAATACTGGATACCGTTATTTTGATGGCGGAAGATTTTACGGTCCCACAATAATTTACACTAATGCAAGTAGTTTCACCACAGCAACTCCTTGGAAAGGCAAAGTATCCGCTAACCAATATTTTGTTGAGCTTAACTATACGGTATAAAATTTATTCCCACTGACTTCAGTGGGAATAAAACATCTTCTGCTATTAAATTTAGAACCATGATATTATGAAAATATTATTTATTAATTTTTATAGCAATGGATACCAAAACTTTACGCATTGCCACAAGAAAAAGTCCCTTAGCTTTATGGCAAGCAAACTATATAAAAAAGCAATTAATTAATCATTGGCCACATCTATCTATTGAATTAATGCCCTTAGTTACTTCGGGGGATCAATTTCTTAAAGATAAATTACTGGCAGCAGGAGGAAAGGGTTTATTTGTTAAAGAATTAGAAGAAGCCCTTTTAGATCAACGAGCAGATCTTGCCGTTCATTCTACTAAAGATATGCCTGTTGAACTTCCAACGGGTTTAGTTTTACCCGTTATTTGTAAACGAGATAATCCTTTTGATGCCTTATTAAGTCTGCATTATTCCGATCTTAATAGTTTACCTAAACAAGCCATTGTGGGCACAGCAAGCTTAAGGCGGCAATCACAATTATTGGCTTACCGACCCGATCTACAAATAAAAATGCTGCGAGGCAATATTCAAACACGTATGACTAAATTACACGCTGGAGAATACGATGCCATAATTCTTGCAGCTGCAGGCTTAGAACGAATGGGTCTACATGATTCCATCACAGAACTCCTTTCTGAGGAAATAATGTTACCCAGCTGTGCTCAAGGCGCATTATCTATAGAGTGTAGAAAGGACGATTTAGATCTCCAAAAATTAATAGCACCACTTAATGATTTTAATTCGGCTCTTTGTGTACAAACAGAACGATTAGTAAATGCTCAATTAGGAGGAAATTGCCATACACCTCTTGCTGTATTTTGTACCATTAATCAAGAGCAAAATTTATATTTACGAGCACGTTTGCTCAATACAGATGGTTCTAAAATGTTATTTTTTGCTCAAAAAGCGCCAAAGGATCAAGCAGAATCATTAGCAACACAATGCACTAATTATTTATTAGCGCAAGGCGGTGCAGAAATGCTTGCGTAAATTCAAGCATTTTTCACTAAATAAATGGACACCTACAGGACTTACCAAAAACCCCAAGAGCGAGGCAAAAGAATATTTTGATGAGAGAGTTTAGATGCATTAAATGGCCGAATTAAAATATTCTTTTGATAAAGAAATTGAGAGTTGTAAGTCCTGATCTAATTTAAACACTCAACGATGCATAATTTAAATGGTCTTCGAATTTTAAATACTCGCCCTGAGGCTCAAGCTGTTATTTTACATCAACAAATTCAACAACTAGGAGGGATTTCCATAGATTTCCCTACAATAGAAATTAAAGAATGTGCTGCACATTGGATCCAAAAACTACCCAATTTAAGTGAAATTACTTTTGCCATTTTTATCAGTACTAATGCTGTTAATTATTTTTTTAATCGCCTCAATTTAGAGAGTATTCCTTGGTCGAAACACATTCAAGTTATTGCTATTGGAGAAAGCACTGCAAAATCACTAACACAAAAAGGTATTTCACTTATAGAAATGCCTTTAACACCAGATAGCGAACAAATGCTCAAGCTCTTAGAAAGTAAAGATCTAAAACAAAAAAAGGTATTATTGATTAAAGGAAAAGGGGGACGAACGTTAATAGAAGATTATTTGCGCAAACAAGACGCTCAATTAACTATTTTATCAGTATATCAACGTGTTTTGCCTATAATGTATAAGGAAGTTAGCAATTCATTATGGCGAGATGATGCAGTGGATATTATACTGTTAACCAGTGAGCAATCGATTCATAATCTTTTTAAATTATTTAATCAAGCAACTCATGATTGGTTAAAGAGCAAACATTTCCTAGTTATTAGTGAACGGCTTGCTCAGGTGGCATCACAATTAGGAATAAATAAAATAAAAATTAGCCATCCGCATCGCATAATAAACACGTTATTGGACTATAAGGATTACATTCATGGCAACCAGCAATGAAAAACAACAAGAAGCGAACCTAGTTTCTTCAAATGAACCTATCGAAACGCCAATAGTGAACAAAAACAAAACGAAGCCATGCACAAGGAATAAAAACATATTGCCATTGGTTATCGCCTTCACGGCATTAGCATTTACTGGATATAGTTATTATCAAAGTCATGATATAAATAGTCATCTAGCACAAAAAAATAAAGAGCTGAGCAGACAACTTCGACAATTAAGGCACGAACAAAATAATGTTACACAAGAATTAAATGAGCAAAAAACACTGCTTGAGAGCAATGTTCACCAATTAGAAAAACAACTTAATCTATTTTCTAATCAAATAGAGACTCTGCAACAAAAAGGAAATCAAAGCCAAGACTGGCTGTTGCTGAAAGCTCGTTATTATCTTGAGTTAGCCCAAATTAATGCGTATTGGATGAATAATTCAAAAGATCAATCGACAGTAGCCTTACTGGAGCAAGCAGATACAATTTTAGGACAAATGAATACAAGCGAATTATTTAAAATAAGACAAATCATTGCTAAAGAAATCTTACAATTAAACTCTATCCCTCATTTAGATATACCTGGCTTATTAAGTCAGCTAGATGCTATACAAACAAGTATTGCACAGTTACATTTACAAAAAACTTCATCTTTTACAGAGGATGTAAATTCAAAAACATCCAATCTAGTCTCTACGAATTCTACATGGAAAAATCAATTAAACAATAGCCTTAATATTTTAGAAAAATTAGTCATTGTCCGTCGTAATGATGAGCCGATAAAACCTTTATTGTCACCATTATTTGAATCATTAATAAAGGAAAATTTACGTTTAAATATTCAAGAAGCGCAGTGGGCTATTATTAACCAAAATCCCATGGCATATCAACTCGCACTTAAACAAGCGATTACTAATTTAACTCAAGAATTTAATCCACAACTAACAAGTACTAGTTCAATAATTCAGCAATTACATAATTTGGAAAAAATAAACTTAGCTGTTGAGAAAATTAAAGTGGGCCAAGCACTCCCATTAATTAACGAACTAATTGAACAAAGAAAGCCCATATCTGAACCCCTTAATGAAACAGGAGGTCAAAAATAATGATCCGCGCCTTTTGTCTATTCCTTCTTTTATTAGCATCAGTATTTTTGGGCGTTCAGCTTCATGATGATCCAGGCTATGTACTAATTAGTATCAATCATTGGACAATAGAAACTACTCTATGGCTTGCTCTATTTGCAATTTTACTTGTCTTTATTCTTTTTCATATAGTAATTCAATTAACTCATAAATTAATTAAAACCCCAAGAGCAATACATCATTGGAACTCTCGTCGTCTGTCTCATAAGGCCCAAGCAATTACCCGGCAAGGACTTATTGAATACAGCGAAGGTTATTGGAAAAAAGCGCAAACTCACCTAATTCAAGCTCTACCTAACACGGACACTCCACTACTCAATTATCTTACTGCAGCACGAGCTGCGCAAAAAATGGGTGATAGTCAATTACGAGATCATTATTTACGCGAAGCACAACAATCAATGCCTGAAGCTAAAATTGCGGTAGAACTGACTCAAGCGCAACTACAATTAGCCAATCAACAATGGGAACAAGCCCTAGCCACTCTTAGGCATTTACATGATCTAACACCACGTCATCCTTATGTCTTAAAACTATTAATTAAACTTTATGAACAAGTACGCGATTGGCCTCAATTAATCACACTACTCCCTAATTTGAAAAAATATAATATACTTTCACCACAAGAATTCCAAAATATACAATTAACAAGCTATTCACAAGCAATGCTTGATTTAGAAAAACAAAATCAAACAGAAGCTGTTATTAAACTATTTAATAGCCTTCCCAAAAGCATCTCTACTAATCCCGAAATTCTTAATTCTTATGTGCGCTTTTTATTAAGAATAGAACAATATCACTTAGCAGAAGAGCTACTGAAGAAGCATTTAAAGAAAGAGTTTGATCCAAAGCTTATTGAACTTTATAGTTTATTACCTAGCAATGAAACTCAATTAGTATTTGCAGAATCATTGTTAAAAAAACACCCTCATTCTGCTGCTTTATATTTATGCTTGGGTCGGCAAGCAAGTGCACAACAGCTTTGGGGCAAAGCAAAATATTACCTTGAGCAATCTATTGAATTAAACCCAGCAACTAATACCTATAATGAATTAGGTAAACTCTATGAGCATTTAAATGATAATTTACTGGCTTGTGATTATTATAAAAAAGGACTTAATTTAGCTTTATTGTAATCGTTTACTCCGCGTTTTAAACTTTCAATTGGCCTTAAGTTTTAGTTGACAAATACTCAAAAGCACAGGTTTAATCCGTTCATGCT
>CAMFHA010000148.1 GCA_945952115.1 uncultured Legionella sp. | reverse complement strand
ATAAAATAAGATCCGTTGGAAACTGCCTCCACTTAAAACTGATTTGATTGCTCATTCTGCTTGACCCACCGCCATAAATATACGTGCATAGTATCATAAGCACAGGATTCTTGCAACATACCCCTAGTTTTCTCACTCTGGCCAAATAGCTCAAAGGATATATTTTCCTAAGGCAAAAACCTAAAATATCAGCCTTTAAGTAACATTAGAATTTTTTAGTGATGCTGGCGTAGTACTCTGTGTAGAAGATGGCGAAGATTGTGTTGTTGAAAATCGTATCACCAATGCTGGATCAGCATTGCTCTCGCTAAACGACGATGCAGTTAATCCAGTTGTGACTTTATGCAGTTCTTTAGCTAAACTTTGAGAATGCTTTGCTGATTTAAAATTTTGTGTCTTCGAAGCTTCATTGGCTTCATTAGCTTCATTAGCTTCATTAGCTTCATTAGCTTCATTAGCTTCATTAGCTTCATTGGCTTCATTGGCTTCATTGGCTTCATTAGCTTCTTTAGCTTCTTTAGCTTCTTTAGCTTCTATTTCCGCTAAATTTGCGTGTTGCGCATAATGTGCTGTAAAAAAGTGAACGTCTGCTCCAGGGACTTGCAACATATTATATTTCAACAAATAATAACAAGCGTCATAATAAGATTTTTCTCTTTCAAGTTCTATTTTACTCAATTGTAATTTTTCTTGGCATTCAGATATAAAATTGGCCTGCTTTGCTCTATTATCATTTTCTTGTGCTAAATCCGAGGTTAATTTTAAAATTTCTGCATCCCTCATCGCTGCGGATTTAAAAGTTTCTTGAACTTTTTTAAGACTAGCCTTTAATCTCTCTACTTTCTTGTCACTGCGTTTCCTTTCAGCCTTGATTTTTGCTCTTTCAGCGTCACATTCGAATACTTGCTCTTCTAAGGTCTCAATCTGCTGTTTGGTGCTAGGTTGATCTTTTATGTTGTACCGAACATTTAGGTGCCCGTCGATTGAAGTCTGCCACTGTTTGGATACCAACTTTGCTGAATAACGGCCATTTGCAACATCATTTCGAACATTTTCAACCTTAACATTATCAACACAAAGCTGAAATTGAGCTACTTTTAATGCTGAGGGTGCGTACCAATTTAGATCATATGCAGCCCAGAAAAAACCACTTGATGCAATAATAGGGATCTGAATATCTTGCATCTTATCTGTCTTTAATGCCAGTATTTTATCGTTAAGTCGTTTTTCTTTATTATCATATGCTACAATTCTCTCGTCTAAAAACGCTTGAGTATCTTCTTCATGCTCTATTGTATCGTTAATTTGTTTTTCATATAATTCTTGTGAATTTTGTTTGAGACTCTCAATTGTCGCAGTGAGAGTGTTAATTTTTATATCAAAGAAACTTAGTAAGGACTTTGACATATCAATCTTTTCTTTCAACGAAATTTGAGTATTGAATATTTTGTAAGCTTTATTTACATACACATTAATTGCAGAAATCATTGATTCTCTGGCTTTAGTATCTTGTGCAAAATCAATTAACATCTTATCAACTGGCATTAAATGTTTATAAATGAGTGTTCGTGTTTTTTCAGCCTTCGCCTTGCAACTGTCATCTATGTTTCCAAAAATTAAACACTCTGGTTTCATCATTTCATCTATGATTTGAAGCTTTTTTTCATATATTTGCATACTGTGTTCATATTCACCTTGATCTACAAAGTCTTTAATTGCCTTTTTGTGATCATCGTTATCTGAATTTGAAAATACAGCACCTAAACCCTGTTTAAAAAGAATAGAGGTTGTTTGAGATAAAAGCTTCTTAACGGCTTCGCTAGGATTCGTAATTGTGTGCATTAGAGTCTCTAATAATTCCTTGTGTCTTTTAGACTTGTCATGCTCAATAGCTTCACGTATCTTTTGAAGTCGGTCTACTAATTTGGTTCTAAGAATCTCGCTATTCCCAGAGGGAACTTTAGTAATCACGAAAACAAGTCTAGCAGGCGGGACCTTTGATAACGACTTGGAGAGAGATGCTAGGCAATCGTAAAAGGTTTTCGGAGGTGCTGCCATAATCTCATGATATCCAATTGCAACAATAGCCCCCCTTACAGATTGTGCAGATTCTATTACTTTCTGAATAAGAATTGAGTCAATAGCTGCACCTGCATCTGAAGTCATGTTTCCAAAACCGGGTAAATCACATAACCAAATACCTGGCTTATCTAAAGCTGGGTAAATCCCTGGAATGGTAGTTTGGGTACTAAAACCCGTTCCTATTGTAGCAGGAAGATTTGCCTCCTCTGCTCTACATTCTGTGCCATCTTCTTTTCTTATAGCGAACAATTCATCATCTTTCAGCTTAAATTCATGCCCAATAAGATAATTAATTAAAGTACTCTTTCCAATTTGTGAGTTGCCAAAAATTAAAATTAAATCGGCTGTTGATTGTTTATTAAGGACAGGGATAGCTCCTTGTAAAACGTATGAAGCTCTAAGTAATTCAATTGTCATATATTATTCCTCCTTGTGATTTCTTTGCTTTTACCTATCACCACATCCTAGCACACATTCCTCTATTATGGAGCTAGTACTAACCGTAAGTTCTCAATAAAGCAGGAGAATTGGGGTCACTAGCCATAAAACCCGTTATGTTATGTTTCATCCTAAGAGTCGGCAGTTGGAATATTAAAATAGATATATACTTTTTGTGTAACTACTCAGACTATTTCGCACACCTTTCCGTGTGCTTCATATTGAAATAAAAAAATAGTCAGGGATTCCCGCCATCGATTTAACCCAGGTATAATCAAGGTTGTAAGCCAGTGAAAAAAATATTTTTCGCAGACTTTCATTATTTAGCTGAGTAATTAACTGTTATGGGAGGATTACAAAATGGCTAAGTTAAGAAAGGCTTTCTCAGCAGAATTTTTGTATAAATTGGCGTATCGAAAATTTCAAAAAATAACTGAGCCGGCTAGAAAACGTGTGTGCAATTTTTCATTGGCCGATTGTCTTATGTCGGGTCTAGCGATTTTTAGTCTTAAATACCCTTCTTTACTTCAGTTTGACCAAGGCCGAATGGAAGATAAAGCGCTTAAACATAACCTAAGGACTTTATATGGTATCCAGCAAATACCTTGTGACACTCAAATCAGGGAGAGACTCGATCCCATAGAGCCTATTCAGATTCATAGGTTGTGTTGCAAAAAAATTATCTGACACTCACAAATTGTAAACGTATTTTTCCTAGACGAGGTTAAGCAGCGAGCGCATAAAACTGCTCAAAGATTGAAGAGTTTGCCGCATCAATATGTTGACCTTTTTTAAGCATGCGCCACAGTTCGATGCCTGCTAATGTAGATTCCGCAGAATAAAAATTTTTGGCTCTATATGTGTTTTGGGGAGATACACAATAAATTCTCCAACAGTGACAAAAGCACGGCTTTCCCACGTTTTTTAACATTATGAATGAACTCGAAGAACCCCAAATAAATAGGTAGTTTTTCCTGCGAGATCCCTCGATGTGGTCTCAACCATGATCGCAATAAAGACCAAAAACCTTCTATGCTATTTACATGCACTTCGTGAAATCCATCACCATCTTCGTCTCTGGCATATTCATACGAGCCATGACAAACAGTTTTGTGTTCATAACCCCATAGGGTTAATCGAGCATAAATGTCATACTCATCAGTAAAAATTCTGCTGCCCATCTTAACAACATTTTTAATTATGAGTTCTATTGTAGCTTGTTTTACATCTGATAACATTCTGATTACAACCTGGCCACCTCTTTGAATCATTCCAAAAATAGGCGGTTTTTCTTTTTCTAAAGTCCCACGCCCTCTAGCACCTTTGAAACGATTTCGTCTACCAAGACGTCCTTTTTTTTATAACCTTGGAATTTCCTTTATGACCAGCAACCACATAAACTTCATCAAATTCTACTTCGCCCGATAATTTAACTTCAGGAGCTCTTATATAAATTCCATCTCTCAATTGACTTGTCATTTTCTGAACATCATCTTTATTTAAATCAAGTTCTTTTGAAATTTGAAGATTTGATAGATTTAACCCCATAAAATAAAGGCATAAAACCCACACCTTAAGTGGTTGATGATGTCCTGAAAATAGAGTGCCCGTTAAATCATCAAAGTGTTTTTCACAAGATTTACAGATATATCGTTGCTTAGCAGGTGTTATTTCATCTTTACCACGTTTAATAATATCAGTTGAATCACAATGCGGACATAAGCATTTATCTGCCCAACGTAATGATCTTACAGCGTCGTAACATTTTTGATCATCAACTAGGTTTTTTATATTGACAAGTGTTGTAAACATACTATAGACCTTGCATATGTTATTGAACTATTTCCAGAATAGTAACAGATTTTAATTAATATGAAAACTCCCCGAAACCCATGAAGAGCCAAATTTTTAAAACCCATCATCGGACTTGTGATTCTTTTAATTCCCCTGTGATCTTGTTCAACAATATTGTTTAAATATTTTATTTGCCGTATTTTTATTTCCATAATAGAAAATCCAAGTAATAATATGAGTGCGAGCGTAGCGTTGATTGATTTTAATCCAGCATAATTTGAACCGCTTTTATCAATCGTTACTTTTTCTGACAAATCATTTGAACCGATTGCTTTTATAAAAAAAGCTTCTGCAGCAGGTTTATCGCGCTTTTCTGATAGCATAAATTCAACTGTATCGCCATTCTTATCAACTGCGCGATATAAATAATGCCAGACACCTTTTATTTTAATGTACGTCTCATCCATGCGCCAACTTTTTCCAACATTACTCTTAAATTTTTTTCTAAATGCAGTTTCTAATAAGGGTGCGTAATAAATTACCCAGCGATTAATAGTTGTGTGATCAACATGAATTCCCCGTTCCAACATCATCTCTTCAATATTACGGTAACTTAAAGAATAGGATAAATACCAACGAACCATTAATAAAATAAGATCCGTTGGAAACTGCCTCCACTTAAAACTGATTTGATTGCTCATTCTGCTTGACTCATCACCATAAATATACGTGCGTAGTATCATAAGCGCAGGATTCTTGCAACACAACCTAATTGACCCTGGTGTGTTGACATAAGGCGTACAATGTACTAATATTATTTACATGTCACTTATTTACAACTTTGATCCAGAGAA
>CAMFHA010000147.1 GCA_945952115.1 uncultured Legionella sp. | reverse complement strand
GCAGGAGCTAAAAAATATGGCCGCTTAAAATTGATCGTGCGTAACATGAGTTAGTAATAACACGAACATCCGTTCTTGGATTTTCTATAATGTGTTGCAAAAATAATTTACTTGGATTTTTTATTTCGAGTAATGTTAATAAAAGCTCTTTAAATTCCGCTTGTTTTGCTTGTAGTTCAAAATAAGGCATCAATGAAACATGATGTTCTACTGCAGGATATAAACTTAAAATAACCAAAATACGTACATTAGTAAGTAACTGTTCGTGATTTATATTCGGTATTTCTAATATCTCTTGTGATGTCTCTTTTAAGCGCTCAATACTGATATTGATACACTGTTCAAGGCATAGTTTTTGTTGTTTATTCAATTTTAATAAAAAATTTTGATCTAAGATTCCTTCGGTTAAATGATTGATAAGATCCCTTAAACGCTCCAGATGTTTTAAGTGAGGTTCAAGAAATGCAAGGCTATTAATTGCTAAATTAAATTGTTGTTGTAGTTCTTCAATAGTAAGTGCTTTTTGATACCAGTGTTTATTTAAATAGACAAAAGATTCGGCTAATTTTTGATACTCTCTTGCCTGCTTAGGAAGTGTTTTAGGAAAAAGACTTGTCCAATTAAATTGTGTTAAATCTTCAAAAGGCCGAGTGCTTATGTAAGCAAATCCTTCTGCTTTTCCTTGAGTTAAAATGGATTGCAATTGACGGAACCCAGAGGCACTTCCAGGCCGTAAAGTCATAAGTTGCTCACTAAAAAAACTTAATTTTTTAGAACTATCCTCAGTAAGCCAATTAAGCGGACGATCTTGATTTAATAAACTATTCATTTCGCCATTAAAAAATCGTGCTTGTTCTCTTAATGATTGATATTGAAGATCATCAAGCATTTCTGGAGGCCTTGTTCCACCAACAATAGTGTCATCGGTTGTTGCAATCCAACTGTGGGATAAATCAGCTATATTTTTCTTTAATTGCTTGGCCTCTTGGGGAGTAATTAATGTTGCGTGTAATCCATTCTGATCTAAATGATACCAGACTAAAAAAACTGGCTTTAAAAACACATTCAGAAATTGAAGCTGATTTACATAAGTGTCACAATAATTAAAACTTACTCTTAATTTATCAGAAAACAAATTAAATGAATTAGTTTCCTCTGGATCGCAGATTAGATTTAAAGGCCACGTATATTGCTTTTTGAGATTGGGAGTTGTAAAAAAATTCTTATAGTCTTTTTGCAAATCCCAATTCACATATCTTTGAGGACTTAATTTAGGGTCATAACACTCTTCTAATGTGAATGTTTCTGCTTGCGTTTCTTTATGAACTTCTTTTTGTACTTCAACTTCTAAGCTTGATGAATCATCATTGCTTTCATATTCTTTTAAACAAAAAGGAAGTGCTTTAGTAATAATATTGTCTAAGTGCTGAGATACTGCTTGAATATCTTTGTGATAGGGCTTCATTTCTGCTGCGATTAAACAATGTTCCCATAGTTGCTGTAATTGCTTTTTATAATGATCAAGAAGATCTTTTATTGCTTGAGGCTTATTGGGTTGACCATATAAAGCAAACAGATCAAGCGAATTATTTTCTTCAAAAAATGGACGGAAATGATTGATTAAGACTGCTTTTTTCTCTAGGGCTGAGCTATCATTTTCATCTTTGCATGGGATATCTTGAATTAATGAAAGAAAATAACGCCGCAAATAATTATGCATTTGTTCTTTTGTTGCTGAAGGCGTATCTTTAAATAGAGCTTCTTCATCATTATTCTTAAACCCTTGATACAATTGTTCTAAAGTAGTAGCACTCATGCGCTCAGGAACAATAATCTCTATGTCCTGATGGAGTTCTAATTGTCTTAAACGCATACTAGCTTGTAAGAATTCTTGTAACCCTGTTTTATCATCAACTAAAACCAAGGCATGAGTAGTTTCTTCTTGGGTAATATCAGTACCTGTTGAATGAATTGGATCAAGATAACTAAAACGCTCTTCTGGACTTGAACCTAATATACGATTAATAACCTTAGTGTCACTACTTCCTAAAATAATAGCTTGATTTGGTTTTTGGATATTAATAGCGCATAAAACTTGCTCTTCATTAAAATATAAAACATGTTTTAACGGTTTTTTATAAGCAGAAGATGTTTTGACATAATGTGCAATTTCCTGAGCTACAGCAAAATTACTTATACTGCTAAATGCTCCTTTAATATCAATAATTGCGCGCGTATGAGCTGGTTTTGAGGATTTACTTAATATATCAGTGATATACTGGGTTAAATTTTGATAATCAATACCCTGAATGTTCGGTTGTTTATTGCGTAGTACTTCAAAAATATAACTATCTGTTCCTAATGAAAATTTTTTATCATAATGAAGCCGTTCATGGTAAACCATCTCGTTATATGAGGGCGTACCCGAAACCCCTTGAAGGCTTCGGTATTGATCGGAGTGATTGAAATTATTACTAGACAAGATAGTTTGGTCTTGTTTAATAAGTTTAAGTGTTGATTCCCTTAGACAATCAAAAATTAATGTTCGATTAAATTGTAATTGTTGATGCACAAAGCTCATTTGTGAAGTATTAAGCGTATCAATTTGACTTAATTTGAGTCCTAGCCCTGCATTTAATAAAGCAAAACCTTGTGCTGTCGGAGTTTCCTCTAAATGAGTTAACGCAGTATTTTGAAATAATTCTTGACGAGCTAAGGCTTGCCATTCTTCAATTTGTTCGATGAGTAATTCTTTGCTAATTCCTTCAATCAGCATCTTTTGAATAGTTTTATTAAGTGCTTCTATTTCATTAGCAAAACGATTTCGTTCATTAGGGATATTACTTGCTGCATAAGGTATGGCTAAGGTTTTTTCAACTGCAGTAAGCGCTTGACGTTGAGATCCGCCATAATCTTTATTTAATTGTTGTACTAGTGTTTGGGGAAGATTTTTAGTTATTTCTTGTTTAAAAAAAGCTACACTTGCTTGCTCTTCAAGACTGGCTTGAAGAATCATTTCTGGCATCAGAAAGCTTGTATTCGTCAAATAAGCCAGCATCTCTTCTTTTGCTTGTGGACCATAACGTAAAACAGAGCGGGAAACGAACTCATATAAAGGACCATTTGCTTGATTAATTAATCTATTAGCTAATTCTTTTTTGAAAGGATTCCAATCGTAATTTTTGTCAAAAGATGGGGCGGATTCTATTATGTCTTGGCTAATGAAGCTGTATAAATCTGTTGCATTTCTAATGAGCCTATTATCAAGCGGTTTAGCTTCACCTCTAGTATAATTAAGTTTCTTTTTAATAGATAAACCTTCCAATAAACTTGCTTCTGCCAAATGTCATCATGCTTTTGGTTTGATAGTAAGAGTTCAACATATTTTAATTCTAAAGACTGTATTGCCTCCCCCGTAGCAACTAAATAACTACGCGAACTCATTATTTCATTAAATAATTGATATATTTTCTCAAGTCGCTCAGGAGAGCAATCGCTGTCGCGATTAAATTCAAAGCGGTAAGCACGTTTACCGAATAAGCGTTGAGAGCTAGCATTTAAATCAATATGATTAGTAGCCAATAATCCTTGCGGAACTTCAATAATAACTAAGTTGCTTCCTTGTGCTTTTTGTTCCGCTAGTATGGGTAGTAATACTTTTGATTTACCTCCACCCATGATAATTTTCAAGATAGATTCGTAGAACCCTTTCTTAGACTCTTTCTGTCTTAATAATGATTCAATCGCACTAACTTGTTTGGAGCGAAGCACTATATTTTCTTCATGTTGTAAAAGCATTATTGCTGGAACATCACTGCCAGAAAGCTGTTGTCGCGCTAAAAGATCTAAAGCTATATCAACGTCTTCTGGGGCAGCTGTTACTAGCGACTTTTTTAAGTTTTGATTTATCTTTTGAGCAATTTGTTTTTGAATGCCGTGAGTTAAAGCGTGATGAATAGTCTGATGTAATTGAATGGCTTTTTCTTTATTTAACCCTGTTTTTCTATGAAATAAGCCAGATCAGCATGTGCATAAAGATCAAGTAAATAAGTTCGTGTTAATTGGGGTCTACTTTTGGCACTACGCTCAATAGACCAAGTCCTCGCTTTTATTTTGTCAGAAGGCCCTTCATTGGCTAAAGCAATTGCTTTAGCCCACTGTTCTTCTATTTTATTTTGTAGCTCATGTTCAGCTTGAGAACTTGCGTGTATAAGAGCCTTTATCAATTGAGGTTTAGCTAGGATTTGTCGAGAAAAAGATTTCCGTTGTTGTGCTTGATTAAAAAGAATAGAGCCTGCTTTGTTTTCTGCACTTAATATATTGTGTATTCCTTTATCCAAATTAGATTCTAAAGAATTAATCTGCTGTTCACCCTGCTCCTGCATTTGCTGGTATTGTTTGATTAACTTAGCGAGCTCTTTTTTTTCTTTTTCTTCAAGATAAGCTTCAATCCCCGTTTGTTGTATCAATGGAAGTTGAGCTGTCTTTAACAGAATAATGGGGACTTTTTTGACACGCTCTTGTTGATCAAGAAGTTGTTCTGGAGTAACTAAAATATCTTTATAAATATCTTTTGCTTGATAAACGTTTATAGATGGCACATTAAACTGACTAATTTTTTGAATCAGTTCATTAAACTTATAAAAGGAATAATTAGTTTTTAAACTTTGAGGACTATTCAATACACGATATAAAACATTACATAATAAAGAAATATTACTATCCTGCTTTTCAAGAGGAATATGGTGAGTTGCAAGTAAGGTTTGAGTACAAAAAAGCTTTAATTTTTCGCATAAAAGAACATTTAAGTCACCTTGTGCAAAGAGGTTTGAAGCACGTAAAGCTTGTTGGAAATAAGCAGGGAAATTGAGAACAAATTCATCTTCTGTAATTTCAGAAGACAGTATATCGATTGCTTTTGCTCTAGCTGCATCACTTAGACCATCTCCAGGTAGTCGGTTATACCATTGTTCTAACTCTAATATCGTATCGGGTTTTAATAATTCATTTTTAATGCTGCTTTTACTGGATAAATCTAAATTGATAGGAATTAATTCAAGCGTGGTGGATTGTGCTCTTGCTGCATGTAATTTTTTTAAATTTCGCTCAATTAGAGTTAATCTATCTCTATCTGAGATGATATAGTTATTTAAAATTTGAAATGTCCATAAGATTTGGTATTATTATGGT
>CAMFHA010000146.1 GCA_945952115.1 uncultured Legionella sp. | reverse complement strand
TTTATATTTTTACCAAAACCCTTGTTCCGATTTAACATTGAGATTCCTAAGTATCTAGCTGTCCGATTCCCTACAACATGACATTACTCAATTGTAGCAATGTTATGAGAAAAGACATCGAAAAACTCGCTCACAAAATCAAAGGCGGCGTAGCCTATTTTTGGGCACAAAAAATATTTTATACCTACCAATACCTGGAGCGTTATTATAATGCAAGCCTCCGTACAATGCTTACCCCTGCACGTACCGCGTTGAGCTATCGAATCTATGAAACTCTTATCACGGTATTAGGCACATTGCCTTTGCCAATAGCCCTCATTTTGCTGTTGCAGCGCCTGCTCTAAAATAGTTTGTTGATGCCATAACCGTTCTAATTCCTCCCGATGCCTTTGAATGCGCTCTCGAATAATACGAACATCTTCTTCGCTAGATTGCTGATAGAGGCTTTGCGTTAATTGCTCAATTAAGCGGCTTTGCTCATACATTTTCGACTCTAATTGAATAAGCTGCGAATCTTTTTGTTCGTCAAAAAGGTTATCAACTGGATTTATCTCATTTTCTTTTTGATTCTTCCAGCGTGCCTCACGTAGTTCGTGCTGGTCTTTAAAGCCTTGCCCTAAATAGAAATGCTTATAGAAGCCTTTAGGTGTTCGCCAAAGATTGTTTCGAATCATTTTAGCAAGAATATTGTTTCGATGTTTAAAACAGCTTACTTGAGGTAAATAAAACTCGGTGTTAAGTAAGGCAAATAAATACTCGGCTGCGAGTTGTTTTGGGGCAGAGTAGTGTTTTTTATGTTTAAAGGTTAAATTAAAAAAAGTACCTAAAACTAATTTTTTGATCTCATCAGGAATTTCTTCTTTGATTTCAAAATAAAGTAGCTGTTCAACGGCTTGAATTTGTTGATTTAGTCGAATGAGTGCTGAGTTATCCACATCATGGGGTATTTGTTTCTGAGTAATAGTATTAATAAAAGAAGTATAAAGATTACTTATATATAATCCCCTCATTTTAATGGGATCGGTTCCCTCATTTATATCGAATTCAGTGCATTCTGGTTTAATTACGCCCTTCTCTTGGGTGCTTTGCTCAAAAGAGGCCTGAGGTTTATTGTGGTTATTCGCGCTATGTTCAGTTGATGTAATTGAGGCTGTTTCATGAGGATTAATGAGTGTCAGCAGTTTTTCAGTAATAGCAATGTAGGCGCCCTTTTTAACTTCAAAGCCACCCTGCTCTTTGGTTCTACTATAGAGTGCTTGGCGCCGCTCAATAAACCCTTCATCATGTAGCTCTTTGATGTAGCGCTCTAAGGTGCTTTTAGGGATGCCGGTGTCTTCTACAATTTCAACATAAGGTTTCATGAACCATTTTTGATCGGAGTTTTTTAATTTGTAGGTGCTTGTTTGCCAGCCTAGGAGGATGTAATCCACTAGTTGCGCTTTTCGGGTTGATGGAATTACTTTGATGAGCTGTTTAAATCTCATGTGAAAAATTGAACAAAGATTCCCCATAGATAATATCCTTATCTTATTGTTTTTTTTAGGGAACAAGACTAAAATATTAAATGAAATACCAAGAACTACAGTCGAAGAAGTTCTTAATATTTAGTCTTGTCCAAAACTAAATTTGTCATGGGGTTATAGGGAGTTTGCCGACTTTCTATAACCTTTTTGCTTTTTATCACATATTACTTTTCATTATTTATCTCTATATTAGATAGTTATTCTATGTCTGTATTTAATAAATAATACTCAATACAAGCAACACATAAGAATCATTGTTGATCGGAATTTTGTTTAGATCAATACATTTTAAAAAAAATGTTAAAATTTAAAAAAATCATTACATCCTTGTT
The DNA here is from genome assembly GCA_945952115.1 of uncultured Legionella sp. Taxonomy (GTDB): domain Bacteria; phylum Pseudomonadota; class Gammaproteobacteria; order Legionellales; family Legionellaceae; genus Legionella. The sequence continues at coordinate 3,467 of CAMFHA010000146.1, read as the reverse complement.
TAAATGAGCTTTTTAGTGGCTTTAAGAGGAGAAATTGCTAAGACTCTTTGTTTTGAAATATTGATTTAACTGAAATCAAAAATAATACTCAATACAGTATTGATATGTGTTGACTCTTGTTTCTGCATGAGATACATTTTTAATTGAAAATAAAAAATGGAGTCATCCAATGAAAACTAAGAAACCAAAAGTTTTAGTTGTTGCAAATAATAAAGGAGGAGTTGGTAAAAGTTTAATAAGCCAATTAATTTCAACGTATATTGCTTTTAAAAAAAATAAAAAAGTATTGGTTCTTGATTTCGATCCTCAAGGAAATATGTCATATCGTTTTCTTAGAGATACGCGTATTAGAGATATGTCAAACTATAAACCTCCGTTACATCCTGATTTTGATCCAAATGATCCTGAAGATGCAAGTTGGGATGGGCGTTCTTCTGCTTTAGATATGTGGACAGAAAACCCTGTAGTACCCTACCCTACTGATCTGGAAAATTTAGAAATATTACCTAGTGATGCTGGATTAATTAAAGATATTGAAGCCTTTGAATATAGTGATAGTTTAGAAAGTATTGTTCAAAGACCATATGATTTTTTTGAAATGGATGATTTTATTTCTTGTGGATATGATCTTATCTTGATTGATACCCCACCAGCTAAAGGACCATTAACTCAAAGCGCTATTCGAGCAGCTACTCATGTGTTGATTCCTTTGGAGTTAAGTAATAAATCGCTTCAAGGATTGGCTGGGATGGTCGATCTGGTAAATCGTCAAAATGTATATAGACCTGCAAATGCGCAAGCGAAAATTATTGGATTATTAAAAAATAAAGTAGATTATAACAAACGGACACCTCAAAATCGTATTGTGGATACAATAAAAGCCAATCAAATGTTAGCAAAATTATTGATTGAGGATATTGAAATACACGATTCTCCAAGAGCAGTTGACATTGACGAGGATCAAGCGCCAATTACTGCTCCTTATACAGAATTAAAAGATAACGATCGATTTGCAATTGAGGCAGTGACTTTAGGAGAGTTTGTTTATAAAAAAGTATTAGGAGATAAAGATAATGTCACTAAAGAAGAAAATAATTACGAACTCGCTCATAACTAATAAATTAAATAAACCAGATACAGTTACACGAGCGGGGATTACAGCTAATTTAAAATTTACACGAGGAAAACAACTGATCGAGCAGGATCCATTTACCTTAATTCCAGATCCAGACAATCCAAGACCAGGTGAAATAATTGATGAAAATTGGTTAAAGGAGTATTTATTTATTGGTACTGATAAATCGCTTTGCAATATTTCATCTGAAACAGGAGAGTTTCACATTCCTGAATTTATTCAATTAGGACTCGAACCAAATGAAAATATTGAAGATAGTTATAATTTTTTAAGAGAATTAGCTTTTTCAATAAGAACAGATGGTTTGATTGAACCGATTGAAATTTTCTTAGCAGATCGTCAGAATGACCCAAGTTATTTTACAAATCTTAATTTAGATTATGGCTATGTAATATTAGAAGGTCATCAAAGACGCTTAGCTGCGATGATGGCTAATGTGCCGACAGTTACCTGCATCGAAATCACTGATGAAAGTATGCTGGTTAAATTGAAAGTAAAGCACCGTAAATTAAGACGTCAATTGTCAGAAAATAATTTAAGAAAAGGATTGAGTGTTTCTCAAAATTTTCAAATATTCCAACAACTTTTCTCTGATTCAAATGTTCAGTCTCTTAAGAATAAAGAATTAGCTTTAATTATTGGTTTAGGTGAAGGGATTGTTAGTGCATTAAAGACTATATGTTCTAAGCCAGAAAATTATCCTCCAGTGTTATTTTCTAAAATACATGAAAATAAACTTACATTTAAAGTGATACGCAGTTTAGCGTCTAAAAGTTATAAAGAGGTTGAGTTGGCTTTGTCAGACACGATAAATTATCGAAACCAATCAGAAAAAAAGATAGGAAAAGCGCGCGGTCGGCAGGGTGGAGCTATTAAGAAATATGCCACTTTTAAGATAAGTGATACTAAAGAGTCTGACTCTTTACAACGCTTTTTATTAGCTAGATTTCCTGAAATTGAATATATAGAAAATCACGAGTCATCATATAAAGCTCTGGAAACCATTTTGAATAGAATTAAAGAAATGGCGCTTAAAGACGAAGTATGCTCTGGAGCATGATTGATGTAACTCGTTGAAATTAAATAAAAATATAAATTATTTGTTTTTTTTGATTAAGGTGAAAATGGTGATTTATGATAACGAAACCAAAGAGTAAAAAGCTGTTTTTCAAAGTGGCTCCAAAAAAAGAGAAATGGCTTGTATGTATTAGATTTCCAAAAGACATTAAAGAGAAATTAAAAACACAAGCAGAAAATGATTATAGTGGAAGAGGGAAGCAATCCTCCTTAATAGAGGATGCTGTTAGATATTATTTATATACTCTTTCGGATATAAAATGGACTGAGTATGAAAAAGACTTAGATTATTTAGAGTTAATAGATGATATTTATGAAGGATTAAATCAGGCTCCATTAGAAGGGGCAACACAAGTTTTTTTTACTGATGAAACTAAAAATAAAATTTTAGAAATTGAGAAAAAAATCAAATTGACCAAACCGTTAATGCGAGATGTTAGGACTGGCTTAATTAGAAAAGCTGTTTCTATAAGACTTAGCGTTGGTGATAAATCGTTTTTTGATTCTATAATGAATATGGATAAAACTGGTTAAAACTGCAAATAAACATTATTTTTCTGAAAGAGTGTATTGTAGAGAAAATATGGGGTTCTTTGAGGTGACTGTAGTATTGTTTATATCCTTAAATCTAGGTCACAAAATAGTTATGATTGAGCAATTGGATCACATCCACATGTAATTATATAGGAGATAATGACGAAGTGGGACAATCAAAAATATATAATTTGTCGATATTCATAAAATCATATGACTAATTCTGGAATTTAATAAAGAGTGCTGTAAAAAAGATAGAATGAATTTATAAGAAGGTAGATATAGAAATATTTGATATCCCTTTATTAAGTGAAAATGCCTCTATTCTATTTTTTTGCAAAATATTAGCAGCATAATCACTTCGTACGCCAGTTTGACAGTAGAGTAATAAGTTGCCTTTGGGAATATTTTTAGGCAGTTCAATTAATTCACTAAAAGGAATATGTTTATCATTTTCGGTGAGCATAACTTTTCGATCTTCATTGAGCTCCCTAATATCTATTATAGTGTAATCAGATACATTAATTTGTTCCAATTCTAAATTAAAATTTTTCGCTGGCCAAGAAATTATTTTATGGTGGCAAGATGGGCATTCTTTGGTTTGTTTAAAAGGCAAATTTTTCATTTCAAAATTATTATTGTCAAAGGTTATAATTTTTTGTGCTTGAATACTTAGGAATCTCAATGTTAAATCGGAACAAGGGTTTTGGTAAAAATATAA
>CAMFHA010000145.1 GCA_945952115.1 uncultured Legionella sp. | reverse complement strand
GCACTGATGGCAGTTGCAGAACAACAGCAGAACCTCGTCAATCAGGCTATTAAAGAGCTTCAAATCACCGAAGAACGCATTCAAAAGGTTATAGCAGGGCAAACCCATAGCACCGTATCAAAATCGCTAAATACGGGCTTACAGGAGGGTACAGCAGAGCTTATTAAGATCGCCAAAGCACTTGGACATTTAAAAAACTCGATTGAATCAACTAGTGATCAATTTTCATGGAAAATCATCACCATCATTTTAGGCATTTTCGCCATTCTGATGCTTGGCATCATTTGGTTATTCAGTGTTTATATCAAACCTTTAGAAAATATCCCGCAGATCGAGAGCTTAAGACAGCAGGGAATCCAGTTTGATATAGGAAGCTGTACTGTTGGAAAGGAATCTAAACCGTGTGTTCGAGTGATGAAAAAGCAGTGCGGATATGGAAAAAATGGCGATTTTTGTGTCATAGACCCAAAATAATAGGCATATTTTTTATTTGACGAGAGGAAAAGAGGTAATCATGCCATTAATTGAATATTACGGCTTGTTATTTGAATGGCATGACCAAAAAATGGATTTAGTCTATCGAGGGCGAGAAATTACGTTCGAGGAGGTCTGTAGTATTTTCCTTGATCCTGCATTGATCTCTTTTGAGGATGTAGGACACTATGATGAACAACGACTAATATCAGTCGGTTTAAGCAATCGTGGTAGACTATTAACAGTGGTTTGGGTTGAACGTGGAGATGTTGCGAGAATAATCACTGCATTTGAACCATCACATCACCAAAAGCGGAGGTACAGCAATGCAAAATGAACTAGAACGCTATAAAAATTTTGACCCTACCAATGCCCCATTGGTTAAACCTAGCTTTGTGAAGAAATTACAGGAACGCCATGCCATCGCTCAAGCAAAGGCTTTTGATGCTGATGTAGTTGCATGGTTAAGTTCACAAGATAATGAAACAAAACAGCATATTAACGAGATGGTTCGCCATATTATGGCATTGAAACGTGCTTGATTATGGATTTAGTCATGATGAAATATGACTTTTCTTACTTGCTTTAATGTTTGATTGATCAAAGAAAAAGCCCATTCAGTATTGAAACTAAATGGGCTTTCGCTTTATATTCAGCGGTACGCAGTTATTTGATGCGCTAACATCAAGTAACGAAGATCAGCAGAGCTACCAACTCGTGCAGATTTCACACTAAGGCTTGTACCTGAACTCTATTTTCACAATAAACAGTGTTTAGATCAAGACCCAAAATGATAAGTCTTCGTTAAACAGTGTTTTAAATCATCAAATAAGCATCATAGATCGAGCTTTGCCTGCTTCTGCGTGTCCGTTTTACGGATTGGCATGCGTTGCATGTGGAGGGAATAAGTGTCACTGGTGCAACGTAGCGATAGTCGAAAGGCTAAACCGCTTACAGGGGATTCTCACAAAGGCGGAGCGTTGGAAGTAGTTGTATAGGTCGGTTAAGTTGCATGTTGGGGAAACCCTCGCAGAGATATCGCCATACTTCGACAGGGAGCGTGTGGGAGAAGGTGCAAGACCTTTAGTCCTTGTCTGCATAGTCAGCAAAACTATGTGCGGATACGACCGATATACGTGGCTCCGAAGCCAAAAGAATATGCGGTAAATCGGCAATACTTAAAGGATGCGTCATTTTTTCAAATGACAGCCTTTAGGGAAAGTATTGCCGAAACTCTCTCAACCGTTTCCAAAGCCAAAGCACGAAGTGCGACGCTTTGGAAACGGTTGAGAAGTTGAGAGCATTTGCTTTTTATAAGCTTTTGGGACTCACGTTGTCTTTTACTAGATATTTTGCTTAGGCTATTTTATAAGTAGAATTTAGTTTGAGATATTCAATTACTGTATTAATTAATTCATTGCTAACTTTAAGTTTTTCATTATCAACTTGGTTATTTTCATTAGTTAAACCTTCTGCATAAAATGCAAAAATATGTCCTTCTTTTTTTACAGAACCTACCCTTAGTCCATCAAAATAATTAGGTAATTTTTTTAGTTCATTATTAACAATTTCAAGAAGTTGACTTTCTGTTACTGTAATCATGTATATGTGCTCTTGTATTGGTATGTCATAAATAGGATGTATGATTCTTACAGAATATTCTGTCCTTTATATATTTCTTTAGTATTACGTTCTTCTTGTGCTTGAAATAAAACTATTTTAAAAATGTTGTTCCATTCTTCCGCTTCTTTTAATGCTATATCAATTGGTGTTTTACCAGTTGATAGAAGTTCAATCATTTTGATTTCATGAACTGGAAATTTAAGATCGTTTATTAACAGCTTTATTGATACACTTTTTACTTGTGTGGAAGTTGATTTAGACCCTGTAAGTCCTCCGATAAGCAGACCAAGCCCCCCTCCTAGTGCAGCACCTACAGCCATACCAACAGCTTGGCTAGATCTAGATGTTTTTGTAATAGTTGTTCCATCAATGACTATTTGAGCTTCTACTATGTCTGTGAAAGGCTTTACTGTTAGTGTATTTCCTTGAATTAAACAAATTTTTTTTGATGAGCCATCTAGACAAATGCCCATAGCAATCATTTGATCATATGGATGTTTAATTAGAGTTTTTTCAGGATGAAAATCAGGTAAGTTATTTAATTGGTCAAGCAAATTAGTCTTTTGATTTTTTTCTGCTTGCTGCATGAAGAAACCGGCCACAGCAAGTAATGATAAAAGAACTAATATTACAACTACGAAGGTATCCATTTTACATTCACATTTAATTTATGTGCTTCAAATTTTACATTGAATTACAAGTAAAAATCCATATAAATCAAATGTATAATTCTTTAGTATATCTTTGGTGAATATCTCACTTTGCTATGTAGCTTCTTTTTTAACTACCAAATTCTTCTTTTATTGATGTTAGGATGGAATTTATCCAAATAAATACAATAAAGCATGTTTTATCATTGAAGTCATTTATATTTGAGCCGTGTAAAACCTTATTTCTTGCATCCCAAAATTGTATATTTTCATTTGAATCAAGTTTGTATTCTTTCAAGCGTAAAAAATTCTTATTAATATTTTTAGATAAGTCTATTTTCTTAAATAAACCACTAACTTTATCGTTCTTGTTTTTTATGTTGCCGTTGTATTTTATGTAATGAGTTTTTTTATATTCATCAAACTCCTCTTTAATAATTTTTTTATGTAAAAGATAGTCAGTAATTATTCCTTCTAACTGAGAATGAAGAAGGCACAAACATCCTGCAAAATATTCTTTTTCGTACAAATCAAGAGCCTCTTTTATAACTTTTTTTCTGTCTTTGAAAATTGCAATTTCATCAAAGTAACCTAAGATATTTTCTTTAAATTTATCTTTATTAATAAGTTTTAGCACGGTTACATCTGTTATTTGAAAACTATCATCAACAGCTAGATCAAAAAGTAAATTATAAGGAATTGTTTCAAGAGCTTCTGATAGCTGTTCATCATTTTTTATAGCTTCTAAACTTTTTTCAAAAGTAGAACTATTTAATTTATTCGTTCCTTTCTCAACTTTTAGTGTATTGCTTATATCCAGCATAAGCTTATTGTATTGTCGTATTAGCCTTTCTACTTTAATCAGAGGCGGAGTAGGCTCTATCGTTATTTTCGTTAAATCCATATTTCTTTCTAATTCCTAATAAATATCAAATTTTAATTTACTTTCTTACGCTGATTTAAAGTTTCTTGTCCTAAATCCTTCCAAATTTGCCATTTCGTATCGTTTGGATCTATTTCAGCAGTTTTAAGAAGAACGCCAAGCAATTCGGCAGGATCTCTTTTATCTAGGTTAGCAATTTCAAAGAGTGCGCCTAATTGGATGAGGTGACGTGTACGAGCTTTACGTTCTGCTTCCTTTTCGGCATTCAATAATTTTCTAACTGCAACTTTTTGCTTATTTGCTCGATCTATTGCTTTTTCAGCTTTGATCAAGGCATTGATCTTTTTCTCTTGGTCGGGGGTTCTGTACTGAATTTTGGCTAATTCAAGTAAAAGTTTTTGAGCATCACTCGGATTCTTTAAAGCAGAAATATAGGTGATTTTTTCAGACAGCCAATCATTATTCATATTCAATTCCATTAATTCAGATACCGCAAAAGTACAGGCTCAATACTCAAAGAACGATAACAAAATATTTACGTTCGAGTAACGTAATTTTGTTAAAGTCGTTCTAGAGAAGTTCGCCTGCACTTCCATCAAAAATTTGATGGCGCGCTTAGACGTTTCTCAATTTAATTGAGAAACCTAAGCACGTTAGGGACTTCATCCCTAAAACCCTGAAACTTCTTTTTTTCATTCAATTTTCAATTGAATGAAAAAAAGAAGTACCAAAGCTAGGAGCAACAGCATGCAACTAAAACAGGTATTGGGAAAAATCAAAGATATTAGTTTTGGCGTGATCGCAGCACCGCTACTTATCATCATTATGATGTGGGCTTCGATACTTGATCAAAGAGCATTTAAGAAAGAACGTAACCGAAAAAAGGAACAGGATAAGACCTAATGGCGATTGCTCGTTTAAGTGTCAAAGTCGGTAAGGCAGGCAAAGCAGCACCGCATGCCGAATATATTGATCGGGATGAAGAAAAGAAGCTGAAACAAGAGCAGGCAGAAACCGACCTTGAACATAGTGCCTATGGGAATATGCCGAAATGGGCTGAACAGAATCCGATGACCTTTTGGCAGTCTGCCGACCTTTACGAGCGTAAAAACGGCAGTACCTACCGAGAGTATGAAATTGCCTTACCTAGAGAGATGAATGCAGAGCAACGCCTAGAACTGGTTGAGGACTTCATTCAGTCTGAAATTGGCTCAAAATATCCTTATCAGTTTGCGATTCATAACCCTAAAGCAATGGACGGCAATGATCAGCCCCACGTTCACCTCATGTTTAATGAACGTCTGCAAGATGGAATCGAGCGAGATCCAGAGCAGTATTTCAAACGCTATAACAGCAAGAATCCTGAACGTGGCGGAGCTAAAAAAGACAATACAGGCAAGAGTTACCAGGAACGAAAAACTGATATTAAAGACCTGCGCCAAAGATGGGCGGATTTATGCAACAGCCATTTAGAAAAACACCAAATTGACAGCCGTATTGATATGCGAAGCTACAAAGAGCAAGGCATAGAGAAAGAACCTGAAAAAAAACTGCTGCCAAGCCAAGCGAAGAATCCTGAAATCAGGAAAGCCCTGCAACAGTCACGAACAGCGCATAAAGAGCTTGAACAGCATGATTTAGGCGACCCTAAAAAAGATCTGAAAGACCTCAAAGACAGCCCAATTTCAGACAAGGAAATTAAACAGGGAATTGAGAGCTTTAAGGTTGATTTTGACAGCTTTAAACAACAGGCTTTAGAGCAGTACAGAGAACAGCAGAAATTAGAACGTGAGCAACAAAAGACTATGGGCTATAGGGGGATGGATAGATGACACCTGATGAAAAAAAGCTATATGCACTGATGGCAGTTGCAGAACAACAGCAGAACCTCGTCAATCAGGCTATTAAAG
>CAMFHA010000144.1 GCA_945952115.1 uncultured Legionella sp. | reverse complement strand
ATATTTGAACATCTTAAAAAAGCTAACATTGTTTCTGAGTCATTTGAGGACATGGTGTCGGCGCAGGCAGACTGTCTTTCTACTTTTGTAGAAGTAGGAACAATTTTGCCCTTTGAGCACGTTTCTGCAGATGATAACCTTAAATCAGATTTTTTAACTAAATTTTTAAATTTTTTTAATTTCAATCAACTGAAAAATCAGCAGCACATACGTCCTGTAACTCCTGGCTTTAGTGTGGGCCATGAGAAAATATCTGCTGGAACTGTAGGGGCTATATTAACTGATCAAAATGGTATTCATCATATGCTAAGTAATAACCATGTCTTAGCTAATACTAACCAAGGTAAAAAAGGTGACAAGATAATTCAGCCAGGTTTTAGTGACCGTGGAAAAGAAGAGGTTGCAAGGCTTGAATATTTCTTTCCAATAGCAATGAAATGTGCTAATAACCATACAAACAAAGTTGATATGGCAATTGCGACGCTTAGTGATCAATCAAAATTAAATTGTGCTGTTCCAGGTATAGGAGAGATTGATGGTAGTAATATTGCACATATGGGCATGAAAGTAGAAAAATCTGGTAGAACTACAGGGCATACCTTAGGCATTGTGGAATCAATAGATACTGATTTAACTATAAATTATGGAGAAGGACAGGCAGCATTTTTTTCGAATCAAATAAGAACAAGTGTAATGTCAAAGCCGGGAGATTCTGGTAGTGTTTTAATCAACAAAAACCATAATGGTAGAAATGAAGCGGTTGGTTTAATATTTGCTGGTTCACTAAAGAATAGTTTTGCAAATCACTATTCTGATGTCGATGCTGTGCTTAAAAGTAACAATTATAATACAAGATTTGCTAAAAGTACTGTAAATTCAGATCCATTACCTAAGTTAAATTTTTTGTATAATCGTACCCTTATGAGAAAAAGTCTGGCTTTATCTACATTAGTGGGGACAATCGGATTAGCAGCTTATGCTACGTCTAGTGTTCGGGAGATAAAACCAAACCCTGATAATGGTAAAGTATCTCCAAAATTAAGATAACTATTTAACCAACAAAGGAAAAGTACTCCGTAAATCGCCTGCGAAGGGATTCGCACAAAATTACAATGGCAACAACGAAAAAGTGTTATAAAGGTAATTGTCACGCTTCGCATTTTTTACTTTTGAATGAACTTTAACGAGAAGTGCGAGCCTAAAATAATGGTGTATTGAGATTGAGCCGAAATTCTTTTAAAAACTGCAATGGTCATTTAAAGGTTAATGGGCTATATAAAACTTCAGCGACTGCTATTGAGTAATTAAAACCCTCTATTTTGATATAATTAAGGTGTGTGATTCATAGACATCCTTTCTAGATTTTGGTATTCTAACTTTCTATGGAAAAAGAGATAAAAGCTAGACTAGGATGGGTTCAACTTTACCTTGATACAAATGATGCAACATTTGTCTGCAAACATTGTGGTATATCAAGACCTACTTTGAGAAAATGGGTAAAACGTTATTTAGATCATCGGCTATTAGGATTAAATAGTTACTCCAAAAAACCTCTTTCCTCCCCTAATAAGAAAATAAACTATGAAATTTCAAACCTGATCAAAGATCTCAGAGAGAATCGAAATTTAGGAGCCAGGCGCATACAAACAGAATTACTTCGACTAAATGATATTTCATTATCTTTAGCAACAATTCATAAAGTGTTAATAGATTTAAATGTTAAACCCATAAAAAAATTACGTCGAAATAAGAAATTTAAACGCTATCAGAGGCCAATCCCAGGTGATCGAGTACAATTGGATACTTGTAAAATTGCTCCAGGCATATATCAATATACAGCTGTTGATGATTGCTCTCGCTGGCGAGTACTGGAAATTTATAACAGAAGAACTGCATCAAATACACTAAAATTTCTTGATAAAATTATTGAAGAGTTTCCTTTTCCAATTCAAAGAATTCAGACAGATCGTGGTCGGGAATTTTTTGCAGAAAAAGTTCAATTAAAAATGATGGAGTATTGCATAAAATTTAGACCAATCAAGCCTGCCTCTCCTCATTTAAATGGAAAAGTTGAGCGTTCCCAGAAGACAGATTTAGAAGAATTTTATGCTCTAATAGATTTATCTGATTTTGAGAAATTGCGTGAAGAACTTGCGTGTTGGCAATTTTTTTATAATTGGAAAAGACCACATGGATCTTTAAAAGGCAAAACACCTTCTCAAATTGATAGCGAATTATCAGAGAAGACGCCAATCAGTGAAGAGGTAGAAGCATTATATGATCCTTCAAAAGAACATGTTCAAAATGCCAATTTTGCTGTAGAGATGCAGCTTCGAAAGCTGAAAGGAATACCGTGCTCGGAATGCAGCAGTTAGAAAAATGAATCACTGAAAGGATGTCTATGAATCACACAACTCAAATTTATTTTTTTACCCTCTAAACAAATCCTACCGCAATACGTCACAGTTATAACTTTATCGTGAAAAGGATAATCCACTTCGAGAACTCCTTCATATTTTTTTGTAGAAGGCACATAAAGTTCACCTGGACATTTCATGTTTAAAGCTTGATGTGGTCTTTCAGTATTATATTCTGTTATAAAATTATCAAATTTTTCTTGCTGTTGTAAGAAATTTTCTCCAGCAGGCTTTGTAGTTGATTTTTTTAAAGTTAAATGCATGCGCTCGTGTCTACCATTTTGTTGCGGGTGCCCAGGTTTTATTCTTTCTATAGCAATTCCCAAACGTAACCACCATACAGATAATTTACTCAATCCAAATAAAGCGTTTGGTGAAGAGAATGGAACACCATTATCTGTTCTAATAGCATCAGGTATGCCAAATTCTTCACAAACCCTTTGAAAAATAATAAAAGCATACTCTTCCTTTGTTGTTGCCAGCCCATCACAAGCAAGTAAAAAGCGGGTGCTATAATCGGTAATTGTCAGAGGATAACAATATTGATGATTCCCTAATCGAAACTCTCCTTTATAATCGGCGCACCATAATTTATTAGGAACATTCGGATCAGACAATGATGTTCCTTCCTTCTTATTACGGTTACGTTTTTGTTTAACCACAAGGCCATTTCTATCTAAGATTGAATGAACAGTGCTTTTAGAAGGAGGATGAATATCAGGATATTTTTTAATTAACAGTTCTCTAATTTTTGGAGCACCCCAGGTGGGTTTATCATTTTTGATCCTAAGGCTCATTTTTTCAACTTGAAAAGGAAGTTGAATAGCATATCTGTAGGGCTTACGACTGCGATCTGTTAAGCCTTCTAATCCACAATTTTTATATCGATTATAAATTTTATAACCCGTTTTTCTTGAAATGCCGAACTCTTCACATAGAGGTGACATCTTATCGCCCTCTAACAATCTTGCGATAAACTTTAATCTCTCATCCATTTTATTACACTCCATCCAAGCCATAATAAGGTCCTCCTGTAAATACAAACAGTGTAACCTATGTGTCCGGTATAAAGTGTAACCTATGTCTCAGAACGGGTACCTTAAAAAACAATAAGTTACAAGCGGTTTTTTCTGCGTTAGCTAGTCTCCAAAAAATCCTTGCAGGAGATTTGCGGGAGCTAGCTTCGACTCTCATACAGTAGGTCATACCGCAAACCTCATTTGTTCGCTTACTGCCCAGGGCAATCGCATTAAAAATAGATAAATTTTAATTTTTATACCTCTCTATTAAATTTATAACTTCTCATGGGTTTTTTATAAAATTTTTAATATCCTAATGTCAGATTTTATTGTTTTTCCCTAGAAAATCTTAAAAAATCAGTTTTTTACTAAAAAAAGACAAAACACTACTAGGAGGGTAATGTGTAAAAAAATATTATGTAAATTTAAACCACTGACTTTAAATGTTGGTCAGCCATTAATACCTTTAACAAATATTGATTATCCCAACCTGCTCGTTTTCTGCGAGCTGCTATACCTACCTTGCTTGTTTTCTCTTGCTTGAGAAGATTTAAAGCTATTCTACGTATAACACTTAAATTTTCTGCAGCATGTCCAATCCGAACTCTACTCAAATCTTCTCTAAAACTAACGTCTAAAGACCAATGTAGATTATTCTCTACATTCCAATGTTTTCGTACCGCTTGTCTAAATTTTTTCATATCTTGATCTCGAAGGGTATGTCCCATTTGAGCAGTTTGAGCCAGAATACGTAATTTTTCTTCGTTTAAAGTTTTTTGATTAAATGTAGCAATTTTGATATTTAGAACAGAGTCTATTTTTTCCCCATTAAGTCCTTGAAGAATATATCTCAATTGGTCACCCGTTTGTTCTACATATATTTTTCCTATGTCAGGCATTTTTCCTTTAGCCAAATCTGACATTAAAAATAACTCGTATCCATCCGTAACACTTGTTAAAAAATAACGCGTTGAACGTTCAATTTTTCCATCGATTTTAGTTTTTCTTGTTGTTTCTACCTTTCCAAGTCCACGTAAGTGAGGTCAACGAAGACCAAATAATTCTTGTTCACGCGCTACTATTAATGTGTACCTTCTGGTTTCTATGCGCCCATGGCCTCTGGTTTTTTCTACCTGTTTTTTATTAAACATGTTCTTATATTGTGATTGTTCTCCTCGTTCAAAAATGGATACCACATCACGATATAAATTCGGTTGATTTTCCTTTAGAGATAAAACATAATCAGCTCCTTCATCAATAATCTTTTTTGCTATTTCGTGTTGGTCGGATAAGTGGCGATTGTTGCCAATCACCACTCTCCTAAGAACCGTGCATGCAAGTTTCCCTGCACACGGCTCAAGCCTTTATGAAGCCATTTTCTGACCCAGCAATTTTTTCTCTGCCTCATATCTTTCACGTTCTGCAATTCTCATGCGTTGTAAGTGTATACGACGTTTTTGAAAATATGCTTGAGATTCAGGCTGGAAAGGATTAGCTTCTCCCCTGATTTTGATATGTCGACGAATGGGCACATACCCAGCTTTGAATAGCGGATATATTTGTTTATCTCCGTTACGCTTCTTGTAAGTAGTGCAAAACACCCATGCTTGGTTACCAACTCGAGCAAAGTATTTATCCTTTATCCAATAGGCTCCTTTGTTTGGATGTCGTCGCTTAGCCCATCGCCATAGCATCCAGAAAATGGCATTGTCTATGTATTCAAAACTTTTCTGTGCAACACCATGCTTATGATAGTTTACCCATCCTCTTATTTTTGGATTGATAGCTAACAGTAGCTTTAATGTTGTACTGGTTTTGTTAGAGTTGATGGTTGCTTGGATACCAGCTAAAAAGCTTTTAACACTCTTCTTGCTTGGTTTCGTCAGTAGCTTTCCATTGTGTTTTCTGACGTTGAATCCAAGAAAATCAAAACCCTCATCAATGTGTGTGATATGTGTTTTCTCTTCCGAGAGTTCCATCCCTCTATCGTTAAGAAAGTTTACAATAGCTGGTTTGATTTTAGTTTCAAGTAGCTCTTTTGAGTTTCCTGTTATAATAAAATCGTCTGCGTATCTCACCATATGTACCTTTTCAGCCTTTTTGGTTATGGAGCAGATGAGACTCTCTATACCATCCAGCGCCATGTTGGCCAGAGTTGGCGAGATAACGCCACCTTGCGGCGTGCCAGTTGTTGTTTCATACAATTGATTTTCGTAGACATAACCGGCTTTTAGCCATTTGCTGAGAATGTTCATCTAAGTGTGTCACCCTAAAATCACAGTTCGATATTTAATCTA
>CAMFHA010000143.1 GCA_945952115.1 uncultured Legionella sp. | reverse complement strand
AAAAACCATAATAATACCAAATCTTATGGACATTTCAAATTTTAAATAACTATAATCATATTGAATATAATCCTTGAAAGAGATGATCAGTTCCTTTGTAAATAAAAGAAATTTTTTTCAGCTTTTCTTCTTTACATACAACATGTGATGATTGAAACCTAGTGCACAAATGGGGTTGCTTACAACATCTATCGTATAGTCATATCTCTCTAGATAATGAACTAATTGTTCCACTCGATTATTAATGTCATGCGCTTCGATACATATTTGTTGGATTAGTGAAAACTGCTCTGGCTTTATACTTTTTATAACATCAAATTCCGCTCCTTCAACATCGATTTTTAAATAATCAATA
The DNA here is from genome assembly GCA_945952115.1 of uncultured Legionella sp. Classification (GTDB taxonomy): domain Bacteria; phylum Pseudomonadota; class Gammaproteobacteria; order Legionellales; family Legionellaceae; genus Legionella. The sequence goes on along the minus strand of CAMFHA010000143.1, from coordinate 5,438 downwards.
TGATCGATTTGATGCTTTTCAATAAATTTACCCAACGAAGTCAAATGACACCGAACTTTAGTTTCAATAGTTAACTTGTTATAGTTTTTTTTAATCAAATAATTACGCATAAAAGGCAAATATTTTAACTTGTAATAAAATAACTTATTCCAATGATAAGCTATTTTTAATAGTGTTTCATAGCGAAGTAATGGTTCATAATTTGCAATGATTTTATCTTGTGGCCTGTAAGTTGCGGTAGCAAAAGAATTACCAAAGCGTGTAAAATCAACAAGGCAATCTTTCTCAACATTACTAATTCCTACATTAAACAGAAACACCTTCTTTTGATAAGGATTTAAATTTCGATTTAAACATTCGAAAGAATTTGGAATGGGTTCAAAACTATAAATTGAAGCATCATAATGACACTTATACAGGGCATAAAGAGAGAAGATACCAATATTAGCACCTATATCGAAAATTACGGCACCGGGATTTAAAGTAAGACCTCCATGCAAATAGACATGGCTATTAAAAATCTCATTAATCAAGACTTGAGCTTCGGTTTCATTAATACAGTAGAGCGAGCCAATTGAAAATTTTTTTCTAGAAATTTCCTCAAGCATTTCATCGCTCCTATGAGAGAAATTTAATAAATAAAATAAGAAATAATATGATTAATATCTTAATATACATAGACAAAACACTCTTTGTGCAAATATGGTATAAATAAGAAAAGGGATGAGAATAGATCAACTCTGCTAATACCGCTTTTACTACAGGTACTCTTTTTCCTTTCTGAGGCACTTCATGCATAGTGACATCTGGATAAGTATTTGCCTCAATAAGAAACCAATTATTTTGTTTAAAAGCAACCTCAATATTTTCGCACAACACATCCAAACCAGCATAGGTTAAATTCATTTTTTTCATGAGTTGACAAAGAATTCGTTTATTATAAGGATGTATTTTTTTACCAAGCGAGCATATGTCGCCACCTCGGCCAAGATTAATTGTATAGCATAACCTTATTTTTTTATCTTGCGGAATAACACTTTGAAGACTTAAGCCTTGCTCTTCAAGACATAACTTATATTCTTCATCGTAAACTAAGGGGGAATGAGTCATTTCTTCACTTAAAATTTCTCGCTGTTTGTTTTTTTGTGCAATTAATTCTTCTACTGTATGTATTCCATCACCAATAACGCTAGCAGAAAAACGCTCAACAACTCCAAGCACCTTGTTTTTTAAAATCAAAACTCGGTATTCTCTAAAATTGGGAAGAAATTCTTCTATTTGAATGAATTGATATTTACCCACCATTCGAGAGCAGTAATCATTAAGAACATCCAAATTTTTAATATTACATAAAACATCCCTTCCACGACCACCTAAGGTCATTGGTTTTGCAACCAATGGAAAAATCATTCCCTTTATCAGTTCATTTAGCGGTTTGCAAGACCAATCTTCATAACTAATAATAATCGCATTAGGCACAGAGGCACCATATTTTTTCATCAATCGATTAAAAGTATATTTATTTCCTGCAATATTACTGCTAACAGCATTATTTAAAGGAGTAAGAGTATAATAGAAATAATAATTTTTCTGACCTAGAACAATTTTTAATGCTTGTATCTCAGGTATAAACGTACAAGGCAAATGCAACTCATTGGCTGCTTTATAAAAAAGTTTTGTTATTTTATCCATATAAATTAATCTCTGATTTGCGGAATAACTGGGTTAGACTATGCCATAGATAGAATAATTTATGCTGATAAATTAAATGTTTTAACAATTTTTGACTGACTCGAATCTTCTGTCCTTCATCAGGCATTTCATATAAAGTAATATCTGGACTACAATGCACTCCGATAATGAACCATGTTGTGGTATTAAATGATTGATTAATGTCATCACACAGTATATTAAAACTTATCCAATCGAGATTTAAAGCATTTGCAGCATCAATCAAAATTTTAGCATTTTCATGATGAATTTTATCACCAAGTGAAACTATACGGCTTCCACGTGCTTTATTAGCAGCATGGGATAAATTAATTTTTGTGTGCTGAGAGGGGATAGAGTCCAAAGTTAGATTCTGATTTTTTAAACAATGGAGGCATTCATCATCTATTGTAGCCGGTCTTAAAATCCCCTCTTTTTTTTGTTGTTCATTTTGGAAAACAATTAGTTGTTTTATATTATGCACCCCATCGCCTATGATACTTGGCGCAAAATGCTCAACAACACCAATTACTTGTTTATTAAGTATTAATACAGTGTATTCCTTCAACCCGCTATGAAATTCTTCAACTTGAAATAAACTCGTCTTTTGCAAAAATTTATCCAAATAATGAATGAGCTCATCTAACGAATTTATATTGGATACAATAACTGAATTAGGTGAGGTATCATTTGCTGTTTTTATTATAAGAGGATAACTTAATTTTTTGATTAAAAAAGATATTTTATTTTCTAATACATCCTCTTTTTTTATTAAAGTAAATTTCGGTATACTGAATTGAGCTTCTTGTAGAATAAAAGAATAGATCATTTTATCTCTACTGAAATAGAAGCTTGATTCTTTATTCAACGGAATACTGTCTTCAGTAAAAAAATAATTTTTATTCCCTATTTTAATTTTCAAGCAATCATTTTCTGGAAAATAATGAATTATTAATTGCAAATCTACAGCAGCTTTATAATAAATCTGTAATAAATGATTCATTTAATTTCTCTTTAAATAAAGGACTAAGGAAGAGATAATTTTTAAACTTCACCTATTTTTTTAAATTCTCTTTCTCCAAAGATAGCAGATTCATACGTGTAATATTTAAATTCTAATAAATTATTACTAGGATCTTTAAGAAAAAAAGATTGATGTTCTAAACGAGTACCAGGAAACCGTTCTTTTAAAGAAATTTCAAAAGAAACATTTTTATCTTTTAAGTGTTTTATAAAAGTATAAAATTCTTCTTTTTTTAAAAAAACAAGACCAAAATGACGAGGATATATTCCGCCTTGCTTTTCTGGTATGAATTCTACTTTATGAGCAACAATCTGATGAGAAGCAAAATTTAAAATTAGAGCATGTTCCGATTCGCGTCCTAATTGACAATTTAATTGATCAATATAAAAAGTTTTTGCCAATTGAATATCATGAACAGGAAAGGCCAAATGAAATAAGATATCCATTCTATTAATCCTCTAATTTATTAGATTTCCTCAAAAATTATTTTAACATGCTTAATAATTCCCGTCTGAATAAATGATAATCAACCTCTAAAGCATGACGCCGGTGAGATTTAAAGCGATAATGAGGTTTTTCCATTTCTTTTTTAACTTTTTCTTTTAAATTTTCAGGTCTTTGTAAAGTACCAGCAATAATACGACTGACCACTTTAGATTGATAATCTGCTAAAGGCCAAATACATCCTTGAGGTTGACATAAGCCAATAAAATACAAAGTTTCAAACTCTGGATGCATCATTTTACGATATAAGGGAACTTGCATGGCATTTGAAAAATTTAATCGGTCTTCATGTTTAAAAAAAGGAAAGCTAATTTTATATCCTGTAGCAAAAATAATACTATCAAATTCAGCACTATAGCCATTGGTAAAATAGACTTTATTTTCAGAAAACCGCTCGATTCCAGGTAAAGTTTTTATTTTTCCATGCCGAATAAAGTACAGTAACTCTGAATTTAGAGTAGGATGAATTTCTAAAGGACCGCAATTAGGTTTCATTAATTGATATTTAGGATAACGCCCCTGTAAAATTCGAATGACTATATTAATTAATTTCTGGCGTATGACAGGAGGAATCCATTGGATCTTAGCGACAGCTACATCCGTTGGCTTGCCAAAAATAAATTTAGGAAAAATATGATAACCTCGTCTCATACTTATATGAGTAGAAGCAGAAATACGGGATGTTTCCACTGCGATATCACAACCCGAATTTCCTCCACCTACCACTAAAACACGTTTATCTTTAAAAGGAAGGGCTTTTTTATACTGATGAGAATGAAGCAGCTCTCCTTTAAATTCACCAGGATATTCAGGATGATAAGGATCCCAATGATGACCATTAGCGACGAGTAAATAATCAAAGATTTGCTCTTGTATTCCTTGCTCATTTTCAAAAATCACTTGCCATTGATTTCCTGCAATCTGACTTACTTTAATCACATTATGATTAAATTTAATGTATTTATCCAAACTAAAATGAGCGACATAAGCCTTAAAATAAGCTAATAACTGATGATGAGAAGGATAATCAGAGTACTCATCCGGCATAGGAAAGTCATCAAATTGAGACCACCGTTTTGAACTTATAATATGAGTTGTTTCATAAACACTTGAATGACTATTTTCTTCATCATAAACCCAATTACCACCTATTTGAGTGTTTTTTTCAAATACAGTGATCTCTGTTAATCCTTGCTCTTGTAAGTTTTTAATCGCAGCAATCCCACTAGGTCCTGCACCAATAATACAAATTCTAGGATTTAAGTTTGGTGTGTTGTCTTTTTCCATTTACCACTACCTTTTTTATTTTTTCTAAAATCATTTGTTGAACTAAGGGATTTTTATCAATAGTAAAATGATTAACATTAATACCTTTTATAGTTGAAACATCAATATTTTCAATAATAGTTTTATTAGGATCTACTGCTCTTAACTTTAAGCCACTAAACATAGGCACAAGGCCTGTTTTATAGAAATTAACTGCCTCATGAACATTAGGCGGAATAATAGTTTGAGATACTGAATCCGTAGTAATTAATAAAGCAACAGGAATATTATATCGATTTAAATTTCTTGCCACTTTAATTTGTTCATTGGCCCCCAAAGAATGTCCAATTAAAATAATCGGCCGAGGATGTTTTTGATGATAATAATTATTAATAATAAATTGGGTTACATCGCCTGCATTATACCAAATGGTATTATAAGCAGGAATATCATAAAGTTGAGCCACAGAGTTTTTTAACGTGATCATCCCTTTACTAAAAAGACCCAAACCGCCTAGCATAGTATGAATTTCACCGTTATACGGAGCTTTTTTATTTTCCACTATTAAAACATTGTTATTTCGAGGGTAATTACTTCGTGTACCTGATAAATTCACGCAACCATTAACGAATAATAATAAAATTCCTAATAGGGTAATTTTAAATTTCAGTTTAAATGTATTTTGAAAAACCTTTTTATTCATTTTTGTTTTCAAAAAATAGAGTTAAGGGAGTTTATCATAACGTATTATCCCTTTTTTTCCCAGTTAAAATAAAGCCTAACCAGAGTAAATGCATCTAAATTTTGAGCACTAAAAGCGTCTCTGTTGCCTACGTGCCACAGCAGACGGACTTGAAGTGAGAGAGAGTCTGGATTCCACGCATAAAGCTTCCAATTAGCCTTAAGTTTTTGTTGACAAATACTCAAAAGCACA
>CAMFHA010000142.1 GCA_945952115.1 uncultured Legionella sp. | reverse complement strand
AATGTGCACCCTTAATAAACTCCAAAGAAGTTTATTAGGGGTGACCTATTACAAAAAACTCCTGCCATTCTAAATCAACGTGGTGGTTGGCAAGCTGTTCTACCTAACATAGCAGTAATTGTTATTGATATGCAAGATGATGTTTTTTCTTACAGTGGTACTCCGCGTGAACCCGTTATTGATAATGTAAGGACACTTTTAGATCATGCTATTAAACAAAAATGGAGTATCATTTATAATCAACATCTTTATCGGTCTTCACCACCTGCCTACTTGCTACCTAAATTTCAAAAAAAACCAACTCTGATTCCAGGAACAAAAGGCGCTCAATTTGTTGAAAAAATAGCTCCTCGTCCAGATGATCTTGTTATAGAAAAGCCTTATATGGATGGTTTTATTGAAAGTCATTTAAACGGGGCTTTGCAAAGCATGCAAATAGGTACTCTCATTTTATGCGGCGTCATGACTCATTTATGCGTACGTAGTACCGCACTTTCTGGAATTAGCTTGGGCTATAAAGCAATTGTTATCAAAGAAGCTTGTGCCACTTTAAGTGAAGAGATGCATCATCATAATTTATCCGACATGGAAAAAATGGGTATAATTACTCTAGATTTAGCCGAGCTACTTAAAATTGAATAAAGAAACCATAAACCCTATTGCGGTTATGACTCCAATAATCCACATTCTTTTAATACTAGAAATAAAAAAGGAATTCATAAACTCCTATTTTATTTAAAAGACTAGTAGAATCATTTTGCATTAAAGTGATCCAAACAATACCTTCCAAAGCTTGCTGTAATGCAAAAAATATTTGTTATTAAAATCAACATCATCTTCTTTAGGGATTCGTCATACCTTAATATATATACATCTTAACAACAACTTAAAATTGTCGTACAATGCACCGATTTTATTAACACTGTCAGCTCACCCATACACAGAAGAGAGCTCTTCTTACCAAGATCTCCTAAGGCACTTATCTTTTTTTGCTCTGAAGGTTAGAGGGAGGCGTAAGTTTTGCAAATATAATTAATCGTGAATCTTTAAATGTCCGCCGCACATACCTCTCAACGAACAATGTCGTATCCTCTTCATCGTTGTTAACAGCGAATCAATATAAAACTGGTTACAATATAGGGGTAGGCCTTCAGCACCATATCAATACAAACTGATTAATTTCTTATGAAGCAGTTTACAATTACATTGGAAAATATAGCCTATCTCACCCTGTCGGCGTGGTTCCTGGCACTGAAACATCTCAGCAAACATATCAATTGATCAGTATGTTTGCAGGAGTCTCTTATTTGATGCCTAATTGGTAATTTAGTATTTAAATTTTTGAATGATTATTTATACCCTACTCTGTGGAGAAGGGTATAAAATCAGAACTTTAGAAAATTCCATTTCTTTATTAGTTTTATTAATAAATATTAATCACGGAAGTTTTCATATTGTAAAGCTAGTTCAACATCGGATTTCTTCAATAAAGCGATTGTATCTTGTAAATCGTCACGTTTTTTTCCAGTAACTCTTATTTTATCTCCTTGAATTGAAGTTTGAACCTTAACTTTGGAGTCTTTGATTATTTTTACTATTTCTTTCGCTGCAGGTTGATCTATACCTTGCTTAAAAGTCATATTTAAAGAATAAAACTTCCCGCTATGTACTGGTTCATCCTCCATTTCCACACCTACTGTACTCACATTTCTTTTAGTACAATGATTACGAAATAAATCTTCTAATTGCCTTACTTGGAAATCAGATTCCGATCGCAAAGTAACTATTAATTCTTTCAACTCGAGACTTGCTTCTACACCACGAAAATCAAAACGAGTTCCAACTTCTCGTATTGCATTATCTACAGCATTTTTTAGCTCGACCTCATTAATTTCAGAAACTATATCAAAAGATGGCATATTGACCCTGTTTAAAAAGAAAAAAAATAATGTAACAAAAAAAGCAACGTGGAGAAAGAATCAAGATCAAAAATTCTTTCACTCTCAGGATTTACGAAAACACCCAAGGTCGAAGCAAAAGAATGTTTTAATGAGGGAGTTTAGATGCACTAAATGACCGAATTAAAACATTTTTTTAACGAAGAGATTGGGCATTTTTCATAAATCCTGACTCTTTAATTAGTTCCGCCCACAGTTAAGGCATCAATTTTCAAGGTAGGCTGACCAACACCAACTGGAACTGATTGACCATCTTTACCACATACACCTATTCCTCTATCTAAAGCTAAATCATTTCCAATCATCGAAATTTTCTTCATTACTTCAGGGCCATTGCCAATTAAAGTGGCACCCTTAACTGGTCTTGTCACTTTTCCATTTTCAATTAAATAAGCTTCACTTGCAGAAAATACAAATTGACCTGAAGTAATATCCACTTGACCGCCCCCAAAATTAACTGCATATAAACCGTTTTTCACCGATTTGATAATTTCTTCAGGTTCATGATTTCCAGCAAGCATATAAGTATTCGTCATACGCGGCATAGGAATATGAGCATAAGACTCACGACGACAATTACCTGTAGATTGCATTCCCATCAATTTAGCATTGAGTTTATCTTGCATATAATTAACTAGGACACCATTATCAATAAGCGTAGTACATTGAGAAGGAGTTCCTTCATCATCAATGGTTAGAGAACCTCGACGATCAACTAAAGTACCATCATCAACTACAGTTACACCTTCAGCAGCTACTTGCTGACCTAAACGTCCAGAAAAGGCAGATAGACCTTTTCGATTAAAGTCTCCTTCTAATCCATGCCCCACCGCTTCATGTAATAAAACTCCTGGCCAACCTGGGCCTAAAATAACGGGCATGGTACCTGCTGGTGTTGGCTGTGCTTCTAAATTAATTAAAGCCTCACGTACTGCTTCACGTGCATAGCTTAAAGCATTTTCTTTTTGTAAAAAATAAGAATACGCTACACGACCTCCACCACCTGAGCGCGCCGATTCTCGTTTGCCTGTTTTATCTTCAACAATTACACTCACATTAATACTTACCAGAGGCCGGACATCAGCAATCATTTGTCCATTCATTGCTGCAACCATGACTACTTCATAACACCCACTTAAACTAGCATTCACTTGAATAACACGTGGATCCAATTTTCTTGCCTCTTTATCAATCGCCTCCAACAAAGCAATTTTTTCTTGCTTATTCATTGTTTCAATGGGATTTAGACCTTGATAACGCGGTACCTGAGATGTAGAAATATGAACGGGTTTTATCGCTTTTGATCCCGCCAAAGCGATAGATCGAGCAGCATCAGCAGCTCGTAACATTGAAGGCAATACAATATCGTCACAATAAGCGAAACCTGTCTTATCTCCACTTACAGCACGAATACCTACTCCTTTATCTAAAGAATAACTACCGCTCTTAACTTCTGAGTCCTCTAAATACCAAGATTCATAATAGCAACTTTGAAAATATAAATCCGCATCATCAATATGGTGATTCATCATCGTTTTAAATAATTTTTCTATACTGTGTTCATCTAGAGAGGTAGGCTCAAGAAGCATTTGTTTAGCAATAATAAGGGCGTGTGTCATTTAAATACCTTTGATAAAATTAAATTCAGTAAGGTTCTGTTAAGAGGGCTAGAAAAAATAACTTGTTCTTTTTTCTAGCTCCTTAACCGTGCTACTAGGCACTGCCATTAAGTTAAGGAATTTCACATCGTAACCGTTCGGGCTGAGGAGGCCTTTAGGCCGTCTCGAAGCCTTTCACTGTAACGCTTCGAGACGTGTGCTTACGCACACTCCTCAGCGCGAACGGCTATAAAAATTCCTTAACTTAATGGCAGTGGTGCTACTAGGATACTATTATTTTAGCAGCAAAAAAAAAGTTTATTTTAAACGATGATGCTCAATACAAGGAAATTGTTCCCTAATTTGATACAGTCTTTGTAAATCTATATCAGCCATTACTAAACCTATCCCAGCTTTTTTTTCTGCTATTACTTTGCCCCAAGGTTCTACTATCATGCTATGACCATAAGTATCTCGTCCATTTTCATGATGCCCAGCTTGATTTGCTGCCAAAACAAAGCATAAATTTTCAACCGCTCGAGTTCTTAATAAAATTTCCCAATGAGCTTGGCCGGTTACTGCTGTAAATGCAGAAGGCACTGAAAATAATTCAGCTCCTTTAAATAATAATTTTTGATAAAGCTCACTAAAACGCAAATCATAACAAACCGTTAATCCTATTTTTCCAACGGGTGTTTCAACAACAATCAAATCTTGCCCCGCCTCAATATCATTTGATTCTCTATGAGACTCTTTATCAGATACCTGAACATCAAACAAATGAATTTTATCATAACGAGCTACTTTCTTACCTTTATTGTCGAAAATGATACTAGCAGAACGTACCTTTCTACCTGCCGTTTTAATAGGTATTGTTCCTGCGATAACCCATAAATTAAATTGTTTCGCTAACTGACTTATTTTTTCTTGAATGGGCCCTTGATCATAATATTCAGCAATCCGAAACTTATCATCATTTACCCCCATACATGCAAAATTTTCTGGTAAGGATACTAGCGATGCAGACTCTTCATGAGCCTGCTTCATCATTTTTTCAATAAACTCAAGATTTTCTTCGACTTTACTGGATGAAGTCATTTGAATTAACCCTACTTTTTGCATAACTAGTCCTTATTGTTCCTGATAGACTGGATTATTTTATTGTAACTCGTTACCAAGCTCAAAACAAAATTGACAACCAAAGTATTTCTTCTTAATAATAGACTTGAAATAAGGGCAACTTAACCATATATCCAAAATGTTTCAAGATGCGAGGTTTTGGGCGATTTGATTTTAACGCCCACAGTTTTGAAAAAAGTAAGTAATAGCCGGACTATTGCGAATTTTTTTCAAAACTGTGGGCGTTAAAAGCGATAGACCAAAAATTGCATCTTGAAACATTTTGGATATATATATGCTAGAATAATATTAAACAATAGGGAGTTCTAAAATAATGAACCGAAATGAAGTGAACATTTTTACTCGTGGTAGTGAATCTATACTTTCTACCAATAAAGTATTAAGAAATACTTATCTACTACTAAGTCTAACTTTTTTATTTAGCGCGTTTACTGCCTATTTAGCCTACGCTACTGGCGCTAGATCAATGAATCCATTTCTTATGATTGTTGGCGTTTATGGCTTAATGTTTTTAACTCAAGCAACTCGAAATAGCGTCTGGGGTTTGGTAAGCACTTTTGCCTTTACTGGATTTTTGGGTTATACCTTAGGCCCAATCTTAAATTATTACATTAGCGGTTTTTCTAATGGTCATCAGCTAGTTACTACTGCTCTAGGTGGAACAGGAATGATTTTCTTTGGCTTATCTGGCTATGTTTTAACTACAAGAAAAGACTTCAGCTTCTTAGCAGGATTCTTATTTGTAGCCACTATGTGTGCGGTATTAGCTATGATTGCAGGTATCTTCTTTCAAATACCCGCTTTACAATTAGCCATTTCAGCTGCCTTTATTTTAATTTCTTCTGGACTAATTTTGTTTCAAACCAGTGAAATTATTCATGGTGGTGAAACCAACTATATTAGTGCAACCGTTGGTTTATTCGTATCCATTTATAACTTATTCATCAGCTTATTAAATATTCTAAGTGCTTTTTCTGGCCGTGATTAAAATGCTGTCTCCGTAACCTAAATCCCGAACTAGTTCGGGATTTTTTTTATCTAATTTAGAGAGTTGGTAATAGGTCAGGGGTAGTTAGCAAAGACTAAAGATTTTTGCCCTGAAAAAT
>CAMFHA010000141.1 GCA_945952115.1 uncultured Legionella sp. | reverse complement strand
TTATATTTTTACCAAAACCCTTGTTCCGATTTAACATTGAGATTCCTAAGTATTCGAGTCAATACTAAGATGATGAGGCAGCAGCACGCCTGCTCAATTAGATGCCCCAATGTCAGCACATAGGAGATCTATATAAATCATTATCCAACAACTAAAGAAAACCACGCACAAATAATGAAGCAATTCATTAATAACCAAAAGGATTAAATCAATGAGGCATAAGTTTAGCTTTGCAATAAAATTGAAAAATCAGAACCTCCCAAATATTCAAAATAAAAAATTGCTTCTCTTCTATAAGGCCAGTATATACAGCATGCATAGAGATCATTAGCCATCTTTAACAAAAGCGTTCAAGATATTCCTAAGAAATTTTATGGTCGAGCAAGATTAGCAACTAAAATTATGCAAAAGTCGATTTAAATTAAATGGTTGGTTGTAGAGTATTATTAAAAAGATGAATAGGAACTAGATGTATTCCCAAATAAACAGAATAAAATCGACTTTTGCAAGCCATCAAATTTGTTTTTCACAACCTACATACACAAATGAATGTGGCATAAATTAAAAAAACAATTGGAATTGCTAACTAATTAATCAGGCGAAATAGAGTTTCGCGAGTAACTCTACTGTAGAACATAACACAGAAATACTATAAAAAATTATATTTGAATACTAAAAGTCAACATCATGCTTTTGTTGCACTAGTAATATTTTGTTCTTAATATAGAAACGTAAGAATGAATACTTTCATTCGAGGTATTCAGCAGTATAGGCTGTTATAAAAAGCCCGCTTCAACACAACTACTCCCCCCCCAAAGTATCCCACAAAGGTACACCGCTCCCATAAAACTACACCATAGATTCCCATAAAACTACACGGTTAATAAAAACAAGAAATTTATCCTATATATCTACACTTTAAAAACCATAAATCTACACTATGAATCCCAGATAAATACACCATAAAAACAAACAAATTAATTATATTTCAATTAGTTAAATTAAGTTTCCTCGGGGAATATATGAAGAAAAGAAAAAGATATATATTTTCTTATATTTTTATAATTTATTATTATTTATAAATAATAAATTTGAATAGTACAAATTACCGCTTGCAAAATTATTTCACTAAAGTTACTCTAAAAAAAGCAATAGTACAAAACACCTTATTCGAAAAAGAGGGGGAAAGGATGAAAGTAATTACAACAGCTGGAAACAAAGGAGGTATTGGTAAATCAACCATTGCACTCACTCTTGCACAGTATCTAGCTAGATGTAAAAACATGAAGGGAGCATTTATTGATTTGGATCCACAAGGAAACTCCTCATCAAGTTTGATTCCAACTACCAGAGATCCTGCTCACCCAACCGGTTATATGCCTAAAGCCCATCCAGAATGGGATCCAAATAATTTACCAGAAGATGATACTCATTGGGATGGTGTTAGTAGTATTGCCGACATATTCATAGGAAAATCAATTTATCCATATCCAACTTGGGTTGACAATTTAGATTGTTTCCCTTCCTTTGCTTCATTACTGGAAGATGCACAACGTGTTTTAAAAGTTGATGTGAAAGAAAAAGTTATAAATCGTCTTAAAGAATTTACCGAAATGCTATCAACCCACAGTGATTATCAATTTGTTATTATCGATACCAACCCACAATTTGGTCCATTAACCATGGCCGGATTGCGTGCAGCAAGTCATGGTCTATTGCCAACTGAACTTGAACAATATGGTATTAATGGAACAATAGGAATGATTCAAGCGATTTCACAAGAACAACTTCGAAGAGTAAAAGATGATACTATCAAAATAGCTGGAATTTTACCGAACCAAGTGCGTAAAACAGCAGTTCATACGAAGTTTCTAAACGATTTACGTTCCATAGAAAAATCAGAAGAATGGTTATTACCTCCTATTGCACAAAGAACCATATATTCCGAGCTAGTAGTAGAAGATGCTAGACCTAATTGTGTATTTAATTTATCACAAACGAATCCAGCGAGAATTGAAAGTGAAAAATGGTGTTCTTATGTATATGACAGAGTATTTCACAATGTATATAACAAAATAGAGGAAAAGGAGGCTTCTTATGGTTAGTAAATTCAAATTAAATCCTGTTAAAACGGAAGCTATATCAAGATCATTAGCAATTGCTAACGATTATGCAGGAGAGTTATCCATAGAAGTACTACCTTTGGATAAAATTGAACTTGATCCTGAAAACAATCGTGAGTTAGCACTAACTCTGCATGATGCTATGAATGGAATAGATCCTTCAGATCCGGATTATGCAAAAAAGAAAAATGATTGGAAGTCCCTTGAATCATTAGCAAAAACTATCCTGGATGATCAATTAATTAATCCCATATTTGTATATCGATTTGGAAACAAATGTCGTTTAATTGCTGGTGAACGTAGAACATTAGCTTCAGCAATTGCAGGCAAAAAAGAAATTATAGCAAGAATTGCGAGTCAACGACCTGTTGGTACAAAATTAAGAGTTCTTCAGTGGATTGAAAATAATGAGCGAGTAGACTTATCTTTAGCTGAAAGAGTCGCAAGTATTGAGGCTATTGTTAAGGAATATTTAAACGAAAATAAAAAAATAGGTGATAACGAAAAAATAACATTAAAAATTTTAAGTGATTTAACAGGGATGTCTATAACACAATCTCGAAGGTATTTTTTGATTTTGCAAGCAAATTCAAAAATAAAACAGGCGATTGCTGAAGGAAAAATAGAAAATATAAAACTAATTGAATTAATTATTTCAGTTGAAAATGAAGAACATCAACAAATTCTTTTAAAGGCGGCTATAGACAATTTATCTATGGATGCAATTATCAAACTAAAAAAAGAGCTTGAAGCCTCATTGGTTACTAAGAAAGCAATAAGAGGGCGAAAACAAATAAATGTCAGTTTAGGCAAGGTAAAACCAAATATTGCCAAAATCATCTTTGATGCCTTAGTTTCAAGTAGTACTTTACACGAAAACATTGTCAAGCAAATGCATACGATAAGCAATAATGTTCAATGGAATAATGGTAAATCGGTTGAGGAGTGTTTTAAAAAAATAATTCCTCTAATTGCTCAGGAATTATGATCAAAATGAACAAGTTGAAACTCAATAATAATGAAGACGATAAGAAAATTATTACATTTACTATTAATAAAGAAGTTAAAGAGTCGCTCAGAAATATTTTGTTAAAATCTGAAAAATATAATTTAAAAAAGAAAACTGATTGGGTGAATGAGGCCATAGTAATGTTAAAGGGAAATCCTGATTACAAAGGCATGGTGCTTAATGCAGAAGGAAATAGTGAAAATTTTGTATTTGATAAGATCTACATGACATTTGAGCAACGATGTTTTTTTTCTGATATGAGGAACGAAGTTGTAAAAGAATACCCTGATATAAGAGGTCCTCAAGCTGCCATAATCCGCGCAGCCATTTTAAGTAGAATAATGAGGAAAGCATAAGAAAGAAGGTCAAACGGAGTGGAACCGATAATGTTCGCTGAAAAAACAATACGCAAACATGTCGCAATTATTCATGCATACTCGTTAATGAGCGTGTTGCAACGAAAAATTGTTAATGTGCTTTTGTATGAAGCAATAAAAGGAGATGGCCGCGTACATAACCATCAAGATTCGACTGCTGTCGAATGTAATATGCCTTTTTCTAAGCTGTTAAAAGCAGTTAAATTTAACAGTAATAATACTCAATATCTAAAAGAGTCTGTTGATGGACTAGCATCATTAAAAATACAATGGAACTTATTGAAAGATAAAGTACCTACAGATATTTCTTTTTTAAATTTACGAGTGTTGCATGGCGCACCTACATTTTATCAAAACAATACCATCAATTTTTCTTTTCATAAAATTATGCTTGATTTATTAATTAATCCATCTATATACGGTACTATTGACGTTGATCTTCAGTCTGAATTTGAATCGAAATACGGCCATGCTCTTTACGAGAATAGTACGCGATTTATTAATTTGCAAAAGAATAAGATTATTCCATTAGATATCTTCAGAAATATTTTGGGAGTTCCTGAAGATAAATACCCAAGTATGCGAGAGCTTACGAGAAATGTTATTTCACCTTCATTAGAAGAGGTTAATGATCGAGCCAGTTTTGTTGTTAGTTTGGATCCAATAAGAATCGGTAGAAAAATTACTGGATTCGAAGTGTTAGTGCAGAACAAAAAACACACACCAGCATCAGAAGTTAAGTGTATTGAAAATGATAAGATACATGCGGAAATAAAAACAACTTTTGGTACATTGAGTGAATCAATATTAGAAAATATTATAAATAACTATTCAGAAGAATACATTCAAGAGAAGATTAACTATACAAAAAAATGTACAAAAAAAGAGAGTACCGGTTTTTATCCTATTCCATATTTTATTAGTGCTTTAAAACACGATTATAAATTCAAAGATGATACTAAACTCGAAGGAGCATACGAAAAAGAATCTAATGATGAAATTGAATGGAAAAATAAATTATTTGCTTTACAGCAAGATCTCAATCATTGGGAAAGATTATTGGGTTTTACTAAACCTGGAGATAATCAAGAGCATATTACGAAAATGCAAAATTTTGTTTTTGCGGCACAAGAAAAGTTAAAACAACATTACTTCGAAAAGCCAACTAAAATGGAGGCGGTCTAATATGAAATTTCCTGCCTTTGAACCAATTAATTTAAAAAATGATATTCCATCCATGGAGGCAATCGATCTGTGTTTATCAAAAATCTCTCCAGACCAAAATCAGGCTAGGAAGTTTTTTAGCGATGTTTCATTAGATGATTTAGCTTCGTCTATTCGCCAACACGGAATTATACAGCCTATTATTGTGAAAGAAATGAGATCCAATAAAAATGAGTATCAAATTATTGCCGGTGAACGGCGTTGGCGTGCCGCTAAGATAGCCGGATTAGAAAAAATACCTGCTATTATTAGAAAATATAATAAAGCGCATGAGATGGCTGTTTCTTTAATTGAAAATATTCAAAGAGAAGATTTAAACCCATTGGAAGAGGCGCACGCCATAAAGAGATTGATAGATGAGTGTAATATGACCCATAGTGAAGTTGCTGAAACTTTAAGCAGATCACGAACAACAGTTACCAATCTTCTCAGATTACTTACTCTTACAGATAAAGTAAAAGAAATGCTTAAAACAGGATTATTAGAAATGGGGCATGCTAGAGCTTTATTAAGTCTGTCGAGCGAGCAGCAAGAAAAGTTTGCAGAAATAGTTGTCAATCAATCTTTATCAGTTAGAGAAACTGAGCAATTGGTTCAGCGCTCAAATAATTCAAAAGATAGACAAGAAATTTTTCTGTCTCCTCAATTTGAGCAAAGGAAGAAAGATTGGATAACACAATTGTCAAAAAAACTATCATCTACAGTTAACATGCATTTTACCCATGGTGGCAAAGGGAAGGTAGTGATAAATTTTGATTCTTTAGAAGAAGCAGACTGGTTGATGTTGCATCTTACAGTCAATGAGTAATACCAGGATAATTATCCAATGACTACCTTGGGTGTTGAGTTATCATTTTATTAGTGTTTAGATACGGGATATATTGTTTTAATTAGCGCGTTTGACAAAAATCGCACAATTAATGACTGCTATTAAGATTTCTACTTATATAATAAAACGGAATTGAGACAAAGATATCAATATGTAGTGTATAGGATTAAAAATGGATGCTGTAAAAAAAGATCGAAAAGGGGTTGTTTATTTACACTGGATACTTAGGAATCTCAATGTTAAATCGGAACAAGGGTTTTGGTAAAAATATAAA
>CAMFHA010000140.1 GCA_945952115.1 uncultured Legionella sp. | reverse complement strand
ATACAATTTAAAAAAGTCGCTTAACTAGTGTGTATCAAATTGGTTGACCACATCAGGAATGTAAAGATGCGTTCACGTGTAAAATCTTTTACACTTCCTTTATGGCGATTTATAAACTCAGCTTGTTTAATGTTGAGGTGAGTTAATTCAATCAATTCGTGTTTCTTCAGCATCCTTACATCTCTCTATTATTCAAAAAGATGTTAGTTTAACCGATATTTTTTCCATTGAAATCAGTGCATTAATCCTTAAGTCAATGGCAGTGTGGGTTAGGTGCCTGCGGCAATAGTGGCTACGAAGGTGCATTTCGTCATCACCTTCCTGCTGTCGTTTCCGTTTGGATAATGCGTGACAATCACTTACGCACCTCAGTACTGACGGTCTGTATACAGATTCACATATGTTCACCATACCAACTACCTAGCACTTACCCGATTTGTGATTATCAGGAAGGTACATGTCTTGCGATTGTTACCCCGCCGGTAGGCTTTGTTACATTATCAGGCCAGCTCTTTATTCATGGCCCTAGGTTTACCTGGTAGCACAGGCAGTTCCATCCATGGGAACAACTCAAATGAGCGACCTCGTGTCGCACACGAAAAGGTACTCTAAGCATTTTATTCATCACAATTAAAATAGTTAGTGCTTAATTTAGGTAAAAGCTGATCTGAAAAAAATGGTTCTTCTACATTCCAAAACAGAATTGAAGCACCTAAATATTCTTTTGAAAAAGAATAAAAATCGGAAAAACTGTAGAAATCCCCTGTACTTGGGTTTTTATAGGTGTAATCAGGTTCTTGGATAGCTATAGCCGTCAATATACTACCTTTAAACTTATGAAAAAAAGGATAGCTGTTTTTCATTTGAGAGTCTTTATAAGGCACAACGTCTGGACCACCTAAGCCAATACGGTGTTTTATGGCGAAAGCAAAAAGCCTACTCATGTAATGATGGTCATTGTTCCATTCTCCTGGAAAAAAATTGACATATTGGATAACGCTACTTTTTTGAAAAACCTTTTTTAAGTAACTGATATTATCAATTACTGAATAAAAATATTTGTCTGATGTGAAGTCTTTAGGCATATGGTCAGGATCAAAATCAGCTGATGTTTCTGGTAGATTTATACCGTAAATTTTCTCATCAAATTGAGATGCTAATTCTTTTATTAATAATTGAAAACGAGCTTTTACAGCCGGATCCCAAGTTCGTGCTACCCATCCTGTAGTAATAGGTTTTCCTTCCTCAGGAAAATCATATTGCATTTCCACTCCACCATGATACATATCTTCTTCGCGAATATAGTCGGGAACGTTAAATACATCGGGAGTAAATGATCGATCTTGTATTTGGATAAAAAGTTTTTTATGCGCTTTATTAAGAAACTCTAAATCATTTTCAATTTTTGAAAAGTCATAAACGCCTTTTTTAGGTTCTAATTGTTTCCAAGAGTAAATTATTTGTACTCCATTTACACAACTATTTTTGAGGACATGCTCATATGAATTTGCCTCGTTTCCACCCAAAAACAAAAATAATTTTGGTAAACTATCTTGTGCGAAAATAATCCTACTAAAAATTAATAGAAGTCCAAGAAGCAATATCTTTCTAATTTTCATAATTGTCCAGCCTTAAATCAAAATAATACTTCTTATCTTTCTAGAGCAAGAGCTCCAGGTAGTGACATGATCTTACCTTGTAATAATCCCAAGCGTAACCGCTCTTAATTCACTTAATAAAATATTATAAGTTCGACAGGCTGCCCCAATAGACATAAATTCTATTCCTATATTTTGTTGAGCTAACTCAGCAATAATTTTAATAGGAGGTGGAGTAGATAGTTCTCCATGGCCAATAATAATAATTTCAGGTTTATATTTTAGAAGCATTTCCAGATAAGGTTTATTTATTTCCTGTATATTGTGTATTGCTACATCAGCAATGATTTCTTGTTTAGAAACAATTAAACTGTGCTGATAAATCAATGAATTAATTTGAATCTCATGTTCACTGTATGCTTGTATACTGTGTTGGTCGGGTGTTTCTAAGCTAATATGCATGGTATTAAAATGCTCAATGAGTTATAGTGTGTAAGGTTATAAGTATATCACAGAGGTTAATATTATGAGTCAATTTCCACGTATCAAACGCTTGCCACCCTATGTTTTTAATACACTGAATCAATTAAAAAGCGAAGCACGAGCGCGTGGAGAAGATATTATTGATTTTGGTATGGGAAATCCCGATCAACCAACTCCTCCGCATATTGTGAATAAACTTATTGAGGTAGCACAAAGACCAGATACGCATCGCTATTCGATGTCTAAAGGAATTCCTCGGCTACGACAAGCAATGGCAGCTTGGTATCAAAGAAATTATAATGTGCATTTAAATAGTGAAACGCAGGTTTTAACTACTATTGGATCAAAAGAGGGTTTAGCTCATTTGGCTTTGGCTATAAGTGGCCCTGGAGACACTATTTTAGTGCCAGATCCTGCGTATCCTATACATACCTATGGTTTTATTATTGCTGGAGCGAATGTAAAGCAAATTCCTTTGGTTGATGAAGTGCAATTTTTAGCTGCCGTAGAAGAGGCAATAAATCAAACTTGGCCAAAACCTAAAGCATTAGTTATTAATTTTCCTGCCAATCCCAGCACTCATTGTGTAGATTATGCTTTTTTTGAAGAAGTAGTTGCTTTAGCCAAAAAGCATAATATTTGGATTATACATGATTTAGCTTATGCGGATATTGTTTTTGATGGATATAAAGCACCTTCAATTTTACAAGTTCCAGGTGCTATCGATATTGCAATTGAAACATACTCTATGTCAAAGTCGTATAATATGCCTGGTTGGCGAGTAGGGTTTGCTTGTGGTAATGAAGAATTAGTATCTGCCTTAACGCGAATTAAATCCTACCTCGATTATGGAACTTTTACACCCATTCAAGTTGCTGCAATTACTGCTTTAGAAGGGCCTGATGATTGTGTTAAGGAAATTCGTTCTCTCTATGAAAAACGTCGTAATTTACTCTGTGATGGTTTAAATGAATTGGGTTGGCAAGTAGAGCGCCCTAAAGCTACTATGTTTGTTTGGGCTCCTATTCCTGAATACTATCGCTCTATGGGTTCTTTAGAGTTTAGCAAATATTTATTAAAAGAAGCCCACGTTGCCGTATCCCCTGGAATTGGTTTTGGTCAGCTAGGAGACGGCTATGTTCGTTTTGGCCTAATTGAAAATAAAGATCGGACGCGCCAAGCATTAAGAAATTTAAAAACTTTATTTAAGCGAGATGGATTATTGAAACCTTCTGTGCAGACAATGGTGCCAAGTTAAGTTTTAAGGTGGAGTCATTAATTGGATATTATTATTAATGCTGAATGTGCTTCGCTTCCTTCTCAAAAAACGACCTCCCTTGTTTCCCAAGGGAGCGTTTTACTCAATTTATTAAGTTGCTTTGGCTATGAGAGCACGAATCCACCATTAGCCGCGCTATTGGCTCAATATTATCAATTAGAAGGTGATTGGTTAATTCTAAACCCTGTTCAATGGCAGGCAACACATAATAATGCTGCTATTGTAGCCTATGGCAAAGAACTTGAGATTAGTGAATCAGAGCTTAAAACGCTTTTTCAGAATTTTTCCGAGTTTCTTAAATCAATTGGCCTAGTACTATATTATCACGATCAATACACTTGGTTATTATCTACTAGTCATCATGCTTTTTTAAAAACAAAACCAGTACAACAAATGCTCGGAAAACCTCTTAGTCCTGAGTTGGCATCAATGGATGAAACTATGTATTGGCAAAAATTTCTTACTGAAAGCCAAATGTTTTTCTCTTCCTATCATCCTCATTCAGTGGTGAATGGTATATGGTTATGGGGGAACGGAGTTTTAAGTAAAAAAAATAAAAAAATTGTTGCAGACGAACATTTGTTAAAGTTTGCACAATTATGTTGCATATCAGCTAGTTTATACGAGTCAACTAGTTCCCTAAAAGAATGTGATCTGTTATTGTTAAGCGATATATCAGTCCTGAATAAAACTCACCAAGAACAATTAAAACAAAGAGAAATTTGCTGGTATTGGAATAATAATGCTTATACCCATTCTCCCGTTTCTTGGTTTACCCAATGGTGGAGAGCCTTATTTCATGCGCATTAAACAACGTCTTGTTCCTAAGCACGATTTAAATAAAACAGATATTCATCCTGTTTTACAAAGAATTTATGCAACTCGAGGCATTACATCAGAATCTCAATTAGATAAGCAATTACAAACCTTGCTTCCATTTCAGAGCTTAAAGGGAATTGATGTAGCATGCAAACGTCTTGAGCAAGCATTTCGCAATCAAGAGCGTATCCTTATTATTGGTGATTTTGATGCGGATGGAGCGACTTCAACCGCTCTGGGAGTTAGTGCTCTTCGAGCAATGGGTGCAGCTTATGTAGACTATTTAGTTCCTAATCGTTTTGAATTTGGTTATGGTTTAACACCTTCTATAGTGGATGTTGCAAATCAATGGCAACCCGATTTAATTATTACTGTAGATAATGGAATTGCCAGTTTTGAGGGAGTAGCTCGTGCAAATGAATTAAAAATTGATGTATTAATTACGGATCATCATTTACCTGCGGAATTAATTCCTAATGCTTGTGCTATTATCAATCCTAACCAACTAGGTTGTGATTTTCCGAGTAAATCCATTGCTGGAGTGGGTGTTATTTTTTATGTCATGCTTGCTTTGCGACGGCATTTAGTCAATGTGCAATGGTTTTCTCAAATGAGTTTGCCTGAACCTAATATGGCAAGCTTTCTAGATTTAGTAGCCCTAGGAACTGTTGCTGATGTGGTGGGGTTAGATCAAAATAATAGAATTATGGTTAATCAAGGGATGTTAAGGATTCGCCAAGGACTTTGCCGCGAAGGAATTAAAGCTTTAATAGAAATTGCCAATAGAGATTGTGCAAAACTTCGTGAATCTGATTTAGGATTTGCTATTGCACCTCGTTTAAATGCTGCCGGTCGACTTGATGATATGGCTTTAGGAATAGAATGTTTGATTACAGAAAGTAAAGAACAAGCTCGCATGTATGCAAAACAGCTCGATGAGTTAAATGAAGAACGCAAACAGATTGAAATGGAGATGAAAGAGCAAGCAATACTTGCTTTAGATAAATTGTCCATAAATCCTGATTATAATAATCAGCTGCCTTTAGCGCTTTGTTTACATGATAAAACCTGGCATCAAGGCGTTATTGGTATTTTAGCGGGACGAATCAAAGATAAATATCATCGACCCGTCATTGCTTTTGCTTCAGTTGAGAACGATGAATTAAAAGGGTCTGCACGCTCTGTGCCTGATTTAAATATTCGAGATATATTAGCCTCAATAGATAAGGATAATCCAGGTTTACTTATTAAATTTGGTGGCCATGCTATGGCTGCTGGTTTAAGTATCCATGCACGCTTTCTAGAGGATTTTCGTAAAGCGTTTATTACCGAAGTAAGTAAACATTTAAATAGCGCTCAATGCGAAGGCGAGCTTTTAACGGATGGCCCTCTACAAGCTAGCGAATTCAATATGGACACTGCCCGCTTAATTCATCAAGCAGGTCCCTGGGGGCAACGATTTGCTGAGCCAGTGTTTAATAATACTTTTGAGCTTCTAGATCAACGAATTGTAGGACAAAATCATTTGAAAATGACTTTAGTTCCTAAAGAAGGAGGGCAGACAGTAGATGCTATAGCATTTAATGTGGATTTAAAGGCTTGGCCTAACCATCGTGTTCGGTACATTCATGCAGCGTATAAATTAGATATTAATTTTTTTCAAGGACGGACAAAACTTCAATTGTTAATACAAGCGATGCATGTTCAAGAATCTGTGTCTAACTTACTTGGTTCGTAATAGGTCAGGGGTAGTTAGCAAAGACTAAAGATTTTTGCCCTGAAAAATA
>CAMFHA010000139.1 GCA_945952115.1 uncultured Legionella sp. | reverse complement strand
GCTCTTGCTATTGATCATGCTTTTAGAGGATCGTTTAAATTTTAATTCACTATATGTCGCCGCTGTGGTTTAGCTTTATTTCGCGCTTCTAGTCAATTTAGTTCGGGATGTGGTTGGCCAAGTTTTGATGATGAATTGCCTAAAGCAATTAAACGTCTGCTGGATTCTGATGGTTTGCGTACAGAGATACTATGTGCCCGCTGTAATGGGCATTTAGGGCATGTATTTCAAGGTGAATACTTAACCGCTAAAAATCTACGCCATTGTGTTAATTCAGCCTCTTTAGATTTTGTAGTAGACGAGCAGGTTTTAGATACAGAAGAAGCGATTGTCGCTGGTGGCTGTTTTTGGGGGGTGGAACACTTTTTACGACAGCTTTCTGGCGTATTATTAGTTGAGTCAGGGTATACAGGCGGCCATCTGTTAAATCCTTCTTATGAGCAAGTTTGTCAGGGAAACACTGGACACTATGAGGCTGTGCGTGTTCTTTTTGATAATAGTCGCATTGATTATTATCAAGTTTTAAAGCGCTTTTTTGAAATTCACGATCCAACTCAAAAAACAGGGCAAGGACCTGATCTTGGCTCACAATACCGCAGTGCTATTTTTTATTATAATGAAGAACAAAAACAAGCAGCAGAATTATTAACTCAACGTTTAATTCAAAAAAAGTATGCAGTGACTACTCAGTTATTGACGATGCAAACTTTTTGGCCTGCAGAAGAATATCATCAAGCGTATTATTCTAAACACCACAAACTACCCTATTGCCATTCTCAAGTATTGCGCTTTGATTGACCCGACATTCCGCTGCTTCGTCTTTTTTGCTAAAAAATACTGTGCTGCGGAATGTCGGATTGACTTAAAAAAAGCAGTTGAATCTACTGCTTTTTAAGATTAATTGTACTTTTCAATAGAATGATTCATTATAAACTTATCTCTACTTAACAAATCATGAAGAGGTAATAATGCATGTTCAGCAATTAATAGAACTTTATGTCCCCAAATATTATTTTCATAGAAAATTATCTCAACTTGCTGAACAAGAACGTCTTCATCAAATTGAATTAGATAATTCTATCAATACCTTTCTTAACAAACTAAATAATGGTTTGGAAATAAAATCTGAAGAATTTGAAGGCTTCTTTATTAATTTAGATGCCTTAAATAAGAATATAAAAGACATTCTTCTTGAAATTATATTTGAAATTACTGATAAAATTTATGAAGAGCATGAAAAGGAAATTAAAATAACCATCAAAGAAATTGATGACTGTTTAAATGCTTCTCGACCGATAAGGCAAAGAAATCAAAATTCTAAAAAATATATGGGATTAATCAATCTTTACCATTTATTTAAACAAGATAATTTTCTTAAATCGCTAGCAATAAGTCCTTATCAACGCAAAGTGCTAAATTATTATATCCCTTTTGCAATTAATGCATTAACACTGACAGGCAAATTACCAAAAGCCAATTATAACGGCATTAATACAGCTCAGGCCTTATACCCATTAAACTTAGAAATTGCTCAGGAAAACAAAATACCTATTAAAAGAGGGATAAAAATTAGTAGTGAATACTTTCCTTATAAATTCGTATATAAAATATATAAAGGCAATACTGGAAATAATACATTTTTGGCCACTAATGGCCATAAAGTTCTTTTTTTACGTAGCGCTGAACAATATTCTCCTATGAGCATTATGACCTCTAAGATTGCGAGCTTAATCAGTGCCAAATATTTTTCTTCTGAAAGGCTTATGGATAATAAAATCGCAGCCTCAAAAAAAATAAATACTTATGTTTGCTCAGTGATAGATCCCGAAATTCGTGAGCTCAGAAAACACCACATTGAAATTGAGAAAAAAGTTTTCCCAGGGACTGGGCTTATCGATGAAGTAAGTAATTATGTTAAAGAAACCGATTATAATGCAGAAAATTTAGGGCTTTCTTCTAAAAAATTGGAAAAGGCTCATTTATCTAAAATTGATTTTGATCGCTGTGATCTTTTATTTCCTTTAACCAAAGAACAATATGAATTTGATATTGTTTCAAAGCCAATGAGGGGAATTTATCATGAGCTTCAACATGTTCAACACAATAAAACATACATTAACGAAAAGCTTTTTGCCAGATTAAAACTAAGTCTATTAACCGAGGCTCTTTTAGGTAGTCTAGCTGATAAAGCGTTTATTGATAGAAATCATGGAATAAAGAAAAAAGTAATTAAGGAATGCTGCCGTCGAAGTGATATTGCCTTAGAATTATTTATAGAACATAAAGAAGCTAGAGCATTTATAAAATCTAATCCCAAAATATTAATTCAATGCTATATGGAATTGGTAAGTTATATTAAAAAGCATTTTGAAAAAACTATTCAGCAAAACTTAATAGACTCAGTATACCAACGGATTGAGCTTATTCATAAAAAATTAGTTGAACATTTGAAGATTGAAATTTTAAATAGCCCAGAAAAAGAAAAAAAACTAAGCAGCACTCATTACCAACACCAAATTGTTTATCAACAACAAGGCAGACCCCATTTTTTTGAAACACAAGGCAATGAACAGCTAGGAAGTGATTTTAGCAAATTAAAAGGAGATTATTTAAAAAGTCAAATTTTACTGAAATTTAAAGAGGAAATTGAAGCAATTTCTTCGGAGGATGCTCTTGTTGACTATATAAATAAATTAAAAAAAGATCGAAGGAGAGATATTCTGGCAACACCGCAAGGAATAACAACAAGTATATTTAGATTAGAAACCTCGGCAATAAATGCTTTGAATCAAATGTTAGAAGAACAGCAGATAATTATTCAAGAGAACATAGGAAGCATTCAATTATAAATGCTAAGGGCACCTCGCTATAAAATTTTACGATTGATAATAAGAAAAATACCGCTTATACCAGCTCCTAGTAAACTAAGAGGAACCCATAATTTTTGATCAATAAGATCGAAATAATCTATAATTCCTACCAGCATAAAACTTATAAAGAAACCTAATGCTATAGCTGCTAGGTTAGATTTTTCTTTAGGTGACTGAGTTTGATCTTGTTGTTTATTCGATAATAACTCTTCTTTTTTTAAAGTGAGTACATCAAAAATAAGTTTAGGCATATGAGGTAGTTGTTCTGCAAAAAAAGGCAAATTTTGTTTTAGTTGAACAAGAAAATTTTTAGGGCCAATTTGTTTATGTAGCCATTGTTCTAAAAAGGGTTTTGCAGTAGTCCATAAGTCGAGCTCTGGGTAAAGTTGCCTTCCTAGCCCCTCTATTGCTAACAAAGTTTTTTGCAATAAAACTAATTGAGGTTGTACTTCCATATTAAAGCGTCGAGCAACTTGGAATAAACGTAAAACTAATTGTGCAAAAGAAATATCTTTTAAAGGTTTCTCAAAAATAGGCTCGCATACAGTGCGAATAGCACTTTCAAATTCCTCAATTCGAGTAGTGCGATCGACCCAGCCAGATTCTACATGTAATTGAGCTACTCGTTTGTAATCTCGATTGAAAAAGGCTACAAGATTTTCAGCAAGATAGCGTTGATCATTATCATTTAAGGTTCCCATAATACCAAAATCAATACAAATGTACTGGGGATCCTGAGGATGTTCATAGGAAACAAAAATATTGCCCGGATGCATGTCAGCATGAAAATAACAATCTCGAAATACCTGAGTAAAAAAGATTTCTACTCCTCGCTCGGCAAGTTTTTTTATATCAATCTGATGTTCACGCAATTGCTGTATATTGGATATGGGGATGCCATAGATACGCTCCATCACCATAACATTGGGTCGAGAATAATCCCAATAGACTTCGGGGACGTAGAGCAAATGAGAATGATTAAAATTCCGACGTAATTGAGTAGCATTGGCTGCTTCTCGCTGTAAATCCAATTCATCAAACAGGGTATGCTCAAATTCTTGCACAATTTCAACAGGCTTAAGTCGTTTACTATCAGGCCAATAACGGTTGATTAGGCGAGCAACGGTATACATGAGATTTAAGTCTTGCTCAATTACCTTTAACATGTTGGGTTTAAGAATTTTAACTACTACTTGTTCACCCGTTTTTAAAGTTGCGCCATGGACTTGTGCCATGGAAGCAGATGCTAAGGGGCTAGGATTAAATTCTGCGAAAATATCATAAGGTGACAGGCCATAAGCCTGCTCCAAAATAGCTATAGCTTTTTCGCTAGCAAAAGGAGGTACTTTATCTTGTAATTTATTTAATTCTAAAGCGATATCCTCTGGTAAAATATCAGGGCGAGTTGATAATGCTTGTCCAAATTTAATAAAAATAGGGCCCAATTCTTCAAAAGACTTACGTAGCGCCTCTCCTCTAGTTAAGGGTTGCTTTCGAAACCAATTCCAAGGATTGAAATAAATCATAAAACGCAATGGCGCTAAAATCTTTATTGAGACTATTAAACTATCTAAGCCATTTCGAGCAAAAATATAACTAATATGAATTAAACGTACTAATTGTTTAAGTGATTTCATAAAGGACTCAACAGTTGATTTACATGAGCTGTTAAGCGTTCTACATCCAAGGTTAATTCATCAATATCTTTAAAAAAATCTTCAAGCTCATTGCTTGAAGGAAGTAATTGAAGCTCTTCGTGTAAGTATTCACTCACATTTCGACTTATTGACGTCGTCAATTGTTTTTTAAATTCAATACCTTTACGTACAAATGCGCCTAATTGATAAGCCACTACATCTCCCGTAAACTCTGCTAAGTGACCTTCCCAGTCAATATCAAGTTCATCGAAAAGCTGCTTTAGTTTTTGACCCAATTCGACATCACCGCTAATACGAATTTTATCATTAAATAAAGAGCGTGCTTGTGAACTAGGTAAAATACTTAATCGAATTAAACCAAGGGGGCTACTGTGAATAATAGTATCTACTTGGCCTTCATAATGAGTCAAAAACACTATTTTTTGTTGATCAAAATGCATAAAAAAATGCACGTTTAAAGGGGCTATTATTAATTTTAAAGTTTTTCCTTCAAAGGCAATTAATTTTTCTGGCATTTGCTCATCAAGCTTTAGCGCTTGGTTGACAGTAAATTGCAATGCTTTTAATGAGTATTCTTTTAACATAATTAATTTAGTAAATTTCTGATTAGCTAGTATTAATAGCTTTGCTCATCTTGAACAAATAGTTTACCGATTTTGAATAAAATGGTAAAGAAATATCAATGCTTTAAACGCTAGAGCTTAAATTTTTTCTTATTTCTTCTACAAGCTCCATACTGGCAGTATTTGCTTTAAAAAAACGCCAATCCTTTTTAATTATTAAGCTTGGGATTATCAGTAATACATTAAGAATATCAAAAAGAATTTGTTTGTATCCGCGATGCACAGATAAAGTTTTTTGAGCTTGTTTAATTGCCTCTTCACAATCTTGTCTAAAATGCGGATACTCTTTTGAAGAGGATTTAAAATAGCGCAGACTATTATCGTGTAATGTATTATAAAGCATTAATGCAGTCTGTGCAGTTTGAGTATACTTAGGATCGCTTAAAGATTTTATGCTATGTTGATATCCTTTTATTTTTAAATCTTCAAGAAGCAACATTAATTTTTGCTCTGGCGTTTTATTATTAAAATCATCCTTATCTTGTTTCTGTCTTGCAATTAATTGCTCCAACCAATGTTTTTGTTTTGCAGTAGAATAATTTAAATACTTTAAACCTTGGCAAAAAGTGTCATAATTACTGGTTGTATTGATTAGAGTTTCTGCAACTTTAGCAGTGAACTGTGGATGATGAATAAAGGTAGACATTAAGAAAGTATTGTTGCTTATATAAGGCATTAATTTTAATAAAAAATTTTCATCGACCTTGTCTTGCTTTAATAATAAATCTAACTCTTTTTTTGTAGTGCATTTTTGAGCAATAACTAATAATAAATCACTATCAAGTGTATAGTGCTCCAGTAATTTAGTAACTCATGTTACGCACATGAAGTTGCAGTTTAAATAAAAAGCATTAGAATT
>CAMFHA010000138.1 GCA_945952115.1 uncultured Legionella sp. | reverse complement strand
GGCGCAAAAATCAAGTCGCGAAAAAACCAAGATCTTCAGGTAGAATGGGTATATTCTTCAATGTCGAGATAGCAGCTATTATACAGGTCATACTGATAACCTTGAAAATCGCTTATATCAACATCAAAATAAAATAGTTCCTAGTTGTTATACCAGCACTCGTTTGCCTGTAAAATTAATGTATTCGGAAGCATTCAATACAAGGGAAGAAGCTTTTATTGCTGAAAAACAGATACAAGGTTGGAGTAGAAGAAAAAAAGAAGCTCTATTTCGTCAAGATTGGGGAGCTTTATCAGATTATGCTTCGAGACGGCGCTAACGCGCCTCCTCAGCATGAACGGACTTTATAGTCAACAAAAACTTAAGGCTAATTGAAAGCATAAAGCGCGGAACGTAGGCGTTTTAGATTTATAATGTACGTTTGCCCTGATAGATGAGGAGCGTGATTTTAAATGCCGGTTTATAAAAAATGCACTTTAATCACACCCTATAGATGAATTGAATTTAAAACTGATTGAACCTTATTTTTAAAATACTAGGATTTTTTAATTAAATGAAAACAAAAAAATTAGGAGCTGTTGATCACTCATCTATAAAAACTGCCCATTCTGAGTCTTGTTTGTTAGATTCAGCGTTTTTAGAAGTAGAGCAGAATGTATTTCTTAAACAGGTTGAGGAAAGCCCAATTTTGAATAACCAACAGACTTTAATATTCTCTGAACTTTTATCACTAAAACAATGGCTTCTTGATAAATATATAAAGTCCTTAGATCATCCTTTAAAAAAAGCTGTTGAATTAGCAATTCTTACTAGCGATTATGCAGCCAAACAGGTGAATGTATTAATAGATATATTAAAAATTCCTATATTTAATCAAAGAATCACTCGAGAAACTTACTTTTCTCTTCTACAGCAAATAAGTATGGAGCAAACACAAGCAGTTTACTCCTCAATTTTACGTCAATATCGCCATCGTTTTTTATTACAGCTTGTGTTACTCGAGTTTGCTGGTGCAATTAATATACAGCAAGCCATAGAGTCTTGGTCTGATTGCGCAGATGCTTTGTTGCTTCATTGTGTTCATTATTGTCAAGCGAAACTGAGTGAGCGCTATGGTCAACCAAGAGATGATCGAGGAGAATTAGTTGTTTTATATATTTTAGCTATGGGTAAGTTAGGCGGTAGAGAACTGAATTATTCTTCCGATGTAGATTTGATTTTTACTTATTCCAAAGCAGGAAATACAGATGGTATTGAGCAAATAACGAACCAAGAATATTTTGTTAAAGTAATCCAATTGTTCATCCAAATTCTACAAACTATTAATTCCGAAGGTTTTGTATTTCGAGTTGATTTGCGTTTACGTCCTAATGGAGATAGTGGCGCACTTGTTTGTAGTCTTGCAGCCATGGAAACTTATTACCAAGAGCAGGGTCGAGATTGGGAGCGATATGCGATGGTAAAGGCGCGAGTTTTAGCTGAATCTTTAGAGTATCGATTTTCTTGGTTTGAACAATTAATTACACCTTTTGTTTATCGTCGTTATGTTGATTTTAGTGTTATTGAATCCTTACGTAGTATGAAGTCGATGATTGAGCGAGAGGTTCAATTAAACCCTCGTTTAGATGATATGAAACGTGGGCAAGGAGGTATTCGAGAACTCGAATTTATTATTCAAAGTATTCAATTAATTCGTGGAGGACGACTACCTCAATTGCGTACTCCCAATGCTGTAAAGGCTCTTATTGCTTTAAAACAAGAAAAGCTATTATCTCATTGTGAGGTGTTGCAACAAGCTTATTTATATTTAAGAAAATTAGAAAATACGGTGCAAAGCTTAAATGATCAACAAATACATTCTTTGCCTACAGAACCTGTAAAACAAATGCAAGTTTGTTTGGCAATGAATGAAAAAAACTGGGATGATTTATTAAGTAAACTAAATCAATATCAACGTATAGTAAGCCTGTCTTTTCGCACGATTATGGGTAAAAGCGATGACTATGAAGATACAAAACGTTTATTAGCTCACCAACTTAGTAGCTTATGGCATGGCCAGTTAGAAGAAAATATGGCTATTGGTTTGCTAACAAGCTTGGGATTTAAACAAGCCGCTCATAGTTATCAAATGATTTATAATTTCCGGCATGGATCAAAATGTAGGCGTTTATTTCAAGTAGCTCGACTAAGACTTGATCGCTTCATGGTTATTTTATTAACTGAACTTCGTCAATATAAAAATATTGATTTAATATTATTACAAGTTATCCATTTATTGGAAAATATTGTTGGAAGAAGTGCTTATTTAGCTCTGTTAACGGAAAACACACACGCTTTTCATGAGTTGTTATTTTGTTTTTCTTATAGCCCTTTTATTAGTTCTTTATTAGTAAATCATCCTTTTTTATTAGAAATTTTACTTGACCAAAAAGAAAATTGGCATCCTAGTTCACGTCGAGAATTAGAAAGTAAATTAAAAACGCAATTAGCTCAAGTTAATGATGTAGAAAATAAAGAAGAGCTTTTAAAGCAATTTAAGTTAACTCAGTGGATAATGGCAGCGCGTGCGGAACTGTATGATTTAACTAGCTCTGTTCGTATTGGGAAATTTTTAGCAGATTTAGCGGAGGTTATTGTACAACAGGTCTTTGAACTTGCTAGTACTCAATTAGAAGAAAAATATCCAGGAATTAAATTAATTAAATCTCGTTTTGCAATTATTGCTTATGGTAAATTAGGAAGCCGAGAAATGAATTATTCTTCGGATTTAGATTTAGTTTTTTTATATACTGCCGCCCCTTCAGAAGAAGTGCTAGTTACTCGATTAACTCAAAAAATAGTACACATGTTAACTACTCGCTCTCAAGCAGGTATTTTATTTACTGTAGATACTCGTCTTAGACCATCTGGAGCAGCAGGGTTATTAGTTAGCCATTTACACGCCTTTGTGGAATACCAGAAAAATCAAGCCTGGACATGGGAGCATCAAGCTTTATTGAAGGCAAGAGTACTTTATGGCGATACTTATTTAAAAAGAGCTTTTTCTCTATTAAAAAAACAGATTTTAACACGCCCTCGCGATTTCAAAATAGTGCAAAAAGAAGTGTTGTCAATGAGAATTAAAATTGATCAGCATCAAGAAAAAGATCTTATAAAACATATGCCTGGTGGACTTTTAGATATGGAATTTCTTATTCAATATTTGATGTTTTATACAAGAGAAAAAAGACTCTCATCTTATACTCACCCTTTAAGCCAATTGAAACAATTAATTAAGCTTAATATGCTTACTCAAGAAGAGTATAGATTACTGAATAAAGCTTACCAACAGGGACATTATTTATTACATCAACAAATTATTTGCGCAGAAAAGAAAGAAAAAAATTTTATTTTGGCAAAAAAAGTAAATATTCTTTGTAAACGTTTATATAGGAAATATAAAAATACTTTCGGAAAAAGAAATGATTAATCAAAAAGCTAAATAATATAACTCAGTTGAACCAAAAATTCATTAGCATACACTTTGGATTGTGCCAGCGTTCCAGAAACAGTTATATTATTAATCGAAGTATTTCCTAATGAAAATGAACCTAGATTAGCAAAACGATAAGCAATGCCTACTCGCCAGTCATCCAACAACCATAAGTCTGCGCCAGCACCTACTCGAAAAGCAAAGCTAGTCGGTTGGTGATTTTCGTACATGCGGGTGAAGGTTAAGAAAGGAGGATCGGTAGTTGAATAATCGCTGGCCGTATTGATAGAGCTTCCAATCCCTGCCAAAAAATAGGGTAAAAAGATATTTTGATAGGGATAAATGAGTTTAGCTTGAGCTAATAATTGCCTCGTCATTAAACGAAATTGATAGGAATACTCATTTTGAGAAGCAATATCTGCGCCTTGAATAAAATTGCCTTGAGGGTTAAAGTAGCCGGCTTGTGCATAAGCAACACCATATTGAATAAGCCAATGATGATAGAACGACTGTTCTGCGCCTAAAAATGCCTCCAGCAACCCTTCTAATTGACTTCCTTTTGAAATGTTGTAACTATAGTATTCGTCTGTTGTTGGATTAAGAGTGGGAAATGTTTGATTGCTTCCTAGGTTTGTGGTGCTCGAAAAACCGCCCCCGAAAGCAGCAACATAATGTAATGTTTTTTTTTGCCATAGCTTGTTCACTTACGTGGTCTGCTAGAGCATTGAAGCAGAGAATAGATAAAATGAATGAGCTTTTTAAGCAGTTACGCACGAACAATCCTTGTTACAGTATGTCAGGTCATCATAGCCTGTTTTGAGTGCTGAGAAAACTATTTTTCGTAACCATCCACCCTATTTTGAATGCTTTAGGGGAAAAGTCAGATTTGAGTGCAGGTTGAACGATCTCACTGCAAAAAAAAGCGCAGCATACATGAGTATGTGAGCATTTTTTTGCAGTGAGATCGTTCAAGATGCACCAAATATGACTTTTCGGTGAACGTGGTGAATAGTTACTATTTTTCTAAAAAGGGATTTAAAATGTTTCATCGATTATGCCGTATATTTATTTTAGTACTCTATGCAAATTTAGGACATGCATTACCTTTTGGTATTGCGCCAACACCAGGAACCACATTACCCACAAGTGTAATTTTCGGTCAACAAACCTATGCGACTTATACGGTCACCAATAATACTGTCTCAAAGCGTTCTGGGAATTTTGTGCGCTATTTACCGCTTAATGTGACACAGATCACTAATGATTCCAATATAAAAAATCTATGTGGATCAACCTTTACCTTACAACCCAATCACCGCCCAAATGATAGTTGCATCTTAAAATTATTGATAAGCGGTTCTGTTAATGCTCAAGATAAAAATCCTGCCCATCATTTGTTTGTTTGCTTTCCGGGAGGAACAACATGTGCTGGCACAAATTATCCACTGAATGTCTCCGTTAAGACCTCACAACCGTTACTTGTTGCAGCTGGGGCTTACATTTCTAATTCGACATGGTTCATGGCTTTGAGTGAGAGTACTAATGGGGGTAATACGTGGCAAAATGTGAATATTCCTTTGCCAAGACAATACACAGGAGCTGAATTGTTCGGTATGAGTTGCTCTCAGGGATTATGTGCGGGAGTGGGGAATTATCAAGATAATCAAAATAATGAATTCGCTGCTGCAGTAACAAGTACTGATAATGGAAAAACTTGGTTACAACAAACGATTAATTTACCATCCGGTTATAGTCAAGGCCAATTAAATGCTGTTTATTGTTCAGGTAAGATATGTCAGGCGGTAGGTCAGTGCTCAGACACTAATGGCGTGACACAAGCCATGACCGCTGTTTCTACAAACTCTGGTGCTACATGGACTGCTCAAGGATTAATCCCTCCCTCATCCGATAACAATTGGACTTTAAACGGTGTGACTTGCCACAATGGTTTATGATTGGCTGCAGGATTTTTTGAAGATATTAATTTTCAATCCTTCGGCATCATCATGCAAAGTACGGATAATGGCACGACTTGGCAAACCAATTTTGAAGGCCCTAATCAGACTCAATTTAATGGAATAAGTTGTACACAAAATGTCTGCATTGCTATGGGCATTGATAATAGTGGTGAAACTTTAATTTATTATGTGAGCAGTGATCTACAACATTGGTCAGCTTTCAGCTACACGGGAAGTCCATTACTGACCTATGCCGAACTAAATGGAATTAATTGTACCTCGACTTATTGTGTGGCAGTAGGACAAACCTCTGACATTGCATCATTTAATAATAATGTTCCTTTTTCCATGCAGTTTGATGTGAATGGTACCGTATCAACCCCTATTATTTTGCCAAGCCCTCCCACCAATGATTGTTCACTGATAGGTATCAACTGCACCGACTCGAGATGTGTCAGCGCAGGTGTTTGCATTCAAACGAGAAAAGGTTTGCCTTATATCGCGACCAGTAATGATACAGGAAACACATGGTCACAACAAATTATAGCTGCTCCTTCGGGTGCGATTTTAAGTGCGGTTAAATCTATTTCACCTCGCCCGCTTGCGGGAGA
>CAMFHA010000137.1 GCA_945952115.1 uncultured Legionella sp. | reverse complement strand
ATGACAATTTTCAGTTATTGAAAACTTAGTATTTTGAAGTTTCTTGGGTATAGTTATTTTCTTGACCGAAAGCTCTATAATTTTAGTGAAGTTTTAAATTATTTGGACGACAAGAATCATTCTCAATAAAATAGCGTTCATATAAAACAGCTAAAGTAGAAATTATAGATTCACCAGAATTAACTTTCTTAGAGCGTTGGATCAAATATTGAATAAACCATAATGTTTCTTGTAATGGAGCTGCAGTTCTTGCCCAATATTGAATATTCTTAAACATCTTTTCTTTAATAAAATCTGTATCAGTAAAAAAAGTGTTTGTACTTTGAACTCTAGCTATTGATGGCGTGTCGCCCGATGAATAATTTATTATTGCTCGGTGCTCGCCTTTAAGATCATGGATTATTCCTTTACGTTGTTCATTTTTATGTACACCAAAAAAAAACAAGTTTAATTCTTGAATAGGACTGTCTTCATCTTCATTCATTGTCAAGGGTGATTCATTGCCAATTGTTCTTAATACACGTGGTCCATGATAAGCACTAGATACTACAGCTACATTTTTGTATTTATTAGGAGTAGAGGATAAAAACTCTTTAAATGAACGCACTTGTCCTATAGTATTTTCAGGAGCAATATCTTTAATAATAAATAACTCTTTAGGGTAGCTTATTATACCTTGCTCTAAAGCAATTTTTAGATCGGAGTTATGAATCGCTCGGCCATTATAAAAGATTGGAGTCACCCTGTCTTCTGAAGTCAACTGCTCTACTCTCTTCTTTGCTCTTAAAGCATTTACTTCATCAGCAATTCGAATTCCTTCTTTTAACCGCTCTAAATCATCTTCAGTATCAAAATCTCTATCTAATTTATCAGCATCTTTGCCCAAAGCAGTTGAACGCCCTGAAAGTACGTAAACAAGATCGAACTCTGGAATAATTCTCGGATTTTCTACTGAAGAACTTTTACGCAAATCATCGGTAAATATGTCCTTAATAGAAAAAACATCTTCAAAATTTATTCCAAAAAAATCAGACATCACTTTAGACCAGAAAGAAAATGATTAGCACATAATAACATATTTTTTATCATTCAAAGATAAGTTATATACTTATTGAAAGCTAAAATGGCTTTACTACTACTAAAAGAACAATTCCTATTAAAAACAAAGTTGGAATTTCATTGAATAATCGAAAAAATGCAGCTTTTTTATTCATTTTATTTTGAGCAAAAAGGCGAAGATAATGACCACAAAGTAAGTGGTAACACCATAGCAAGAATACTAAAGCTAATTTGAGGTGCATCCACCCGGCCTTTAGGTAGTAGGAGTAATTATAACTTATTAAACACAACCCTAAAATTGTAGTCAAAACAGCCGCAGGCCAAGTAATACCTCGATACAACCTACGCTCCATAATTTTAAAGCGTTCAATGCTAAGTTCATCTTGTGCATCAGCATGATAGACAAACAAACGAGGTAAATAAAATAATCCAGAAAACCAAGCCACCAATGCTATTATATGAAAAGCCTTAATCCATAACATATTATTTTCTCACTTCTGTTTTTTTCTTTGATCGAGCACGTTTGATAAGATTTAATGATTCAACACCTAAAGAAAATCCCATAGAAAAATAAATATATCCTCTAGGAATATGCATTGCAAAGCCATCGGCAATAAGAACCATGCCAATAAGAATTAAATAACTTAATGCCAACATTTTTACTGTAGGATTTTTTTGAATGAACTTACTCACTACTTCACTTGCAAAAACCATAATCAAAATAGCCAATGTAATCGCTAAAGCCATAACCCAATAATGAGATGCGATTCCAACAGCAGTTAATACGCTATCTAGAGAAAAAATAATATCTAATAAAGCTATTTGAAGAACAACGGTGTGAAAAGAAGCTCGTTTTTTACCTGACAGAGTGAGTGAATTTATAGGTTCTTTAAGAAGATCTTGATGTATTTCATCAGTCGATTTCCAAATTAAAAAGATACCACCAAAGATTAAAAAAAGATCTCTAAATGAAAAAGTAAATTGGCCTAAAGAAAATAAAGGCGCTACTAAATGAACCATATAAACCGCGGTTCCAAGTAGTAGAAGTCGAGTCATCCAAGCAAAAGTAAGCCCCCAGTGCCTTGCTTTTTTTCTTTGCTCAGCAGGCAATTTCTCAGTTAAAATTGATAAAATAATTATATTGTCAATTCCTAAAACTATTTCCAATATCACTAAGGTAAATAAACTTAGAGTAATTTCTAAGAAATTCATGTAATTTCCTTCCCTTTAAATTTAATTTATTCTCTCTAAAATATTTATAAAGGTAAATGATTCACTTTATTCTTTTGGTTGGTTATAATTTACCTTGTTAATCAATTGACGAGATACAGTTATTATTAAATTCATAAAAAAATTATTGAAAAAAAAACGGAGCCCTCATCAACCGCCCGTAAATTCAACTTATATTATTCCTAGAACAAAGCATTGTATTTCTAAAACAGATATAAGCAATAATGCATTAAAAGTACTAAATCGCTTAATTAGTGCAGGTTTTCAAGCTTATCTGGTTGGGGGAAGTGTTCGGGATTTATTATTACATAAAGCACCTAAAGATTTTGATGTAGCGACCAATGCCACACCTAATGAAATTAGAAATTTATTTAAAAATGGACGGATTATTGGACGTCGTTTTAAATTGGTTCATATTTTATTCCATAGAGAAATTATAGAAGTTGCAACCTTTCGTAGTCATGAAGCTGAAGCATCCAGTCAACAAGCAAATGAACGTGGAATTCTTGTTAGAGATAACACGTATGGTTCCCTGGATGAAGATGCCTGGCGCCGAGATTTTACTGTTAACTCGCTCTATTACAATATTGATGACTCATCTATTATTGATTTCACTGGTGGAGTCAATGATGTTGAAAATAAACTAATACGAATTATTGGCGAACCAACTATTCGTTATACTGAAGATCCTGTTCGTATGCTTAGAGCAATCCGCTTCAGTGCAAAACTTCATTTTTCTTTGGAAGAAAAAACCGCTGCTCCTTTTCCTGAAATCAGTCATTTAATTACTCATGTTTCTAGTTCCCGTTTATTTGATGAGATGACTAAATTATACCAATGTGGTGAAGCAGAAACTGTTCATAAGTTACTTGTTCAATATGGACTATTCCAACATTTATTTCCGAGTGTTGAGGCATTAATTGAAACTGAGTATCATGTAAATGCATTTATTGGTATTGCTCTTGAAAATACAGATATACGTATTCGTAGTGAAAAACCAGTTACACCTGCCTTTATTTTCGCTGTGTTGCTATGGTTTCCCATGATTGCTTTATCAAAAAAACTTCAACAGTCTGGATTAGATCCGTTACCAGCAATAGAAAAAGCCATGTCGATGGTTATTTCTGAGCAAAATAAAATTATCTCTATCCCAAAACGTTTTACACAAGTCATAAGAGAAATATGGCTATTACAATATCGTTTTGAAAAACGTGCTGGCGGACGCGCTTTTCATCTTCTTGAACATCCTCGTTTTAGAGCAGCTTATGATTTTATGGCTATTCGAGCCTTAGCTGGTGATGAACAAATGGAATTAGCTCAATGGTGGACTAGCTTTCAAGAGGCTGATGAAAAAAAACAACATCTAATGGTAAATACATTAACGCCTCCTGCTCCTAAACCTAGACGCAAAAGAAAACCTAAAACTATTGACAAAAGTTAATGAATGTCTGTTATTTAAGTCTTGGTTCTAATCAAAAATTTCCTGAACGCCAAATTAGGATAGCGTTAAAAAACATAAAATCAATTCCTTATACCTCTATTACAAAGGTATCAAAATTTGATTGGAATAAAGCATGGGGAGTGGAAGCGCAACAAGATTTTTGCAATGTTTTGGTGAAAATTATAACCAACCTAGATCCCTTTCTTTTGCTTGAGTATTGTCAAAAAATAGAAAAAAAACAAGGACGTGTTCGTAAAAAGCATTGGGGACCACGAACACTTGATATTGATATTATTTTATACAACAATAGAATAATAAATCACCCCATATTAAAAATTCCTCATCCTTACTATTTAGAACGAGATTTTGTTATTAAACCTTTACAACAGCTATAGCATTGCTTACTAAGTTTTATACTTCGTTGCATTCTCACTCAGCTTCAATTGTATACTTATTGTATATTAATTCGCCTCATCCAAATGCGCCTCGTCTAAAACTTAGTAAGCAATGCTATATAGAAAATACTTAACCTGGATATGTCGCTTTTTATAATCAAATAGATTATTATTGATTCATGCTTTTGCTAAAAGGAACGAATATGATAAAAAATGACCCCTGGACGATATTATCTAATAAACTTAAGCAAATAGAGTTTAGCTCAGAAGATAGTTATGATTTAGTAGAACCAAATGATCTAGACATAGTATCTAATCCAGAAGCTACTGAAGCTCTGCTCTTATCGGACGATCAAGAGAAAAAACTTACAGATGATCTATTAACAACTGATAAACAAGAAACCACTTCTAATTCAGAAACTACTGAAGTTCTGCTCGTACCGGATGATCAAGAGAAAAAACTTACAGATGAGCTGTTAATAAATGATAAACAAGAAATAACTTCTAATTCAGAAACAACTGAGGTTCTGCTCGTATCGGATGATCAAGAGAAAAAACTTACAGATGAGCTGTTAATAAATGATAAACAAGAAATAACTTCTAATTTAGAACCAGTTAATCTCAGTGTAAATTCCAATTTGGAAGTCCTTACTCATCAACCAATAGTTCCACAATTAATCCGAGCTGATTGGATAGCTGATCCAACAACAGAATCAATAATAACTCAAGAAATTATTGCAACATGTGAACTAGATTCAAAAGAAGAAATATTGGAAACATCAAAAGAAGATCTTACTAAACCAATTAAAAAGACTTATAATTCTAGTCAAAAGATCTTGTTCTTTGCTTCAATAATTACAGTGGGCGGTATTTTAGGTTATGAAGTTATTCAAACCTTAAAAAAATAATTCCCGTTTTAGCGACGTGCTAAATTCTTGGTGAAAAGTCAGATTTGCGCTAAGATTAAACGAAAAAGAAGCAGATAAAGCGCAGCATACATTAATAGCACTAAGTTAAAAGATTTCGCCATTTTTGCGAAAGCGAGAATGGCGAAAGCGAGAGTGACGTATTAACCTTAACTTAGTAGCATTAGAGTATACACTAGATCATAATAATTACTTTAATAAGGACTTTTATGTATACTAATATTTTATTCGCTACGGACTTACTAAGTAAACATGAACATTTAACTGAAAAAGCAGCTCAAATTGCAAAGCATTTTCAAGCAAAATTGTATCTTCTTCATGTTATTGAATTCCCTACTAGCTATCAATTAGCTCAAGGCTTAGGTTTTACTGAATTAGTGAATCCAGCAAAAGATGATGCTCAAACTGTCCTTTCTTTAATTGGTGAAAATCTTGATATTCCTAGTTCTCAACAATTTGTAGAAATTGGCTCTGTTAAAGAAATTATCTTTAATAAAGTTAAAGAATTAAATTGCCAACTTGTTATTATTGGAAGTCACTCAACTCATGGTTTAGAAAGTCTATTAGGAAGCACCGCACATGCGATAACCAACCGCGCACCTTGTGATGTGTTAACATTAAGGGTATGACTCTTACAATGAACATGATCAAAGCATGTCTCAAAAAGCATTAGATAAAGATTCAATGAACGCTAGAAAACATAGCCATTTTTATCAGTTCATTTGCATTTGATGACTAAGAGCATTATTAAATTGTTGCATTGCGACAGCAGCTATTAAATGCCAAGCAACATGCAACCAAGGTCTTACTGCTTCAGGATATCTTTGGGGTAACCATTCACGGGGTATGTTATTTATTAAGAGAAAATAAAAAATGCCGACATTACGAACAAAGTGAAGAAAAAAAACATAGAGCTTTAACGAAGTATCGCTCTGGGTTACTTCGCTAAGGCGCGTAATAGGTCAGGGGTAGTTAGCAAAGACTAAAGATTTTTGCCCTGAAAAATA
>CAMFHA010000136.1 GCA_945952115.1 uncultured Legionella sp. | reverse complement strand
ATCTTAGTGAGCACTCTTTATGAAGAAAAAATAAAAGAGATATTCACTAATGATCTAAAACATGAAACGCTCCCCATAATATTAGCTATCGATAATCAAGAAAACCAAATAAACCAGCAGAAAGAAAAAACAAGTAATATTGAGCGCTTCAGCAACCCGCATCATTTGGCTTATGTAATGTACACCTCAGGCAGTACAGGAGTCCCCAAAGGAGTGATGGTTGAACATGGTGGAGTGGTTAATCGTATTGATTGGATGCAAAACACCTACAAAATGACTCAAGCAGATGTGGTGCTATTTAAAACGCCCTATGTTTTTGATGTATCTGTTTGGGAGTTGTTTTGGACTTTGAGCAATGGTGGTCAACTTGTGATTGCTAAACCAGAGGGACACAGAGAAGCTGATTATTTGTGGCAGCTAATCAATGAGTTGAATGTCACTATTATTCATTTTGTTCCAAGTATGTTGGCCGCATTCAGTCAGGCTCTTCATTCATTAATTAAAAAAATGCCTGCGTCTTTGCGTTACATTTTTTGTAGTGGTGAAGCACTTTTAACTCAACAATTAGAAGCTGCTTATTCAATCAGCTCCCCAAATCTTGAAATTCACAATTTATATGGGCCGACTGAAGCATCTATTGATGTAACTTTTTTCCCCTGTAAACGTGATTCCTCTATGGTATGCATAGGGAAACCAATTCAAAATACCCAGGTGTATATTTTAGATTCTCAACAGGCACCAGTGCCAATTGGAGTAACTGGAGAGCTTTATATTGGCGGGGTGGGATTGGCAAGAGGTTATCTTAATCAACCTGAGTTAACAGCCCAGAATTTTATCCCTAATCCTTTTGCAACAGCCGATGATAAAGTTAGTTATACCAATATCAGATTATATAAGACTGGAGATTTAGCTAAATTTTTACTGAATGGTGATATTCAATTTATTGGCCGCAATGATACCCAGATTAAAATTCATGGATATCGTATTGAGTTAAACGAAATACAACATGCGCTGATGCAACATTCAAAAATCAGTAATGCGGCTGTCTTGGTTAAAGAGACCGTTCAAGGTAAAAAATTAATTGCCTACGTTGTTACAAGTGATTTTATACCATCGATCAAAGAATTAGAGGAGTTTTTATCAGAAAATCTACCTGGTTTTATGTTGCCAGAGAAATATATTTTTTTAAGCACAATGCCTCTGAACACTAATGGAAAATTAGATCGTGCAGCTCTTCTCGAACTGGAGTTTTCAGATGAAGCTCATTATATCGCACCGACTTCACCATTAGAAAAGGAGCTATGCGCACTTTGGAGAAAAATTCTTGGAGCAAAACAAGTTGGCATAAGAGATGATTTTTTCAAATTAGGAGGACATTCAATTTTAGCGATACAGCTCTCACATCAAATCAGCCAGACATTAGGAAAGCAGGTATTTGTCGGAGATATTTTTAGATATCCTACTATTGAAAAGTTAACACAACAAATGGCTGTAGATAAAAAAATAACTCAAATTCCAGTTTTGGCGAGTCATAAAGGCCCATTATCTTATACACAATCAAGATTATGGTTTATAGAGCGCTACGAAGATGGAACGAATGCTTATCATATTCCGATGGTATTTGAATTAGGAGAAAAAACTAATTATGAAGATTTAAAGCGAGCATTGCATGCAATAGTTTTTCGTCATGATGTCTTGAGAACATTTTTTTTACAAGATGCATCAGGCATGGATTATCAAGCCATACAGTCCAAAAATTTAACGATAAAAGAGATTTGTATTCATAAGCAAGAATTAGCGCAGATCCTAGGAGATAGCAACAATGAGTCGTTTGATTTGTCCAAAGAATATCCTATTAGAGTAGGTTTGTATCGTGTAATTGAACAAGAAGGCATAATCCAAAACTCGTCAGTTGAATTTAAGATAATATTAGCGATCACAATCCATCATGTGGCCTTTGATGCTTGGTCGATGGACATTTTCTCTCGTGAATTAAAATCTTATTATGAACATTTTAATAAAGGTATCGATATAAATTTACCAGAATTAACTATTCAATATAAAGATTTTGCTGCCTGGCAGCGACATTATTTACAAGAAGACCAGTTAAAAATACAAATTGAATATTGGAAAATGAAGCTTGATGGGTATGAATCGACAACCCTGCCATCAGATTATAAGCGTCCAGCATACGTAAATTATAGCGGGGGAAATCATTATTTTGAATTAAGTGCAGATTTAAGCACGCAAGTGCGTCAATTAGCACAATCATTGAAAGTTACGGTATATACTGTTTTATTAAGTGGTTTTTATATTGTGTTGAATAAGTATTTGAGTCAGAATGATCTAATTATAGGCACCCCTATTGCAAATCGCCATCACGCCGAAGTTGCTCCATTAATCGGATGTTTCATCAATAATCTTGCATTACGAGAAACAATAAATGTACATGCGACAGCTCAAGAGGTAATTAACACCATTCATAAGAATGTCATAGAAGCTCAGGCCTATCAAGATATTCCCTTTGAGAAACTTATTGATATATTAAAGGTTGAATCGGATACCTCTAGACATCCCTTATTCCAAATCATGTTTGTTATGCAACGTCTTGAAGAACAGTTCGATACGACTTATTTACGCCCAATAACATCATTAGAATATGTAACCGCTAAATTTGACTTGACACTGTTAATTGATGATAACGATAGCATATTGCACGGTATAATGAATTATGCAACGAGTTTATATGCGCCAGAAACGATTACAAGATTCGCGACATGTTACGAGCTTGTTTTAGTACAAATGGTTTCAAAACCTATGCAATCTATTAGCCAATATGAGTTATTAAGTCAAGATGAGCATCATCTAATTATATACGATTGGAATAATACCTACGTAGATTTTCCTAAAAATAAATCAATACATCAATTGTTTGTAGAACAAGCAAAACGTACACCTAAACAAATAGCATTAGTATTTGAAAAACAATATGTTACGTATCAAGAGCTCGATGAAGCATCCAATCAGCTCGCTCACT
The DNA here is from genome assembly GCA_945952115.1 of uncultured Legionella sp. Lineage (GTDB taxonomy): Bacteria > Pseudomonadota > Gammaproteobacteria > Legionellales > Legionellaceae > Legionella. The sequence continues at coordinate 3,039 of CAMFHA010000136.1, read as the reverse complement.
ATATAAGAAAGCAATATCCTGATGGTGAATTAAACTCTAGTACATTAATCGCTATTTGTCTTGAACGTTCTCTAGAAATGGTAATTGGAATTCTTGGAATCTTGAAAACAGGAAGCGCCTATGTGCCAATTAATCCTAGCTACCCAAAGGACCGCATTCGTTTTATCCTGAATGATTCACAAGCACATATCGTATTAACACACTCATCTGTTAAAGAATTAGAGCAAATTGGCCTTAATGGTTTACAACTTATTTGCTTGGATAACAAGCCTTATCAAAATGAAAATATCCATTCTTTATTTCACTCTTTCCAATCCAATGATTTGTTGTATGTAATGTATACCTCAGGCAGCACAGGAGTCCCCAAAGGAGTGATGGTTGAACATGGTGGAGTGGTTAATCGTATTGATTGGATGCAAAACACCTACAAAATGACTCAAGCAGATGTGGTGCTATTTAAAACGCCCTATGTTTTTGATGTATCTGTTTGGGAGTTGTTTTGGACTTTGAGCAATGGTGGTCAACTTGTGATTGCTAAACCAGAGGGACACAGAGAAGCTGATTATTTGTGGCAGCTAATCAATGAGTTGAATGTCACTATTATTCATTTTGTTCCAAGTATGTTGGCCGCATTCAGTCAGGCTCTTCATTCATTAATTAAAAAAATGCCTGCGTCTTTGCGTTACATTTTTTGTAGTGGTGAAGCACTTTTAACTCAACAATTAGAAGCTGCTTATTCAATCAGCTCCCCAAATCTTGAAATTCACAATTTATATGGGCCGACTGAAGCATCTATTGATGTAACTTTTTTCCCCTGTAAACGTGATTCCTCTATGGTATGCATAGGGAAACCAATTCAAAATACCCAGGTGTATATTTTAGATTCTCAACAGGCACCAGTGCCAATTGGAGTAACTGGAGAGCTTTATATTGGCGGGGTGGGATTGGCAAGAGGTTATCTTAATCAACCTGAGTTAACAGCCCAGAATTTTATCCCTAATCCTTTTGCAACAGCCTATGATAAGGCTCTAGGATATACCAAGCTTTATAAAACTGGTGATCGAGTGCGTTGGTTAGAAAATGGCTGCATAGAATATAAAGGGCGTCTCGATGATCAGGTGAAAATAAATGGGTTAAGAATTGAGTTAGGTGAAATAGAAAAAATAATAAGTGACTATCCTGGCATTAAACTTTGCGCTGTATTGCTATATCAGCAGCCGCAACCCTTTTTGGCTGCTTTCTATGTAAGCTCTCATTTATTGGACAAACAAGCAATCAATGCTTATCTATCTTCGTGCCTACCTCATTATATGATTCCAAAAGTTCTTATCGCCCTTGAGCATATACCTTTGACTGTTAATGGAAAATTAGACCGCAAAGCACTACCAATACCTGATGTTACATTAGCTACACAACATTATGTCGCTCCTCGGAATCATTTAGAAGCCGAGCTTTGCTCTCTATGGCAAGAAGTTTTAGGTGTGAAACAAATCGGCATAGAAGATGATTTTTTTCGAATGGGTGGTCATTCTATTATAGCGATTCAAGTTGTCCATAAAATGACCCAATTAATGGATTGTGAAATTAAAATTGCAGATTTATTTAAACAGAGAACTATCTCTAATTTAATTTTTATCACAGAGTCTAGGACTCCTGTAAAAAAAATTAAACCTACCTCCAGGAGTAATGCACCACTTTCATTTGCGCAAGAACGCCTCTGGTTTATGGAGCAATATGAAGGAGGCACTCATCTGTATCATATTCCCATAGTGTTGCAACTAAACCAAGATACAATTATTGAAGCATTAATCCAAGCATTAGAGGCTGGGGTAGCGCACCATACTATTTTACGTACTCTATTCGCTTTTGATGAAGTAGGTATGGTGCAGCAAATTATTCAATCCGATAAACTTATAATAGAAAAAAAACTTTTAGCAGAAAATGAAATATATACTTCTATTAAAAAGCAAATACTTATCCCTTTTAATTTAACAAAAGAATATCCTCTTAAAGTAGTTCATTATTTTTCCATAGATACAAATAAACATTTTATAATGATGCTATTTCATCATATCGCATTTGACGAATGGTCGCATCGCGTCTGGATACGAGAACTTACAGAAAATTATTATTATGCATTAATGTTCAAAAAAGCTCCAGACTATAAAGAAACTCACTCTTTGCAATACAAAGATTTCTCTTGTTGGCAAAGATATCGTCTTAATGAGCAGCGTCTAGAGCAGCTGCTGACTTATTGGAAAGACATACTTGCTGACTATAATACATTGAATTTTCCAACTGATTTCGTTCGACCTGCAGAAATGGACTATAGAGGATTATGTATTGAATTTGAGTTATCCGATAAATTATCGCAAGCGTTGCATACATTAGCAAGTGAACAAGGCGTGACTTTGTATACAGTTTTGCTTACAGGATTTGCCATAGTTTTATCTGCTTATTCCAAACAAGAAGACATCATAATAGGCGCTCCTTTTGCAAATAGGCAGCATCCTCAATTAGCTGAAATGATTGGTTTTTTTGTTAACAGCTTACCTTTACGCCTTAAAATCGAGAGCTCTACGTTAATAAATGACTGTTTAGCAAATATTTCTCGGCATATAGCAGATGTGCAAGAACATCAAGATCTTCCATTTGAAAAACTAGTGGATGCTTTAGCCGATCGCCAGTTATCCAAGCATCCTATTTTTCAGATAATGTTTCAAGTTGAACATGAAATAACAAATGTATTAAATGCACCTTTTCAGGAAATTTTAATAAATAACATATTAGATATTGCAAAATTTGATTTATTATTGGGAATACGTATCTCTAAGAGCAAAATTAAAGGAACTATTCAATATGCAACGTCACTGTTCAAACAAGAGACTATCCATCGGTTAATTAGACATTATAAATATATATTATCTGAAATAGTTAAGAACTCAAACTATCAAATTTCCGTTTATCAACAAATTATTCCAGAGGAATATACTGACGTTATTTATGGATGGAACCAAACGCATAGACCTTATGATACAG
>CAMFHA010000135.1 GCA_945952115.1 uncultured Legionella sp. | reverse complement strand
CGATGATTTATTTCAGCACCATTCAATGTAACTATTTTATAAGGACTTAGCTATAATCTAAATCCTTATATCAGTGGCAGCATTGGCGTAGGTTTTAATCATTCTTATGGCTATTTTGCGACACCATTGATTTTCCAAGAAGTTGATGCACCGCCCTTCCAATCTAAAACTAAAACATCATTCAGTTACACTCTGGGAGTTGGTTTTCAGCATAGTGTGAATCAGCACCTAAGTATTGGTCTAGGCTATCAATTTGTTTGCTGGGGAAGCAGTGTACTTGATCGCGCAGAGGGTCAATCCACTAGTAACGGATTGAGTTTAAACAATCTTTATACTAACGGCATAGAGTTTAATATTAGCTATTTTCTATAAGAGTTAAACCATGAAAAAATTATTTTATTTAATCTGTTCTTTTGTATTTAGTGGGATGCAAAGTTATGCATCAACTGAAGCTAAGTTTAGTTTTATTGCAAAGACTCCAACTTCTGTTACTGTGCCTGCAAATCGCCACGCTTATGTTCAGTATACGGTAACAAATACTACTTTAATTACACGAACCTTAACTATGGTGCCAATCCCTTATGTGACACAACGTACAGATGACAGTTCTCAGTGCTCCAATCCATTTGTTTTATCACCAGGTCAATCATGCAATCTTACTCTCTATGTAAATGGCTCTGCGATAAAATCAAAATTTAAAGGTGGACCTGTTGTTTGCAAAACATTAGGGAATACTAATCAACCTGATAAATTCTTATGCTCCAGGCCTCAAGAAAGCATGATTCTTTCTATTACTCCAGCACCATCAGTTCCTAGCAATGCAAATAAATTGTATGTGACAAACTGGGATGGTAATAATATTTCACTTTGTGATATTATCTCAGGAAATCTTAAATATTGCCTTATAACCGCAACCAGCAATACTTTTGCACATCCTGAAGCAGTGGCCATTAGTAACAATGTTTTATTTGTCGCTAATATCGGTGGAGGAATTAGTTCTTGTATTATTAATTCCAGTTCAGGAGAGTTATCGAATTGTGGCAATGCTATTCCTAGTTCTACGCCCGCAGTTTATGCACCCACAGGAATTTCAATACAAGGTACTACAGCCTATATTGCGGATTCTGGTCCAGAGCAATCGAATCAAGGCGTAACTACTTGCACCGTAGCAGGGGCTCAATTAAATAGCTGTACTTTTAACCAAGGTAGTGCAACTTTTTCTGTACCTTCAGATTTAGCAATAATAGACAATACAGTTTATGTCACCAATTTTAATAACCAAGATGTTCCAACTACTTATTGCATGATTATGCCTTCATTATGTACTAGTGGTTTGGGTACGATTACTGGGACATCTAATTTGTTGAATGAACCTGAGGGAATCTATTTTGCAACAATTGGTGGCATCAATTATGCCTATTTTACCAATCATGGTAACAATACTGTTGTTCTTTGTACTGTTTCATCGTCTACCACTTTTTCCAATTGTAAAATTACTGGGGGCTATTTCTCTGGATTTGGTAATCTTGCTATTTTAAATGCTCCATTAAAAGCATTCATTCCAAGTGGATTAAAAAGCATTGGAGTTTGTGATGTGAGTTCAGTAGACGGAAGTCTAAGCAATTGTGTGAATTCAAATGAATTTAATTTCAACAACCCTTCAGGATTAATTATTCAATAACTAATGGAATGAAAACGAATATGTTTATAAAGAAGATGACACTTCCGCTTGCACTTTTAAGTGCAAGCTCTATGTATGCAAATCAGCCTAACTTATATCGTTATGAAATTTCAGGCGCATGGTTAAATTTAAAGCCGATGAGTAGTAACCATACCTATGCATATTATGTTGCTGGTACACAACCTTATTTTCAAAATTGGAGTGCTCAATCAATCAATCCTTCTTATTCTCCTGCATTTGAATTAGGTCTTTTATATAACCTCAAAGAAACCTCACTTAATGCAAGTATTGATTGGATTCATTTTGCCTCGAGTGATTCATCAGAAAAGCAAGGAAACCAGGTAACTGAGGTTAGCGATGTTGAATTTGTTGGACCTCCTTTTGAAATGAGTCCAGCTGTATTTGGTATTCGTCAGGTTGATGCTGAATTAAAATATAACTATGATAATGTTGCGCTAAATCTAGAAAAGATTTTTTCCGTATCTGAGTCATGGTTAAGTGCAAAAATTATGGCTGGAGTTAATTTTTTATACCTAAAACAAAATTTCTCAACTACCTTCAGTGATATGATTGGTGCAGGACCTGCCCCAAATACTTATCCACTTCCTCCAGATCCTGCATTCTCTTTTAATTTACTATCGCACTCTGAATTTATAGGTGCTGGCCCAGATTTGGGATTGAATGGCCAATTAGAAATTTTTAAAGGATTAAGCATTGTTGGCACAGCAGTAGCTTCTTTAAACGCAGGAACTATTAGTGTCCAAGAAAATTTTAGCTCCACCTCTACACGATTGACTCAGATTGGTATCGGCGTAAGTAAACAGCAAATTACTACACCCAATAAAACACAAATTGTACCCGGATTGGATGGAAAATTGGGACTTATGTATCAAATCAAAAATCAACACGTTCCCAATTTTAGTATTGAAGCTGGATATCGCTTGATTTCTTATATGAATGCTATATCAACCATCACACCACAAACATTAGTACAAGCAGGTGTTAATCGAAGTGTTCCTGAGTTTTCAACAGGGACAATGGCAATTGTGTCAGTAGATCAAAAAGACAGACCATTCAATTTAAATGGTCCATATCTTGCAGTAAAATTAAATGTAATGTAGAGACTATGCATATCCTAGAAAACGCAGTAGACACTTGTAGTAGATTCAACTGCATTTTCTAGGATAATTCATCAAAATAGTCATCAATAATCGTAATTAATGATCAGCAAACCAATTAAAGAAATGATCAAAAATTCCCGCTTTTCGCGGGAATGATAAGTCTAGTAAAAAGTATTCAAAACAAAAATTGACACAACTCGTGAATGTTACAAAAGTATCGATCTTATAAGCTTGCTAGAAAGGGTGCTAAGTTTGGTTTTTGATTTAGCCTATACTGATACACTATTGCAAAAGCCATTACATTTTTCAAATAATTACGCGTTTCTTGCCAGGGTAAAGTTTCAATCCATAAATCAATTTCTTTGGGAGGGTGGTTTTTTAACCAATATACCACTTGACTAGGGCCCGCATTATAGGCCGCTGCAACTAAGACAGGGTGATTGCTAAATCGCTTCGTTAATTGTTTTAAATAAGCGATGCCGATATTAATATTTTTTTGAGATAAAAATAGCTGCTCCTGATTCTTGTAAGCTATCTTACTTTCTTTTGAAACAATACTGGCTGTATGAGGCATTAATTGCATTAGACCACGAGCACCTGCAAAAGATACTACATTTTCTCTAAATCCACTTTCTTGGCGAATGATTGCATAAACAAATTCTGGTGGTACTGAATATTGCTTGGCATACATTGTAACTGTGTTTTTATAGGCTAAAGGAAAACGCAGCATTAATTGATTATTAAGTTTTTCGTTATCACTTAAATATACTGATTTGCCATGCCATTGTAGAGAGGTATCTACCCAATACACAAGAGCACTTGCTTCTTCTTTAGGTAATTCACTAATGAAATCATTAAGTAAACGTGAAGCTTGAGCATCTTGTTTGGCCAAATGCAAGTTATAGATTTGATCAATAATAGATTTATAGGGTTTTAAAGTATTTAAATCAGTCGTAACTTGCTCGTTTTCAAAGCTTGGTTTTTTATTTAAGCGCAAACTAGCTAAGAAACCATAATACTGTCTATTTTTTGACAAGGACTCATAAATAACTTGAGCTTTTTCTTTGTTTCCTTGAGCATCTAAAGCACGAGCTAACCAATATTGCCAGCATGGAAGCTCCTTATTTTTAGAGTGATTAATTAATTCTTCGACGCGTTGCCAATGACCTAATTTTAGTGCGAAACGGATTTGCCAATCAACTAATACATCATTGTAATATTGGGGTTTAATTTGTTTAAACCAAAGGAGAGTATCTTCACTATTACGCATGGCTTTATAAAGTGTGACATGAGAAAGAAATGCTTGTTGGTGTTCCTCATTCATAATTATTTTTGTTTTGGGAAGATTCCAAATTTTTATTGCTTGATCCATATTAGTAGAAACTAAGCGCTTTAAACCATAAAGATATAAATTACTGTTAAATCCGCTTGGCTCTAAACTAGTAATAAGCGTAGGGCGTTGATGAATAGCAGATAATTGATCAACTTCTTTAGGATGAGGCACTTTATAATGTTTTAATAAGTAACGTGCTAAACTGATATTACGCTTATCTAAAGCAAGAGTAATGCGTTGAGTAATCAGATTTTGATCGAATTTATTATTATTTAATAATAAATCAAAAAGAGTATTACATGCTTGAGGACGAGACTCTCCTATTAACCAAATAGAAGCCGAATCTCGAAGTACTTCCTCTTCTTGTCCTAAATTATAATGAGCTATTTGATTATAACAGACTAAGTTGATGTCAGAAGTAGGTTGGTAATAAGCCACGTATTGTTTCCAATCTTTAGTACGTGCTAATTCATATAACCATTTATCTCTTAGTTTATTAGCAAGAGGAGTATTTTCTTTGACAAACTCTAAAAAAGCTGGAGTAGGGACAAAGGGTAATTGTTGATACCAAGCAGAAAAAGTATTGAAACGATCCATGTAAGCCTGCCCAGATAAAGCAAACCCAGTGATGGACCAAAATAGTCCTGACAATATGATCATGAATTTTTTCATAGGACCTCTGTAGTAAGCGTTCACCAAGATTTAAATTATTTATAATCCTTTACTGGTTAACAACGCTAAGTTGTGCTCGCATTTTATCTATGGTTATTTGGTAATCTGTGCTATGAAATATAGCTGATCCTGCAACAAATTGACTGGCTCCAGATTGTGCTAAACTTGCAATGTTTTCAATGGTGACGCCTCCATCGATACAAATAGGCAAATTAGGATAGAGAGAGTGTATTTGTTTTATTTTATCTAGTATAGGTAGAATTAATTTTTGACCACCAAACCCAGGATTAACCGTCATGACTAAAACAAAGCTTAAATGATGAATGCACCAAGTTAAGTGGTCTATAGACGTGGCTGGGTTTAAGACCAAACCAGCTTCACAGCCTAAATCATTGATCAATTGCAAGCTTCTATCCAAATGAGTGGTAGCATCAGGATGAATGGAAATACGCTTTGCGCCAGCTTTAGCAAATGCTTCGATCAACGCATCAACAGGTTGAACCATTAAATGTACATCAATAAGAATCTTAGGGATTCGTTGAGTTAATGCTTCACAAAATAAAGGGCCAAAAGTTAAATTAGGTACATAATGATTATCCATTACATCAAAGTGAATATAATCAGCTCCTGCTTTAAGTGCTGCATCTACTTCTTCCCCTAAACGAGTTACATCAGCAGATAAAAGTGAAGGTAAAATAAGATAATTCATGATGCTTAATTGAAGTTTTAAATAGTCCTATCATAAGCTGTTCAGAAAAAACAATCTACTCAAAAACTTCAAAACCTAGCATTTTGAAGAAAACTTAAGATCAAATTTTATTTGAAGCAAAGGGCTAATTTATGGTAAAATTTCTTCCTATTATTGCTCAATAGTAATTTAGCTAAAAAACCTAATTAAGATTTTTATTGGGAGCCTTCATGAGTCAAAACTGGCCTACAAGAGAAAAAGATTTACAAACTGCTCGAGTGATTATGGAAGAATATGCAAATGAACGAGACAGTAATACTTTAGGTTTATTTGAAATAGAAGTAGATCAAATGGAAAAAAAAATGAATTTTCGCTTATCTGGCTGGGTGCTTATTTTAGCTAAACATTTTGTTTCTACTTATGGCGCAACTCAAGGAGATTTTATTACGCGACAAGTAATAAGTCGTTGTATTACCCAAGATGCAGTAGTGCATTGATCGTTCTGACATTCCGCAGCTTCGTCTTTTTTGCTAAAAAGTACTGTGCTGCGGGTAATAGGTCACCCCTAATAAACTTCTTTGGAGTTTATTAAGGGTGCACATTCG
>CAMFHA010000134.1 GCA_945952115.1 uncultured Legionella sp. | reverse complement strand
TTGAGTATTTGTCAACTAAAACTTAAGGCTAATTGGAAGCTTTATGCGCGGAATCAAGATCTAAACTTTAATTAAGATCACATGGATCCTGCGCATAAAGCGCAGGACGTAGTCAAAATCAATATTTATGTTCAAAAATTAGATATTTTTAGCGAGTCCCAAAGCATCATTTTATTGACAAAAAAAGACTTGGGTGTTAATTTTTTAAACAGAATGCATTGGGATAATTATGAAAGCAACTAAAACCACAAATAGAGATAGGATTGAATTAGCTTCAATAGCGGTTGTTTTAACAATTGCATTAGCACTTGGTATTCTTTCTGCCGCAAGTATTCTATTACTTTTACCTATGGGTGCAGTTATGATATTTGCAGCGATGGGTCTAGTTCTTCCTGTTGTCAGTATTGCAATGCTATTAGATCACCTGTTTCCTTCTAAAGAAAACGATAATTTCATCGGACCTAGACAAGAGCCCGGCTTCTTGGATTTTACTTTTAAATTTTTACTTCCTGCAATAGCTCTCTCTGCACTCACTATATTTTGTCCCCCTGTAGGCGTTGCATGTTTTGGATTAATAGTAGCCTTTGCTGTCGCTGGTGTTTTAGGTGGCATTATAGAAAAATGTATTCTACCTGTGCGTAAGCCAGCTCTATATGAGCCAATTGATGAAAGTGAGTTATCAAAAAAAGACGAGCATTTAAGTCATATAAATATGAAGCGTCTTAGTGCTGCTTGTTGTGAAAACGAAGCACAAGATAAAATTGATTTATCAGAAGAAAATGATCAGACTCAATATGAGGAACAGCCTGCAAAGACAAGCTCATTAAAACTGTCAGCCCAAGCTTTAAAAAATATTAAACAGAGAGAACTTCAATCGGAAAAGAATAAACCTGAAGAACCCTCTGACTCACTATCATGTGCGCTATAAGAAATGAAGAGATTTTTTATCTCCGACTCATATTAACCAATATTGCGCAAACCCGAAACTGATCTAACCCATGGATTTAATTTCGTTAAAGAAGAGGGTAATTTACTTGCTTTTTTTAGTGCCTCTGTACGCGTATTAAACTCACCTACAGTTAAAATATACCAACTCCCTTTCTCATTATTAAAATATCTAATTTTAGTCGTACTAGTAATTTTATTGGCACGCTTAAATCGATCAAGATCACTTTTTCTATGGCTTGCAATGAGCTGAATAGTAAATCCAGTAGAATGTATTTGTTTTGCTATTGTTTTTTTCAATACTGGATGTAGAGATGCGGTTATATGATGTTGTTTTTGCTTTTCATGCACAGGCACTTTCATTATTTGGTGTGCAGCTTTACCAGCTACCTTATTAAGATCTTGTTTAGGTACAGTTGGAATAACAATAACTTTATCTACTAGGGCGACTGTATCATTAGTTTGTTCATCCTCAGAAAGCTCTAAAATTTGTTTTTTAGGCAAGACATTTTGTACTAATTGAATTAATGCTGAATCATTAAAAGTAGGGATAAAGCTTACTAATAATTCTTCATGAATTACAGAATCTGAGGGCTCATTTAAAGCCTGGCTTATAGAAGGAAGACTAGTATCAAAATTTAAGGTATTTTCCTCGATAGAATGATCGATATAAGAAAAATAAATATAAGAAAAAGCAGCTAGTACTGCTGCAGCACCAAAAACAATCCCTGTTCGTTTTATTAAAGCGATTCCATTTTTTTCGACTGGATTAGAGCATTTAAAAATAAAGGAATCTAAACTACTATTAATAGTAGCAATATTACCTTTAGTTAATTGATAAAATTGTTTAAATTGAGAATCAGTAAGAGGTTTGTTAATTAATCGTTCTGCCATCGCTCGTTGTAACACATAAGTTCTAGTTTCATTTTCATTTAAATAACCTAGCTCAATGGTATGGACTAAATTAGTAAAGTCATTTGCAGCTAAATCATTCAACGTTGATACTAGGGAATAATCAGAAACTAAACAAATATTAAAAAACCCACATTCATTTTGATTGGTAGCTGCTCCGTCATCCTGAGTCGCTTGCGACGAAGGATCTCCAAATGGTGCACTGTGCTGCAATTCAGGAGAGTCTTTGTTCCACTCAGAATGACGAGATGAGCAATTACTTTGGTTTTTAATAACGATTAAAAAATCTTTAATTAACTGTTCTGGTAAATATTGAGCATCATCAATAATAAGTAACACTTGATTTTTATTATCATTAACTTGAGCAACTATAGAGCTAAAATTAGTAGCTGAATCAAAATTTAAATTCAGTTGCTCAGAAATAGTAGCTAAAAAATTGTTTTGTTCAATAGATGTCGTCGCACTTATAAAAATAGGTTTAATTTGTTGATCTAAGTTATTTAATAACACGTTAGTAAAAGAAGTTTTTCCACCAGATTTTTCAGATAAAACCGTAATTAAAACATTATTAAAAAGAACTAAATGATTAATAAAATCAATCTTAGCTAACCAAGAGCTAGGTTTAAATAAAGAGCGAGCTCGATTAGCTATCCCTAAATTTCCCTGAATCACTTCATCTTTCATTTTTATTCTCCTTCTACAGAAGCACTAAGTGCCTTATATACGTAATGTTCCGTGACTTGATCGTCTAGATAACAATCTCCTGGTTGACGAATAACAACAAAACGCAAACAACCATTTTTTACTTTTTTATCTAAACTCATTAGCTGCATTAACTCGTTAAGATTTATATTTTTGGGAATTTTATGAGGCAAGCCAGCCCATATTAACATTTGCTCTACAGACTTAACCATGGAGAATTCTATTAAATTGAGCTCAAAAGATAACCTAGCGGCACAATATAGACCAATTGCAACAGCCTCTCCATGTAGCCATTGTTGATAATTAGTATATGTTTCTAAAGCATGAGCAAAAGTGTGCCCTAAATTAAGCAAGGCACGCTCACCCTGCTCACGCTCATCTGCTGCAACAAAACGAGCTTTAATTTGACAACATTGATCAATAAGATAGGGAAGTTCCTTACTGGTATTCGTTAATCCTTTTTTTAATTTATCTTGAACTTCATAATAAAAGCTTCTTCCTTCCAATAAAGCATATTTAATAATCTCGCCTATGCCAGCACGAAATTCGCGCGAAGGTAAAGTTTTTAAAGTATCCACATCGATTACCACTGCTTGTGGTTGATAAAAGCTACCAATTAAATTTTTCCCTAATGGATGATTTATGGCTGTCTTTCCACCCACTGAAGCATCTACCTGAGCCAATAAAGTAGTCGGTATTTGAATAAAAGATATTCCCCTTTGGTAAGTGGACGCTGCAAAACCTGTAATATCACCAATAACACCACCACCTAAAGCTAGTAAACAGCTGTCTCGATGGTATTTTTTTTGAATGAGCTTATTATAGATAGCAGATAAACTCTGCTGATTTTTATATAATTCGCCATCAGGTAGAATGAGAACATCGCATTCCTTGTTATTTAAAGATTCTTTAAGACAATTAATATAAAAAGGTGCGATAGTTTCATTACTTACAATTAAAACTTGCTTTGAGGCAATTAGAGAATGCCAAAATTCAGAATTTGTTAAAACATTGGAGCAAATACTAATGAAATATTGGCATTGAGCTAGGGAAACATTAATTTGACTATAAACTTCAAACTTCGCCATAGATGTATTTTATTATATTATTAGCTACGGCTTTTACCGTTAATTTATCGGTTTCAAAACTCACATCAGCCAATTCATCATAAAACGGCTCTCTTTCATCTCTTAAAGATTCAAGCCTACCTTCTAGGTCATCTGTTTGCAATAAAGGGCGTTTGGTATCTCGTTTAGTACGTTCAAATTGTTGTTGTAGAGATGTTTTTAAATAAATTACCGTGCCTCTACCAGCTAGAGCATTTCGATTTTCTGGAGTTATGATAACACCTCCTCCAGTAGCTAACACAATATTAGATTTTTGAGTTAATTCATCAATTACTTTTTGCTCTCTCCGACGAAATCCCTCTTCACCTTCTATATCAAAAATCCATGATATATCCGCACCAGCTCGTTCTTCAATCACTTCATCTGAATCATAAAATTCTAACTTGAGCTCTTTTGCCAAAGCACGTCCTATAGTACTCTTTCCAGCACCCATTGGCCCAATCAGAAAAATATTTCGTACTTTAACTATACTCATCTTTTCTTACATACCTCATTAATACACTCAAATTGATTTAAAAATAGCCTTATAATACCCGAAGCCCTTCAAAATGCCCTATTTCTGGCGATTTGATTTTTGAAAAAACAAGTAATAACCGAATGACTCTCAGTAATAACCAATTCTAAAGCAATGAACCAAAAATCGCATTTTGAAGGATTTTAGGTCTATATACATATATTCTACAACGGATTTTCTTTTAAAACACTAAAATTGATTATTAAATACTTATTTAACCATAAATTTATTTATATACATCTTTTTCTTGACCTTCAATAGCGGTAATAGATAAAGAGTTAGTAATAATTTTAGGCGTAATAAAAATAAGTAACTCTTCATTATTTACAGTTACTTGCTTATTTCCAAAAAGCACTCCTACTACAGGTAAGCTTCCTAAAAAGGGAATGCGTTGAATGGATTTATTTTTATCTTGTGTATAAATACCTCCCAACACCACAGTTTGTCCATTATTAACTAATACATTGGTTTGAATTTCTTTTGTTTGAATAGCAGGTACTCCATTAAATAACTGAGCAGAAGGAGTATCCTGATTGATTTGTAATTCCATTAAAATTTTATTATCTGGAGTAATTTGCGGCGTCACTTTTAAACTTAAAACAGCTTTTTTAAATGCGACTGCTGTTGCACCACTAGAAGTTGCCTCTTGATAGGGGATTTCTTGTCCTGATTCAATGACCGCGGGTTGTTGATTTGTTGTTATTAACCTAGGACTTGAAATTAATTCAGCACGACCTTCACTTTCTAAAGCAGAAAGCTCTAAATCCAATAGAATATTATCTCCTAATTTAGCCAAAGCAATACCTACAGAAGCAGGTGTTCCTACTGCCGGAGCAGCAGCCAAATCTAAATTTAAACGTTGAGCAACAGGAACAGTTGCAGGATTAGTGTTTCCCGGAGGTATTTGAAATTGATTCGCACCATCTAAAGTACCACTTAAATGCGGTGGCTTGGACACCCCCCATCGAATACCTAGATCTTCAGAAAAATCTTTAGTTACATCAACAATTCGTGCCTCAATTAACACTTGTTTAACAGAAATGTCTAATTGTTTAATTAAATTTCTAACCTCTTCAATTTTAGTCCCTGTATCCTGAATCCAAAGCATATTAGTGCGTGCATCCACACTTATTTTTCCTTTATCAGATAAAAGTGAATTTTGTTTATCCTTGATTAATACTGCGATATCCGCTGCTTTAGCATAATTAACCTGAATTAACTCTGACTGTATAGGCTCTAATTTTTGGATAATTTGTTGACTTTTCAATTGCGACTCTTCAATTTTATCTAAAGATTCTTTCGTATCAATCAACATCACATTACCTGTTCTTCTCTTATCTAAATTTTGAGTAGTTAAAATGATATCTAAAGCCTGATCCCAAGGAATATCATTGAGCCTTAAGGTAATATTTCCGGTAACATTATTGCTCACGATAATGTTGATTCCAGTAAAATCTGCTAATAATTGCAGTACCGCTCGAATTTCTATATTTTGAAAATTTAAACTAATGCGTTTTCCAGTAAATACTTGTTTTTTAGATTTTTGCTGTTGAATTTCTTCTGCTGTTAAAGGAAAAACATCTAACATAAATTGCTTATTCACTTGATAAACAAAATGCCCATAATCTCCTTTGCTAATTACAACCATGCGAACACTTTTCGGTTCTTGTTGTAAAGTAATTTCTTGTATTGGAGTATGAAAATCAGCAACATCAAAATGCTTCATCAAGCTAGGAGGTATTTTAGTATTCAGAAAATTAACCACCAGTTCTTTACCATTTTGAGTAATATCAATAGGAATACTAGAATCTGAAGTATCAATAATAATACGACCGCCTTCTTTTTCTATGCCTCGAAAGTCAAGATGCTTTAACTTGTTTTTTGCATTAACCGATTGATTAGTGATATACCCGTGATCTTTCAAAATGCTTGCATTGAACAAAAAAAAGGCTCATTCT
>CAMFHA010000133.1 GCA_945952115.1 uncultured Legionella sp. | reverse complement strand
AATGTGCACCCTTAATAAACTCCAAAGAAGTTTATTAGGGGTGACCTATTACGAGCGCTCAGGATGACGTGAGATGGTCTGATCTTACGAGCACTGTTACTAAAATCCATAAGCCTCCCAAAACACCAATAAATGCGAGAAAAGAATTAGCACTTACATAAGCTAAGGCAATTACAGCCATTAAAGCTGTGAGCATATTAATAAAACTCATCATCGCAGAACCACTGGCTTTGTCTTGGATTGTATTTAAAGCTAAATAAGAACCACCTGCGAATAGAAAACCGCTAAATAAGTACAAATTCATAGTACTTACAAAAAACCATTCTATTAAATACATTTTTGAGTAAAAAAGTATTATTAAACTTACCAGACCCAAAGCTGTACCTATTAATCCCCAAAGTATAATTTGTTGTACTTTATAATGCTGTAATAAATATTTGGCGCCAAAACCTCCAATTAACATCCCTATCATATTTAATACATTCCAATAACCATAAGCCAGCGGCGAAAGGTTAAAAAATTGTTTAACGATTAATGGCCCTGCTGCAGCAAAACAATAAGCTATTGCCGAACAAAAACCTACCATTAAAGAATAAATAACTAATTGCTTTGAACACAATACTTTATGATAATTGACCAGCATGGTTTTTATATTTAATGCTTGTTTAACTGTTAGAGTTTCTTTAAATACTGAAGTCCCTAATAACATGAGCACACCATGAACTAACAGTATGGGGAAGCAATAACTCCAATCATAATATTCAGTTACCAGACCGCCTAATATAACGGCTAAACCAATACCTAGAGTAAAAAAGATAATACTTGAGCCTAAAGCTACTTTTCTTTCTTCTTCTGAAACCCATTCATTAAGTAACATAAAGGTACATGCCAAACCACTTGCTGCTCCCAACGCTGTGATAAAACGCCCCAATATTAATAAATAAAAATATTCTCCATAAAAAGAACCAAAACAAATCAATATACCAATAATATTAATTAATAAACCGATTCGTAAGGCAAAAAGCCGACCAAAACGATTCGCTAAAGGACCATAAATAAGCTGGCCAACTACATAACCAATCAAAAAAGCAGAAACAACCCATTCAACTTGCCCTGGAGCTAATGAATAGTAAGTTTGAATTTCAGGTAAAGAAGGCGTTAAAATAACCGCTGAAAATGAAGCTATTGCTATATAATTTAATAGCCAAATCGTAGATAAAGATAACATATTATTTTTACTGTTTTATAAAATCCTTATTTTAACCTCAATCATGGATAAGGCAAAGGCAAATTCTCGCATAATGCTATATGTAATTAATACTTAGTGCCGAGCTACCCGAATTATAAAATAAATCACTAACCGCATATCCCACCACCGCAGCTAATTCATTATTTATATAAATTAAAGGAATACGCTCTCTTTGCCATATAGGCACTTTCCATTCTTGAAAAAGTTTTTTTAATTCTTTTGTTTGTCCACGTAAAATAAAACGCTCGCCACCTTGACGAAATTTAACTGTTATTTGAGCATTAGCAGGAATCAACAATCCTTCAGTAGCTTGTTTTACACTTAAAATAGAATGCTCACTAAGAGCCAGAGGTTGAGGAAAATGCAGCCATTCTAGTTGTTTTGGTAAAGCACTTTGTGACTTTTTTTCTAGATATATACGTCCTTGATAACGACGAATGCAAATGTCACCCCATTGAATTAACGGTTTTGCATCTATTTTTGCCTCTAATAACTCTTTTATTATTCGCTGCGTATTGATTGTAGAAGGTAGTTTACTCTTGTTGTTTTTCAACCATACCCGCAAAATATTAATAATTCGTTCTTCACTTAAGTTTTTTAAAGGCTCTAATGCTAAAGAGGAAGAAGCTTCCTCAAGCTCTTTGCAATCTTGAAGCGCTAATTGATAGAGATTATTTTTTGCTTGCTGGCAATGAATAGCTGTTCGAGCAACATTATTTACCACACCCGGCCATTTATTCTGTAATAAAGGCATAATTTCATTCCGCAAATAATTGCGTGCAAACTGAGACTCTTTATTACTTTCATCATCAATCCATTCCAATTTCTTAATTAATGCATAGTGATGAAGATGTGTTCTGGAATGCTCTAAAAAAGGTCTAGCTATAACTCCGGTAGAAAATCTATCAAAATCCTTCATTCCTGACAAACCATCAATACCTGTTCCACGAAAAAGTTGTAGTAAAACTGTTTCTGCTTGATCGTTAAGATGATGACCAAGAAGTAAACAAGTATTTTTATTGGTTAGCCGAGAAAAAACGGCATAGCGCGCGTCTCGTGCCCCTTCTTCAATATTAGAGTTTCGATTAAATTTAACTGCTTCAATAAAAAATGGGATATTTAATTGATGACAAAATTGTTCACAATGCTTTTGCCATAGCATGGCATTAGAACTAATGCCATGATTAATATGCACTGCTAAAAGACGAGGATGAATGGAAGGATAAGAAGCTAGACAAGATAAAAGCACACTAGAATCTAAACCGCCACTGTAAGCAACCAGCAACCGATCATATCTTTGCAATCGTTCAAGCCATTGATGAGTGAGTAATTGCATAGAACTATCTATTAATCACAAGCGCCCATAGCCATAAATTTCTGATATCTTTTCTCAATCAAATCATCTAAAGAAATTTTCTTTAATTGCTCTAGCTCAGAAGTTAATACCTTTTTCACTTGTTGAGCTATCTCATCTACATTACGATGAGCACCTCCTAAAGGTTCAGGAATCACTTTATCAACTAGTTCATTTTCTAAAATTTTATTAGCAGTAATTCCCATCGCACGAGCAGCTTCACTCGCTTTAGTCGCATCCTTCCATAAAATAGATGCACAACCTTCGGGAGAAATAACCGAGTAAATACCAAATTGCAACATCAATATACTATCACCTACACCAATCGCTAAAGCACCACCTGAACCCGCTTCACCAGTTATTACACAAATAATGGGTGTTTTAAATCGAGACATTGCAAATAAATTACGTGCTATAGCCTCTGATTGATTGCGCTCTTCAGCACCGATTCCAGGATAAGCACCGGCAGTATCAATAAAAGTAATAATAGGAAGATTAAATTTTTCCGCCATTTTCATTAAACGTAAGGCCTTACGGTATTCTTCAGGACGAGCCATACCAAAATTACGATAGACCTTTTCTTTTGTACGTTTACCCTTTTGATGTCCTAATACCATCACTGGTTCGTCATCTAAACGGGCTACTCCACCAATGATAGCGGGAGCAGCAGAATAACTCCTATCCCCATGCAATTCTTGAAAATCAGTAAAAATCCGCTCAATATAATCCGTCGTTTGAGGTCGTAAAGGATGACGGGCCATCTGAGCAATTTGCCAAGGCTCGAGATTGGAAAAAATAGTTTCAGTTAACTCTTCACATTTTTCTTCAAGTCGTGCAATTTCTTCGCTTAAATTAACTGTATTATCACTTCCTACCATACGTAAAGCTTCAATTTTTTGCTTTAGTTCTTCTATAGGTTGTTCAAAATCCAAAAATTGTCGGCTCATTTCTAACTCTGTATTGAATTAAAGATCAGAGTATATGATACTCTTAACCGTTAATAGACGCTAGTTTAAAACAACAACTATGATAATAACTGGATTCACACCACTAAATACTGGGCATTGCGTACTTAATGAGTCACGAATTGATTTATGGCAATTTTCTTTGGAAGAAGAATTAGTTGCATCCGATCACATCTTAAACTCAGAAGAAAAAGCACGTGCCAATCGTTTTTACTTTGACAAACATAAGCGTCGCTTTTCTACTAGTAGAACCGCTGTACGAATTATTTTGTCTCGTTATCTCAATATACCTCCTGAACAATTAGAGTTTACTTATAATCCTCAAGGAAAACCTTCTGTCATCAATTCACAAAAATTACAATTTAACCTAAGTCACACAGAAGATCTTGCTTTGCTCGCTGTAGGTAAAAATTATTCTTTAGGTGTTGATATAGAACGTTACTCAGCAAGACCTTATGAGGGCATCGCTGAACATCTATTTTCTGAACAGGAATTACAGGATTTAATTAAAGCCCCACAAGCCTTAAAAGCTGCTTTATTTTTTCATGTATGGGCCCAAAAAGAAGCCTTTATTAAGGCCTGTGGTTTAGGATTATCTTATCCAACCAAAGAATTTACCGTCCCAACTATTTTTCCCTCTAAACAACTAGTCGAAGATAATTTACACAATACAACCTGGCAATTACGCTCTTTTATGCCTAAAGTAGCTTGTAGCGGCGCTGTATGTCATCATCCAACCATAAGAGAAATTCGTTATGCGGTGATTCAGTTACAACAAAGCACTTCTTTAATTTTTTAATCATGTTAAAGCTTAATACAACACAACATACTATTCTTACTGTTTTGAGTGATGGACTATGCCATAGTGGTACTGAATTAGGACAAGCACTGAATATTTCACGCGCTGCTATTTGGAAACACATAAAGCAACTCATGGAATTAAATGTTCCCATTTTAAGCATTTCTCATCGTGGATATCAATTAACACAGCCATTGATTCTTTTAGATCAACATCTTATTGCTCAGCAACTTAAACAAAAAGAAACAGAGTTTCCTATTACGTTGCATCTATTTAGCTCAATCGACTCCACCAATCGTTATTTAAAAGAATTAGCACCAAGTAATTCATTAGAGGCGTGTTGTGCAGAACAACAAACACAAGGCCGAGGGCGTTTTGGGCGAAACTGGCATTCCCCTTTTGGCGAAAATATCTATTGTTCTCTTCGTTGGAAGTTAAATTGCGATCTAGCTAAATTATCTGGTTTAAGCTTAATTACTAGCTTGGCTGTTGTAGCTACATTAAAATCATTTATTGATACAAATGAAATAAAAATAAAATGGCCAAACGATATTTTATGGAGAGAGAAAAAACTATGCGGTTGCCTTATTGAAATTATTGCTGAATCCAATGCCTTAGCGCAAATAATTATTGGTATTGGTATCAATGTTAATTCCGATACAAAACACCACCCCTTGCCGGATAAAGCGTGGTGCTCTTTATATGAAATATCAGGCCATTGTTATAATCGCAATGAATTAATTGGGCAGTTGATCAACAATATCGATAAGTATGTAACTCAGTTTCTTAGTCAAGATTTACAATTTTTTATGCAAGAATGGCAACAGTATGATTATTTACAAGATAAACAAATAACAGTAACGCAAGCTTTAGAGTCTATAACAGGAATAGCGTGTGGGATAAACTCTTCTGGTCAACTTATTTTACGTGATAACTCAGGAAAACTACATTTGCTTTCTTCAGGAGACACGAGTTTAAAGAATTCAGAAACCTAATAAGAATCAATTGTCACTTCAGAGATTCGTCCCGGATAGGATTAAGTACCCGGAACTGGATGACTGCGAGAAAATCGTTTTTATACTGTTTCAACAGAAGAATCATCAGATTCTTTTTCTTGTTGAATACGTAAATAAATT
This sequence comes from uncultured Legionella sp., assembly GCA_945952115.1. Lineage (GTDB taxonomy): Bacteria > Pseudomonadota > Gammaproteobacteria > Legionellales > Legionellaceae > Legionella. The sequence continues at coordinate 679 of CAMFHA010000133.1, read as the reverse complement.
TCTTCGCGATGTACAGAAACGTCTTTTGGTGCGTTAATTCCTAAACGAACTTGGTTACCTTTAACACCCAGTACTGTGATATTAACATCATCACCAATAATTAATGTTTCACCTATACGTCGAGTCAAAATCAGCATGACTAAATCTCCCTAACTAAGCAGTCATCTTCTCCCACAGAACCTCCATGGTGTTCTTGATAACCGCCAATTGAACAAAAATTGAACATTACCGTTCGCAATCTATTGTACACATAGATTCTTAAGAGAGTATTAAGTAACCTATTTATTTGCTCTTTTTAATGAAAAAAATGATTTTCAACGGTAAAACATGACAGTTTACTTCATTTGTTTGGATAAAGTAAGGTTGGAATAGGAATTTTGTATTGGGTCCCTAAAATAATATATAATTAAATTTACAATAAATAAAGTTTATATACACAATGAATATTATAATAACTTATTTTACTAATCCACAAGAATCTACAATCCTTCGATTAAATGTTGAACCAACGACTTTAATACAAACATTTACTGAATATCTATCACAGCAAATAGGGCATAAGATCCTTTTAATTCCAATGAGCCTGTCTTCTACTCCAGATCAATCACTTGCAGAATATTACGAACATATACCCGTGATCTTTCAAAATGCTTGCATTGAACAAAAAAAAGGCTCATTC
>CAMFHA010000132.1 GCA_945952115.1 uncultured Legionella sp. | reverse complement strand
ATGAGCCTTTTTTTTGTTCAATGCAAGCATTTTGAAAGATCACGGGTATATATTTGAAATGTTACAAAAATATTTAATAGAAAAGGAAACTAAACTATCGATAAGTAATATGACGCGTAAAGGAATTAATTATCAACGCAATGAACAGCTCCCTTCTCGAGCATTGTCAAAATTAACTCCTCAAGAATTTAGATTTTTGAAATCTACTATACAAATGAAAGCAATATTGTTTGAAGCTACAGAAGCTAACTACAAAAAAGAAGTTTTTTCTGTGGGTAAATATACCGCAATAATTCAAGAATGTAATAAATATCCGGCTTTAAATAACATCAAGAATAAGTTAATTACACCTACAACAACTACCGTATCTTATCGAGATACACATTATGATATTAATCGTTTTTATAATGTATCTTGTCGCTATATCAAAGCATTGACCACTCGTTATCGAGCTGAAAACATGGATCCAAATACATCTTATAGTAATCTTTTAGTTGCTGATACTATATGGAGAATGGAGCATGCTAATGTTTTAAAGGAGCTTTTATGGTTTGTCCAGGCAATATGTACGCCAAGAGATTTTTTCAAGCCTACATTTAAATTAGATCGTACCTATATTTTTAATCGCTGGCTAAGTCACACTAATCATATAGTAGATGAGTTGATATTTAATCCAGAAACAGGCCAATTTCATTATGGGTTTGGAGTTAATTCTACCCCAATCACTGCTCCCGAAATAATGTATATCGATAGAGTAAAACATGATCTTGGATCTGATACATTATCGACGATGCGCGAACCGCTAATGAAAAATGTATATGCTAATGGTTATTACCATAGTCAAAGACCTATGACTAAAGACGAGATAGATTTTGAATTTAGAAATAAAAAAGAACAATTAGGATTTTCTTTATATAAAGAATATAGCGCTAGTGGCCAGGGAGTTATTATAAGTGGCCTGGGATGTTGGTGGAGCGATGGCGGTGCCGGCGGTGGTGGCGAAAACCGTGCTTTAAGAACTTTGATAGCCGCGATAAAATTATATGAAAAATCTTATAATTATGATTTCAAACTTTCAGATATATTAATACATAAATTCTCGCATGTTAATTCTCCTGAACAAGTAATATTATCTTGCACTAATCCTGATATTGCCGCAGATTTTGTTCAAAAAATCCTACCAAGACCTATATGGGAAGATTTCATGAAAATCTCGCAGAATAATCCCTTTACTCCAGCAGGATTAGTGCAATCAATTCAAAATAAAGAAATAAGCACAAATATCTATAAGCAAGTAAGTTCTTTTTGGCATAAATCTGCACAACTTGAAAATGCAGATTGTCAGCCTTATGAAATTGGAGTAAAAGTGCAATTCAGGAATTTCATAAAACAAACTGAAATTACAGCCGAAGTTATTGCCGATTACAGCAATGGAAGTTTTGTGTGTTCCGAAAATGCAATTGATACCCCAGCGTTAGAGACTTTTGAAAGAGAAATAAACACACCTGATGTAATGGATGCCATTGAAAAAGAAAGACAGTTTATACCAGAGGCTATAGTTACTCAGCTTGGAGAACTGTTAGAAAAAAATACTCTCGCTGAAATGGATATTAAATATAAATTTAATTTTTTACGATTATTTCAAGTCATTATAAAATCTCATCTTTCTTATAAAGATCAAAACGGTCTTAACTTAACTTTAACTCAAGAAACAGGTTCTCAATGTACGATGACTAATCCAATATTATTTTGGAATAAATCAGCAGCTACAGGTATGGCGGTAGAATTAAATAAAGAATCTCCGCAATTTAATCGTTAATATCATAGGATCACGTCATCTTAATGATGTGATCCTATTTGTATTATTCTTTTTAATCATTTTTCAAAACTGATCGCAGATATTACCTTATCTCTTGTAGAACAATGGCGTATTAAATGATTAAATACTTTCGGATATTAAAATGACGCTTAGATATGTTCATTTAGTGCCAGAAAATAAAATAAATACTGTTAAAAAAGTTGAATAGTGATGCAAGGAGCAGAGTCGTGATAAGTGTCATTCAATTGGTAACTCATGCAGAAGTAGTGGTTGATAGTGCTGCTATTGGTTCTATTCAAAAGGGGATTATGGCTTTAATTGGTATCGAAAAAACCGATAACGAAAAAGAAGCAGATAAATTATTTAATAAAATAATAAACTATCGGATATTCCCTGATGCTCAAGGAAAAATGAACCTTAGTTTGAAAGACATTCGAGGTGGATTATTGTTAGTTCCACAATTTACCTTAGTAGCTGAAACTACTAAAGGTACGCGTCCTGGTTTTTCAACCGGCATGCCACCGCAAGAAGGAAAACAATTATTTGAATATTTGATAGAGTATGCACAAAAGCAACATGATGTTTCGATAGCTAGTGGTTGTTTTGGTGCTTATATGCAAGTCAGTTTATGTAACGATGGTCCTGTAACCTTTATACTTCAAATATAAAAAACATGTTGAGTTCTTTGTTGCCATGAGGGTTGTCGATTGGAGAGGGGATACCTTTCTTGCTTTTTAGGCTCTTTTAAAGCGTACTTTGTGATATAATAATGAGCAATATTCAAAGTATATACCTCTGCAGGAAACGATTATGCCAACCGATGCTAAACCGCTATCAGATGAAAATAAAAAATATATTTTTGATGAATTAAAAAAATTGAGTGACTCCCAACCTGATATTTTTCGCCAAAAACTGATTCAAGCTGCTTGTGATAATTCGAGATTTCCTCCTGTTTTTAAAGAAAAACTCTCACCACTGCAACAAGTCTATCAAGCACATCACGATGATCCAGATCAAAAACCACTTTTAGAAAAGCTTTTGCAGAATTATTTTGATAAACAGGGTTTTTCATTGTTTATTAACGAAGTATTAAAAAAACCGTTTGTTGCTGATGATTGGAGTGATGATCTAGCGAAGAATCTGGCTGGATCCGAAATTAAGGTTCCGGATGATGCTCTCGTTGAGGCAACTATTCAAGATGGAAAAGTATATTGGTGTGTCCATTATGGAGCATATAAAGTGACCTATAGAAGAGAAAATTGTGGTCAAGATTATAGCCATAAAAACATCATAGACGAAGCACGACATCAAAAACGCACATTTTCTTTAACATGGAAAAAATTTCGAACCTTTAAAGATGCAGGTAAAAGAACAGGTACAGTTGAAGTTACAGAGGATCGTTTTGCGAATGAATTCCAAGACAAACCTCGCTGGTGGTCAAATGATATTCATGATCAATTAACTGAGATTGGAATTTTAGACTGTGACACTTACAAATTATCACGAGGTTGGTACCCGTTATCACAGGTACATATACAACTTCGGAATGTTACTGAATATGATTACCAAAGGATTGCAACTGCTTTAAAAAACATCACGAATAACCCAGTCTATCAAGAAGAATTCTCGCCAGGATTGCCTATTTATAGGCCTGCATGTGCTTCTAAAAACTGGGCAGGGACTGGGCTTATTCAAAATGATATAAAAGGTAATTTTGAGATTACACAGAGCAAACCATGGGATGTGGCAGTATATAGTGAGTTACACGCTTATGCTGCATCAGGTAATGGGTATGAGGCTGACCATATCCCTTCTAAAGCACAAATAAAGCTCGCGCATGCATCTGAAACTTTGCAGGCAAAAAACAATTTGAATTCTTTATTGTCTTACCCTAGAGAGTATGCGATGCAAGGATATGACGTGAAAGCACAAATTGAACACTGGCAAATGCGGTTAAATTATTTCAAAAGTGATGGAGAGGGTCCCTCAGGATTTTGGTGTATCTATGTTACAAAACCACAGCATGATTTTAATCCAACAACACGACTATCTGAAAAAGAGCAAGCCAAACTATCTCCTTATGATAGTATTAAAAAATACCTTGAGATTTTTGAGGAAGATCTAAAACAAAGTAAAATAACTCCCACGCAATTTATACAAATATTAGGAGCATTTCGTTATCTAGTGTCTCGAATGTGTAAAAACATAGAAAACGTTGAAAATGTAGAATCAAAAAAATTTATCCACAGTGATTCCAATTGCTTTTTTAGTACACCAGCTGCTAAAAAACAATTAGATGACTTGTTTATAAGCAAAATGCAGTATTGTATGAGAAGTTAACTTAATGTTTTCTCATCAAAAAATTTGCCGATAGGCTGGGGAGCGATAATTAACAGCTTCAAGAGCATTAATTTTAAATAAACCGTAGTTATCAAATCAAAGATTCGACAGCCAATCCGTGCCCGGTTAATAGAGCCATCTTAGAGACGGATATAGAGCTAATAGATAGCTCGCTCTCAATAGGTAGGAGTTACGCTAATATGTTACTATGTTCAATTACGGTTTAATTCAATCGATTATAATTAAAGGATTAATTTATGGGGCAGCTTCTAAGAAATATACATTTTGTGTTCCTATTGATATTTTGCCACAATGCATTTTCAGTAAATGGATCGCTTTTCGACATTTCTTCAACGGGTACTCCAGTCGATATAACAGGTGTTTTGTGCTTAAATGGAATAGGGCCAATGTCTTGTCAACATTATGTGGCTGGCACTAGTTTAATAATCAGAACTACAAGGCTCAATCATACCTATCCTGTTGCCGGGATTAAAATTAATACCCCTGGATTCATGCCAAAAGGTTGTAAACCAATTAATAATGGCTATTGCTTATTTTCTGTGAGTAATACGATACCCGCTAGTATTTTCATCAGTAAAAATAGTGGATATACGATAGGTGGCAGTATTTCTGGTCTTACTGCCCACGGCTTGGTTTTACAAAATAATGGCGGAGATAATTTAGCTCTAGCACCGGGTGCCACTTCATTTCAATTTTCAAAGCCAGTTGCTTTTGGAGGCAGTTATCATGTTACAGTACAACAACAACCTATTGGATTAACGTGCACGGTGAGTAATGGCTCGGGTACCAATGTGATGGCTAATGTGACTAATATTAGCATCACGTGCAGCTCTATTTCTTATGCTTATGTCGCTACAGGGAGTAATAATATTGTTTATCATGTAGTCTGAATTCAAATGGCAGCTTCAATACCTGTAACCCTACTCCATCCAGTGGGGCGCCATTATGGACTCCTGAATCAATTGCCTTTGCAACTTTTAGTGGAGTACAGTATGCCTATGTTGCCTCATGGCCAAATGGTGATGTCTATCAATGCACTTTAAATTCAGACGGCTCGTTCAATGTATGCACTCCTACAATTCCTTCAGGATCTTATTATACTAATGCGGAAGGAGTTGTATTTGCTGCAGTTAGTGGGACACAATATGCTTATGTGTCTGATGATATAAGAAATGTTTATCAATGTAATTTAAATTCAAATGGTAGCTTCAATACCTGCAATATAACTCCATCTAGTGGGGCGCCGACTTGGGTTCCTAGTGAGGTCTCATTTGCTACTGTTAGTGGGATACAATATGCTTATGTATCAGATAATAATGGAAATGTTTATCAGTGTAGTTTGAATTCAGATGGGAGCTTCAATATCTGCAATATAACTCCATCTAGTGGATCGCCATCTTGGGTTCCTTACGATGTCACCTTTGCTACATTGAGTGGAACACAATATGCCTATGTATCAGATAGTAATGGGGCAGTTTATCAGTGTAATTTGAATTCAGATGGTAGTTTCAATACTTGCAATGTAACTCCATCTAGTGGATCGCCATCTTGGCTACCTATCGCTGTCACCTTTGCTAAATTTAGTGAGATACAATATGCCTATGTATCAGATTATAATGGGCATGTTTATCAATGCGAACTGAATTCAAATGGCAGTTTCAGTATCTGTAATGTAACGCCCTCTAGCGGAGCACCATCTTGGGGAGCTGTTTACTGGACAACCTTTAACTAGATGCTATTTAATACGATATATCTATAATAGAATCAGTCTCGTCACTTAAATCATCCGATGATTCTAGGAATAAGTGTGAGATGCTGCTTGAATCATCAGATGCTTTATTAAAGCTTCGACTACTTTGTATATTTTCTGTAGATGGAGTCACTTTTCGATCTTGATCCTTTGCTAAAGGATCATCGTCTATTTTAACCGATCTTAATCTTTTTAGATAATAATATACCCAAGAAACTTCAAAATACTAAGTTTTCAATAACTGAAAATTGTCAT
>CAMFHA010000131.1 GCA_945952115.1 uncultured Legionella sp. | reverse complement strand
CACAGCACGTAGGCAACAGAGACGCTTTTAGTGCTCAAAATTTAGATGCGTTTACCTTGTAAGCGATAGACAAAAAATAGCATTTTGCAGAAAATTGAGTATATACTTCTCAAGAACTGTATCTTGCAAATTAATCTCGTATTATCATCATAAGGAATATTATTCAACGAGCATAATTGATGCATAATCTACTAATACTATTTGTTAGCATTATTGCCTTACTTTGGGCTGCCAATCATTTAGTATTAGGTGCATCTGATCTAGCACATCGATTTAAAATCCCTCCTTTAGTCATTGGTTTAACCCTTGTTGCCTTAGGCACGTCACTTCCAGGATTATTTTTTTCTATTGTTGACTCCTTTAAAAATGAAGATAATCTTATCTTGGGCAATAGTATTGGATCTAACATTGCCAATATTGGTTTAGTTTTAGGAATTACTATTATTTTAAAACCGAAAGTGCTCGTTTTTAATAACTTTAGAAAAGCTTATCCTATTTTAGTCATTGCAATGCTCTTTGTTTATAGTCTAATTTTAAATGGCCATTTAAGCCATATTGATGGCTGCTTAATGCTACTTGCTTGTCTCATTATAATTTCTGTTTTTATTTATCTTGCGTACCACGCTACACCTAAAGATCGAATTGTCGATCAATTTAGAGCTGCGATGATTGGAACTCGATCTTTAAAGATAAATATTAACAACATTATTTTAGGTTTGGTCGTTTTACCTATTTCCTCTAAATATATTGTCACTACGCTCATGAATATAACTGAACCACTGCAGCTTAATGAATTAGCTGTTGGTCTAACGATTCAAGCAATTGGAACAACTTTACCCGCATTAAGTGCTGCTATTTTAGCTGCATTAAAAAATGAAGAAGATTTAGCAGTTGGAACTATTTTAGGATCGAATATATATAATTTATTACTTATATTAGCTTTTCCTGCCCTGATTAACCCCTCAAAAATTAATACTATTATTTTATGGAGAGATATGCCCATAATGATTTTTTTAGCGTTCTTTTTGGTATTTTTAAATTATAACTATAAAAAATCACTTTCACCTTGGCATGGCGGAATTTTAATACTGGTGTACTGTTGTTATATCTTTTCTTTAGTTATTAAAACATCAATGACATAAAAATTATATGAGATATCAAATATAAGGAGCATTATTATGCTAATGTACAATATTCATCTCGATTGGAAACGGGAAACAGAGGACTTTGAATACAACACTTATAACCGCAAACATACTGTATTTTTTAATGGTGGACCAAAAATTGAAATAAACTCATCCTCTAATTATCTGCGTAACCCTCAATTTCATTGCCCTGAAGAGTTATTAATCGCATCATTATCTAGCTGCATGCTGCTTACTTTTCTATCTGTTTGTAGTAAAGAAGGATATATTCTTAACAGCTATTTTGCTCAAGGTTATTGTCATCTTGATGAAAAAAAACATTGTATTTCTGAACTCATTCTATGTCCTGCTCTTCTATTTGAAGAACATAAAAAACCCGATCAAACTACTCTACAACATTTATTTAATAAAGCGCATGAAGATTGTTTTATTGCTAACTCATTGAACGTTAAAGTGACTATCAATCCAACATTTTCTAAATAAAAAACATGCTTAATCTAGAATAGTTAATATTCAAAATTCTATTTTTTCTGAATAATCAAAATTTAGCATTTTGAAGAAACTTGAGTATATACTAAATATAATAAGGATTAATTAGGTGAATAATGGATAAACTCAAAAATTATATTGAATCGGCTCGACAAGTAGGGCAAATCATGTGTTATCAAAATTTAGATAATACTGAAATAAAGAAAGTAAAATCAATAATTCAAGAAAGCTATACAACGTTTGGAACAATATATCCATCTCAGATTTTTTTAAATTTGGGCTTATGGGATAAAAAAATTTATAAAGAGTATGCCGAACTAAATTTTGATTTTTCCAAGATTTCTATGATTCAAGATGTTTATTCTCCTTTACTTCTTTATTTCTTAATTAGACCTTTAATTAAAATGCGATGGTTTCATCGACGTATATTAGAAATAGGTTGCGGAAATGGTCTTGGTCTTCGTGCAAGTTCAGAACTATTACATGCTGATTATGCCTTAGGAGTAGACCTAACAAAGCAGTTAGTTACTCAGGCTCATGGAAATTATTATTCAAAAGAAAAAATAAACTATATTCAATCTGATGCAGAACAATTACCAATCGAAAGTGAATCTTTTGACGTAATTACTAATCTAGAAAGCTCTCATCTTTATTTGCGAATTGAGTCTTTTTTTTCAGAAGTTCAGCGCATTTTAGCACCTAATGGATATTTTTGTTATGCAGATCATTATTTTCCTCCACGAGATCAATCAAATAAATTAGAACAATTTCTTAAAAAAAATAAAAACTTAAAAATAATTCAAAAAATTAATATCACTAAACTAGTTCAAGCTTCACTCTATCAACGTTTAATTGTAAATGAAGATTCTTTTTATCAATACGCTTCTGATTTTTTAATAAATACTAGTCCTGATCATTGGTATGAGAAATTTTGTACTGTAGCGGCTACTTATGGCTTAATATTTCTACCGTGGTGGAAAATTAAATTTAAAAATCCTATTCTTAAACCAATTGCTAAATATGCTAGAAATGAAAAATTTTGGGGTAAAAAATATTATTTTTATTACTTAATACAAAAGGTTGAGAAATGAAAATAAAAGAAATATCTATCGTTGAATATGAATATGGCCAAGAAAAACGCTTAAAAAAACTTCTTAGTAAATCCAAAGAACCTGTATTAATAAAAATAAAAAAATTCACTGATCAATTTAATTTAGATTATTTTACAGAACATGTGACCGGACTAACAACTTATGATACTTATTCCAATTTTCAAAAAATAGATCATAGAACAGCAGAGTTTTTAAATATACTTACTGAGATTAAACAAAATAAACCTCATCGTATTTTTGGCCAAATTATTGCTCCTCAAGTTACAGAATCAATTGAATATCATGTGCCTCTATGGAAAAAACTACCTCAAAGACCGCGGTATTTTAATAAATTGATTAACGTAGTTTATTTTTTCGGTGGCAAAGGTTCTCAGACAGAAATGCATTTTGATCGAGAACATTGCAGCATTCTTCATTTATGTTTTTGTGGTCAAAAAAAATTTTTGTTATTTACAGAAGAGCAAAGTGATAATTTATATAAAACTCCTTTTGTAGGAGATACTCTAATTGATTTTGGTTTACCTAGAGAAACAATAGAAAAACAATTTCCAAGATTAAACCAAGCTGAAGGTTATGAAGTAACCCTTGAAAAAGGAGATATGCTGTTTATGCCCAAAAACTGCTGGCACTATACCACTTATATAGACGCCTCAGCAGCTGCTTCTTATACCTTTTACCCTAAAAAATTTTTTCAATATTATGGCTATGTCACAGGCTATTTTTATATGGGGTTATTAGAAAGAGTCAGAGGTGGAATTGGATTGTACTCTTTTCCTGGATTTAATCAATTTAGCAGAGCTTACGCCTTAGCAGAAGGGAAAAGAAAATTTTTATATAAAATAGTTGAAAATATTTTATATTTCTCTCTTTTACCCGTCATCAGCATTTACACACGAGTCACTTTTGCACGCAAACCAAGGCGAGTATACTAAAACTTACACCATTTTTTTCATTACTGCTTCAATCATTAAACCCACAGTATTTAATTCATATAATTCAAGGAGTTCAAATTTAATTTTAAATTCCTGTTGAAATGCACTAATTAAATTAATTTGATTTAAAGAATCCCATTCATCAATATCAAGAGCGCTCATTTGATCATTAATAACCAAATTAGGATTATCAAAAATATCTCTAAAAATTTCTTGCACTCTATTCGCTATATTTTCTCTGGTCATTTTTAATCCATAATTTTTTTTAAAAATATATCCCTTAACTTAATACCATTCATATCTACCTAAGTTTTATTAGAACTAGGTTTAAGAATATATCCTACATTTATAACTAAAGCGTGCGCTCTACATTCATCTAAAGTTTTCTCTATGTAAGGTAAAATACATTGCTCTTTAATTTCTAAACCGCAATTGCGAAACATCTTATTCAGCTGCTCTTCATTTTTAAATTGATAAATATGATCAATAGCGGGTGCATTAATACAAGTACTTACAAAAATATAAGCTTCTTTTTTAGCAAGAGAAGCAACTTTTTTTAAAAAACCTTGAGGATTTTCAACATGTTCAAGTATCTCACCCAGCACAATGGCATCAAAACTAGCTTCTGGCGCTGCGTATTCAAAAAAATCTACACAGTATAGTTGAACGTTTTTTTCTGGATATTGATCTTGTATTAAATTATTCGTTTGTTGAATACTGGTATCACTCAAATCAATTCCAATAAAATGATCATAGTCTGTGCTCTTTACTGCTGTTAGAAAAAAATAACCATGGCCCGGTCCTATTTCTAGATAGTTTCCTTTTTTATTTTTAGGAATAGTCTTTTGAAAAAAACGATACAGCTTTAAGTGATTAGGCCAAAAAAACAAAGTAATTAATAAACCATGCATATATAAAGACATATAAGTGTCGTTGTAATATACGCTGTTTGCCACTTCTTCAAAAGTAGAATATCGGTATTCTTGATGCTCATTAAAATAAACTGTTTCTCTTAATATATCCAAAAGAATTGTTTTATAAGATTCAGCTAAATAATCTAATGATAATCCTTGATTACAAGAAAATATTAAATAATTTTCAAGCTGCTGTAACTCTTCAATTTTTAATAACTCTAATGCTTTTTTAATCCCATGAGAATGAAAAGGTAATTTGTTTAAAATATTATTTATTAGTGCATTCACATAAGGTGGTAAGTCACTCATCATTTAAAAAGCTCCAAGACTCAATAGACCTCTTGTATAACCTGCGCCTTCGCGCTCTTCCAATTAGCCTTAAGTTTTACTTGATACTCAAGCTCCCCACGTACCACGGCTTGTCCGCGGTATCCAGTGGTTCGAAGTATTAAGCTCCGAACGCGTGCCGTGGACAAGCCACGGCACGTAGGTCTTTAATGATGTCAACTAAAACTTAAGGCTAATTGGAAGGTCGCGCTTTAGTGCACGGTGCAGTCTAATGCAATGTTTTATAGTTTAAATATAATTAGATAAAGCTAAAAATGCAATCAACCAAGATTATATGATTAGATATCCATGATCATTTAAAATAGATTATAAATCATTTAGTTAGCATAACTACAAATTCTCTACTATAGTAAATTGAAGTAGTCAAACAATTAAAACAATAATTCTAAATTCGGCAGTTAAAGCCTAACGAGAGTAACTATAGCATTGCCCACTAAGTTTTAGACAAGGCGCATTTGAATGAGGCGAAAGAGTGTACACTAGTACATGACTGAAACCGAGTGAGAATGCAGCAAAGTATAAAGCTTAGTGGGAAAGGCTATATACTGATTCTTCAAAAAGTTAGGATACTTTATCGTGCTTACAAGGGGAAAAACATGTTCAAAAAAGGACTGGTTTTAGCCGCATCTATTTTCTTATTTAATCCTGCTATTTTTGCAGAAAATGAAATTGCTATTACTATTGATGATTTACCTTTTGTTGGTTCAGGCACAAACACACCGAATAATTATAAGCGGACTCAAGAGCGTTTTATGGCTATCGTAAATGCTTTAGTAGAAAACCAAGTACCAGCTACAGGATTTGTAATTGGTGGTGCCATAGCAAAAAATGAATGGGAGTTTTTAGAAGCGTTCAGAAATCAAGGGTTTAATTTAGGTAATCATACTTATACTCATCGAAGTTTAAATAGCGAATCTGCCGATAAATATATTGCTGATATTGAGCGTGCTGACACTCGCTTAACACCCATAATGACCGAACCAAAATATTTTCGCTATCCCTATTTAGCTGAAGGAAAAGGAGAAAAAAAACAAAAAGTTCTCGATTATCTTAATGAACATCATTACACGATTGCACCAGTAACTATTGATAGCAAAGATTATGAATTTAATGCTCAATTTTATCGCATTCCTTATCGCCAAAGAGCGCAAAAATTAGATCAATTTAAAAGGCGCTATCTTGCATTTATTTGGCAACAAACTTTAAAAGCTGAAAAAAGAGCTAAAAAAACAGAAGGCCAACCAGTAAAACAAATTTTATTAATTCACGCCAATCTTCTTAACAGTCTATGTTTAGGAGATATTATTGAGCTCTACAAAAAAAATGGTTATAAATTTATTTCTCTTGATGAGGCGCTTAAAGGCAATACCGCTCCAGTAATCAATGATAAGCAGACCTCATTAAGTATCTATAACAAAGTAGCATACGCATCATAATTG
>CAMFHA010000130.1 GCA_945952115.1 uncultured Legionella sp. | reverse complement strand
CCTCCTCAGCATGAACGGACTTTATAGTCAACTAAAACTTAAGGCTAATTGGAAGTTCCCGCTTTCGCGGGAAAGACAGCAGGAAAATTTACATATCCCGTGAATGATAACCAAATTTTTCACAGTTTAATTAAAAATTGTAATAGATATTCTTATAATCTATTTAAGAAATAAAGCAAATGGGGGCTTCCCCCCTTACACTATTCCGTCTTATGAATCGTTCATAAAAAACTCATAACCAGGGTTCACTTAGATCCAGGCTTATTCTTACTTTCTTGTTTGCTTATACCTGATTCAGCCCCATATCTGGTTAATAAAGATAAAATTCTTTCTTTTGTTAAAAAGTCTATTATTTTATTTGTATTAATCCAGTCCAGAGCAGTGAATTGATTCGATGACTTTTCATTTATCTCAATATTTAAATTGGTTTTATACTTAAGAATAATCTTTATCAAATCTAAATTTCCTACAGCACAAGCTTTTCGCAAGGCTACAGAGTATTTTTTTTCCTGAATTGCAACTATAAAGCTTTGATTCTCTGGTTTATTAAAATCTCTTTCAATAATTGAAAGTAATTGTAAATGAGACTGGGCATTAAATATAGATAATTGTGATACATTGGAGTTTAAAGAATCTACTTTTGTATCTGTATTTAATTTTTCAGGTTGAGTTAGTTGTTTTTGCATATAAATCCCTAAACCACAGGCAGACTCAAACTTTGCATTTATAGATAATTTCTGATGTGTGTTTGGATCAAAGAAATAACTTTCGACTTTAAAGCTGCTATCTTGTTCAAAAAAATCTTTGGCAGAATCAACTTCCCAAAGATTCATAATTTGGCCAAATTCATTACGTTCTAAAAATGGATTAGAAGCTTGTAAATTATCATATGCTGGTATAAGTGGATTATTTGACCCTATATAACCTTCTACATAGCTAGTAGCTTTTAAAGGAATAGAATAATTTTGCATCTCATTTTGTGAATAAGCTGAAACAATTGTTAGTTTTAAAAGTCTACGACTAAAGAAATCTCTTAATGTACAAACATTGAATGCAATAAACCCTGGGCATGATAATCCATCTTGTTTAGATTTATTATAAGTAGCCTCTAAAATAGGGTAGTTATCCATAACTTTAAAGGATGAAAGACAGTTGGTTTCCGCAAATACCTTGCCACCAGGTTTTAAAATATAATTAAAGATAGATTTTATACGTAATGTATCTTCTGGATTTAAAAAATGCAAAAATTGACCAATCCAAATATAATCATATTTTTCTTTAAACTCAGGTTTATCTATAATATTTAAAATATTTTCGACAAAAACATTGAAAAGTTCTTCAACATTATCTTCTTCAAAAAAATAAGGAGACATATCTTTTAATCTATTTGATAACTCCTCAGCAGATGGTTTTTGGATTTCAAACGCATCAACTTTGCCACCAGCTACTAATATTTTCCAGCTCATACTCCCAAAACCAGCACCAATATCAGCTACTAGAGGGCGATATCCATTGGTATTATAAAATGCCCTAACTTCATTTAGACATTCTTGTCTGGGTATATTTAAACCAGGAAAACTATAACCATAGTTAATATCAATATTAGGATCTTGGAATAAAATTTCTTTTGTTTCAGAAGATATCTTTTCATTAACACTATTAATCAGTGAAGATCTACTTTTTGAATGTAACCATGATGCAGAACTTAATTCTTTTTTCTCTAACATAAATCTCTCATAATCATACAAACTGTATATTGATTATATCATGATGGCCACATTTGACGCATCTTTTTTGGAGAATCTTTGTTTTTATTAAATTGATTTGTTAGTAAGCATCACTTACTACACCGCCTATTGAATCAAGATTTTTTTAAGATATAATTTCAGGTTGATTATATTTAAAATACTAATTATGAGCATTAACTCTTTAAAAAATTTACTAGATAATTCAACATTTAAAACATTAGCCCAACTACAAGCACTTTTAGATGAGCAAGACGCTGTTTTGAAAAATAGCTTAATGACTCGCTCTCCTTATCAATTACTTGCTCTACTTATCTTGTGGCTTATTACTCAAGAAGAATGTAAAATTGATGTTATAAAGCAAATCAATTCAATTATTCATACGCTTTTACCACCAGAATCAGTCGAAGATATCACTGTTGATGCATTAAATACTTTAACTTCTCAATTAAATTGGGCAACATTAGCTCAAGAATTAAATACATCTTCTACAAATTTTTTTAAACTCACATTGCCCCAGAAAGTTATTGCGAACTTAAAAGTCTTTGTTGATAATACCAATCTGATGCCAAAAGAATTTTTAGCCTCTATTATTGATGAAACCCGCGCAGCCTCGGTGAATACAGTAAAAATTACTACTACTATTAACCAACAATTCAAATGGATTGAATCGTTTGATAAGCATTATAATAGTTGGCATATTCCAAAGAGCGCTTATAATCTATCTAAAGGTTTACTTACTGAGCTCGACACACTAAAAAAAGAAATTACTGATTCAGATAATACTAGCCTATCTAAACAAATAGGGGTCTTTAACATTAAAGTAAGCCGAATAAAAACCCTATCTCTAACCCCAATAGAAGATACACTTCTGGTCTCCATATTGAATGATGGTTTAGACGAATTAAAAGCAAAATTATCAGAAAAAACGAGGATTAATTCAGGATTATATTCTGCTTTTGAGCACACAAAATTGCTAGGTGAATTTGAAATCAAACAAATTAAAGTAGAGTTAGGAGGGAACTCATATTTTAATTGCACTGGAGTTGGTGTGGAACAAACTCAAATAGCATTATTAGAAACTTGCTGTGGATACGCTGGAAAATATAACAAAGTCGAATATCTTCATTTTGACATAGAAATTGGTTCAGTACATGCGCTTTTTACAGACTCTCTTATTGCAATTAACTTTCCTAAAGGCGCTGACAAGAATAAACATAAAAACAAAAGCCAAAATAAAAACATCTCTCAAGATCTATTTATTTCACTGCAAGGATTTCCTACCCAGATACACAAAGAACCTTCTGAACAAAATTCATATGAACAATTAATATCTAATAAAACCCACAATGTAGTAACTCTCTATTCAGATGCACTATCCTCTTTCTCTGTAATGGCTTTTTCTTATCCTCTTACTAACATAAAAGCAAGCAATGAAAGCCCTCTAATCAAGGCTTCTTTTTTTAACACACCTAAAATAGATAACTCCACAAATGCTGAAAATAATACTGGATGCCTAAACTCCTGCGTTTTACTTTAATGTTTGGCTAGTAAAAAACCCTTTGCATCAAGGGAACTCTATTTTGTATCCATCTCTCTCGATGTGGACTCAAAAGGGAAAATAGACGCAAAAATTAGGTAACCGTTCAGCAAAGTAACCGCATCTATGAGGCAGCTGCGATTACTTTTCATTTAATTTGAATAAAATACAGCCTTTCTTGTATGCTAAAGTGAACGTATTAGGATCGATAGCATCATCAAACCCTATTTAGATTTGGTTGATTCTTTTATCTCGCAAGTACTAGTAAGCATCAATTTTCCAGGAACGGGTTTAACTTCTATTTCTGGAAATAATACACGAAAACCAGGCTCAAGAATTTGTCCTCGTGGATTTTTTGATATTTCTGAAGCTTTAACTTCTATACGGCGCTGTGCAAGTAATAAAAATAACTTTTTAACATTATCTTCATTTTTTAATTGATTAATACAATTTTTTAAAAACCTTATCCCCTTTTTTTTGTGATATTCTGGCGTATGATCGGCGTTATTAAGCTGCCTCACTAACTCTAAAGCAGTGGTATTATTAGATGATTTTAGCCGTTCTATAAAATTATTTTTCCAATCATTAGACCAATAATTAGGAACATACTTTAACAAAGCACATCTTGCATCTGATAGTGCTGGGTTAGTCATATCAATACTCAAAACATCGTAAGCAAACTTCTCATCAATCAAGCCTGTTTTAATGAGATGTTCAATTACAAGTTGATCGGACATAGCCTTGACAGGAGCCAACCATGCATGATCCGCATCTAATAGAGAGGTTTCTGGAAAATGACTTCCTGTTGAAATAAGCGCATGCTCATAAGCTGTTCGTGATATAACAATATTTTTAATTTGATTATCCGATAAATTTTTATTAATAAAAAATTCGATAGGAATATTTATATCATTATTTCTTTCTTCATTAGGTACTCTATCTGAAATAAAGTTGATTTCAACAGGGCAAAATAAAGGCCTTAATTTCTCTTGAAATGATAAAACATTTTTATCAGAAGATCCTTTATAGCTTTCTAATTTATTCATTCCTAATAGTACATTTTCAGCTAATCGCTGTGGAGGAACTAAATTCTCAATCATATCAAAAATTGAACTATTAACTACTCTACCGCCAAAATCAAGTTTTCTAATAGGTTCCCACCAATCATTATGAGGTGAATAAATTTCTTTCATAATAGGGCCACCAGCACCATGACAACCAGAGCAGCGCAAACGTTTGCCAAACTGGGGAGAAGAAGGATCCGGTTGACGATGCAATAAAGTATTGTCAGCATCAATATCGCTTGAATCTCCACGATAAAACCATTGATTATTATTTCCATCACCAATTAATTCATAAAAATTAAATAAGTGCTTCTTTGTATCCCATGCAAAAGCTTCAATCATTAATCTAGGTTCTTGGCTAAAACCTTGGTCTGCAGTTAACTCATTATTTTCATCTACAGTTGTAAAATGACCAAAGAAAAAATCCCCTCGCTGGATAAAGAAAGAATCAAGTGTACCTGTTACTGTTTCAAAAAAGCTAAAACTTCCTTGTGATGGGTTATGATATCCACGATTAGCCACCATTGTAGTTTCAATGGTTAAATTTGCTTCTTTGATTTTTTTGCGAAATTCAAATACATTTTTTGGGCAATCTTTACTTGAAGAAAGTATAAGAGCAATACCATCCTCTATATTCTTGGCATATTTTCCTGAAGAAGTAAGAATATCACATGCAGCAGAAGCATTCTGAAGTGCAGTGAGCGTTATTATTAATACAAATAATTTATCCATAAAATAAATTACGAACTGCTTAATTCCTTGCATAAGATAACTCCAAATTAAATGACACTAAATTAAGGTCAACACAAAACGAGAATCCATTTCTTATTCAGTACAGTACCTATTTAAAGATGGATTCTCGCTTTCGCGAGAATGATGAATCCTCTAACTAGTGCCATTAACTCTAAACTATTTTTACTCAGTAATTGGTACCAGATTAGAAGTATGATAAGTTGTTTGATACACTTTCATTACATCATCAGCCGCTTGGTTTAAACCTAATGCTTGATTGGCTTTGTACATAATTACTAAAGCTTTCTGTGCACTGGGGGCTTGAGGATAATTTTTTACGAGATGGCTCGAACGCTCAATGGCAGCAACATACATTTTACGTTTAAAGTAAAAATAAGATACATTAAGTTCATGTTGCGCAAACATATTTCGTAAGTAAATCATACGTTGTAAAGCATTAGCTTTGTATTTACTTTCTGGAAACTTCTGAATAAAGATTGAGAAATCAAGAAAAGCTTGCGTTTGTGTCCCTGGATCTCGCCAAGACTCATCCATCGGAAGCATTTTTGCAAATACTCCTCGTGTTTGCTGAAAGTTTGCCAAGCCTTTCATATAGTAAGCATAATCTACATGTTTAGAGCGTGGATATAAATGAATAAAACGCTCTGCCGTAGCAGCAGCTGAAGGATATTCTTCATCTTCATAATAAGCATAAATTAAATCTAACTGAGACTGTTCAGTGTAATCACTAAATGGATACATTGATTCCATTGCCTCTAACTGTTTCGCTGCAGTAGCATATTCTTTTTTATGTAAAGATTTTTGCGCAGCATTATGAAGCTGAGTTGCCGACATGTCTTTATAAGGATTTTTATCTTCATCATTTTTTGCGCATGCAGACAATAAAAGAATCAGACTGACAAGAAAAAATAATTGTGTTCGCTTCATATAACCTACACCTAAAATTGCCACTAAAATATGTTGCCCATTATACCTAGGACAAAAAAATATGCTAACACTATAATTAAAATTAATTACTTAAAAAATGAAGAAATTGTTTGCATTAAAAAGGCTGCTGCGATAATATTGTCGACGGAGAGGTGGCAGAGTGGTCGAATGCGGCGGTCTTGAAAACCGTTGAAGGGCAACCTTCCCAGGGTTCGAATCCCTGTCTCTCCGCCAAGTACATCATCTAACTCATTGAAATAATACACTTAATAAAAAATCACATCGTAAATGGCTACCCTTTAGGCTACCCCTCTGAAAACCTTATTATTTCTTTCATCGTTTTCTTCTTTAATTGCTGCTATTCCTACCCACTGTTATGATAGATAAGTAAATCATCTATAACGTATACCCGTGATCTTTCAAAATGCTTGCATTGAACAAAAAAAAGGCTCATTCTTT
>CAMFHA010000129.1 GCA_945952115.1 uncultured Legionella sp. | reverse complement strand
AGGATAAACGCTACCACATAATTTTTCTAGATACTTAATGAGGTCTGCTTATTCAAACTTCAATTTTTAATTATTTATCGATAGCGGTTTTGAAGTTAAATTACAGAAGAGTGTAAATTAAAAAAACCTGGAAAAGATTGCCTATTAAAAATAGCGGTTTACCATATGTGATACATATAAATTTTTATTAACTTATTTTAAGAACAATAGCGATAAAGAAATTATTGATTTAAGTGGGCAGATTAGTGTTCCGAGGAGACAGGCCACATCCTTATGGCAGCGCATCGTCCATGATGCATTCAAATAGTCCTTATAAGACATCCGCTGTCTTTCCTCGTACTGATTTAATCATAGCAAATAATAATAATAAGTCACTCCTAATAATGCGCATTATGGTGTAAGAAATTTCTTGGTTTAGGTATCCGTGATAGAAGTGATGGTTTCGTTTTTAATTCATATAGTTAAGGTTTAAGACTTAAGCTTGAATATTTATTCACGGTGAGTAATATCTTTGGTTAATGTTTTTATTTTGGAAATTAACTTTTATTAAAAGTTAAATTTTTTCTGTAAAAATTAAAAAGCTCTGCTATAATGGACGAGCAAATTCTCTTATTTTTCAATCTGTTCCTGTGGATAACTGATTTTCCTTCCCTCCGATATCACTTATAAAAAACTGATTAATTATTGATTTATTCCTTTCCTTATAAGACCTATAATGTATTTTGGTTTACGAAAGCGATTTTAATTTTATCCACAATTTCTGTGGATATCTCTGTGTATAGGCTATTAAAAAATAAAATAAACAGTATGGAATATGCTTTATGCTATAGATGATAAGTTAACACAGAAAAAATCAGTGTGACTCAACAAAAGCAGTCAAGTTACATTCCAATTCATTTTGGAAAAAATATAGTAACCGTTCAAGGAGCGTGCTAAATTCTTGGTGAAAAGAATTTATTAAAAACGATACAAAGAAGACGAAGTATAATAATAGAGGTACCATGAGTAGCGCACTGGTTTGGTTTAGGCAAGATTTACGATTGGCTGATAATCCCGCATTCTTTGAGGCGTGCACGAACCACGACACAGTGATTCCAGTCTATATTTTGGACGAAAAAAACAGTGTTCTTGGCGAAGCGCAAGCTTGGTGGCTTCATCACAGCCTTAAGGCACTTAATGACTCACTCACTGCTCAGTTTGGATTAATGCTTATTCTGCGCAAAGGAAATCCATTAGACATTATTTTAGATCTAGTGAAGACTGTAGGAGTTGACGCGATTTATTGGAATCGATGTTATGAACGTCAAACTATCGAGCGCGATAAAAAAATAAAGAAAGCAATTCAAGAGTTAGGGCTTGATGTCTTTAGTTTTAACGGAAGCCTTCTTAATGAGCCGTGGACAATACATAATAAAAATGGTGGCTTTTTTAAGGTATTTACCCCATATTGGAAGGCATGCAGACAAAAGCTTACTACTCAACCAATTCAATTATTAGCCTACAAGCCTACTTCACGAATTGATGTTGCTAGTGACGATTTGCACCAATGGAATCTTTTACCAAGTCTTAATTGGGCATCTCAATTTTCCGATTATTGGACTCCAGGTGAAGTTGGTGCACAACAAAAATTGAATAAATTTATTACCCATCATCTTCATGGTTATAAAACAAATCGTGATTTTCCCGAAAAACGAGCAACTTCATACCTTTCACCTCATTTACATTTTGGTGAGATTTGCCCTTGGACTATTTTTCGGGAAGTTGAGTATGCCAAACTTCACCCACAATGTGATTTAGCGGGAGCAGAACATTTTTTATCAGAGCTTGGCTGGCGTGAATTTTCTTATTATCTTCTCTATCATTTTCCTACTTTACCTCATCAAAATTTTAAAAGTGAGTTTGATATTTTTCCTTGGCATAATGATGAGTCATTATTAAAACAATGGCAAAAAGGAATGACGGGGTACCCTATTGTCGATGCAGGCATGAGGGAGCTATGGGCTACCGGATACATGCACAATCGCGTACGAATGATAGTTGCGTCCTTTCTCACTAAGGGCTTATTCATTGATTGGCGTTTAGGTGCTGATTGGTTTTTAGATACTTTGGTTGATGCTGATTTGGCTAATAATAGTGCGAGTTGGCAATGGGTCGCAGGTTGTGGCGCCGATGCAGCACCTTACTTTCGTATTTTTAATCCAGTACTACAAAGTCAAAAATTTGACCCTAATGGGAGTTATATACGTCGATGGGTTCCTGAGCTTTCATCTTTAAATAGGGATGTAATTCATGCCCCTTGGGAGTCTACAAGTGCCGCATCAATTTATAGTTCAATCCATTATCCTAGGCCCATCATTAATCATAGCGAATCACGTACAAAAGCCCTAGACTACTACAATCAATTAAAGAAAAGGATTCAATCATGACCCCTTGTTTTTTCATTTTTGGGCTTGGTTACACTGCCAGAGCACTTGCACCTAAACTGATTGCACAAGGCTTTAAGGTCATAGGAACTTCTCGAAAGCCTGATGAACAAGAAAAATATAATTTAGACATTAAACTAATAGAGTTTGATTGCACAGATATAGAGAATTACTTAAGCTTAGCCACACACCTTTTAATTTGTATTCCACCTACGAATACAATGAGTGATAGTGTATTGATGCAATACAGGGATTTAATCAAAAAACAAGCATCTTATCTAAAATGGATTGGTTATCTATCTTCAACCGGAGTTTATGGCGATCATCAAGGAAATTGGGTTAACGAAGATAGCGTTTGTATTCCACATACACTTACCGGAATAGCGCGCCTAAAAACAGAGGAAGCCTGGATTGAGTTCGCTCAAAAATATCAATTACCTCTGCATATTTTTAGGCTGTCAGGTATTTATGGATCAGGAAGAAATATCCTTGAACGCTTAATGCGTGGTAAAAAGCAGAGTATTTTTAAAGAAAATCAGGTATTTTGTCGGATTCATGTAGACGATATTGTTACTAGTCTTCTTGCTTCAATTCAATTACCCAATCCTTTATCGATTTATAATGTCTCAGATGATGAGCCTGTCCAGGCTCATGTGGTTGATCTCTTTGCCGCCACCTTACTTCATCGAGAGCCTCTTCCTTTGATTTCTTACTCAGAAGCTCGTTTGTCTGATATGAAGCAAGAATTTTACGCAAACAACCGTCGAGTTTCGAATATAAAAATCAAAAAAGAGCTGCAGATTATTTTGAACTACCCAACATATAAAGAAGGGTTGACTCAAATTTGGAGAACTGACTTTGCGGCTCAATAAGCTAATTGACTTGATATTCTGGTTACTTTACAATTTTGCGATATTGACTATACTTATTAAAATAATATTTTTTTAAAATTATTATGCCAAAGCAAACAAAATTAACACATGGTTCAATAAATAAGAAAAAAATCACATCTAAAGATCTGAAGGCTAGTAGTCCAGACTATAAAAAAGTTGTTGAGCCTTTTTATCGTGAAGAAGCAGCTAAAACTATTCAGTCAAGCGTAAGAAGAACAATAGCAAAGAGGAATGGCGACGGTAATAAATTAGAAAAATATTTACCTCGTCAATTAACTGAATTTGAAGAAAATGAATTTAATGAACACATTAAGAGCTGTGTCAGTGACTGTCGCTACGCTGATATTGACTATACTCATCCACATTTTATCCACCATCTATTTTCAGCATTGAGAAAAGGTGACATCAATATGAATGAAATGCTAACTGCTAAATTGATGTATGAAAGCTTGATTGCTTTCAATTGTGGGCAATTACCAGTAGCGGAAAAAATACAATTTAAAGAGTATAAATTAAGTGATATTAACGGGCCCTATAATCCTTCTGATATAACGTATTGGGGTTTAGAGGAAGAGAAAAAACTACAGGAAAAACTAAGTAATGCAGAAGATAATAAAAAACTTCTCTATTACATCATTAATTTTCAACGACCACAAACAGCATTGTATTTGTATTATGCGATAAAAAATAACCAACTTGATAGCAAGACGCTTAATATTTTAAAAAATTATCTCAACTCTTGTGAATTTGCTGGAAGTAGTCAGTTACATTCTCTAAAAGAACAAATTCTCACCTGGATTGACAATGTAGAAGAAGGAAATATAGAAAATAACGATGTAGATGAACAAAGCCTTGCCAAAATAGCGCAAACAATTTTATTTCTTCAAGGGGAAAACATCAAGGAATTATTAAATAATGAAACAGAAAGAGGTAGCATCTGTTTTCTAGAATCTTTAATGCGAGTCGGCTCTCTACAAGTGCCATCTATCTGTATTTCACCAGACTATGATATTCATAATCCCGCAACAGCTGTGATGAGTTTTGTTTTGCCAACTATCGAGACATTAAATGTACTACAAACGATTGTACACGGTGAAGAAACAGTCTTACCTGAAGCCGTATTGGGTCAAGTAACGACACGCATGATTAGGGCATATGATGATATTCCTGCAGCTAAACGAGCTGATTCCGAATTACAATATTTACGTAATGCGAATAAATTATTACATCTTTTGTATCCAACAGCAGCACGGTTACAATTACCCTCTCGACCCATTGAGCTAACCCACCCTGATGTAGATAAAACATCCAGGCCTCATGAAGTTCAATGTTACGATTTTTGGCTAAGCTGGCATGATATACTGCATGCATGGAGAAGTGGCTCTAATTATAAACTATTAATAAGGCAATTAAGAAATCTGCACGATGACAAAGCAGGATTTGCGGTTAAAAAATATGGAATGACGAATCCCATGTCTAAAGCGGTTTGGCTGTTAACAGATCTTGATTCTTCTGCAGGTAGATTTATCCGAGAAAGTGAGGAAGAAGATAAAAGCTGGAAAACAGAACTTGCTCTAGATGCTATTCTGATATTGGGTGGATTTGACTTTTCGCAACAAAAAGATGACAACTATTTATTAAGCTATAGTCTATGCAAATCACCTGAGGACTGGGGTTTACTCTTGTCAAACCGTGATTCTTTAGAGGATTTGAATGTTGCGATAGTTAATATGGAAACTTATTTGAACAATCATCCTAATGCATCAGTTGTTCAAGTGATTCTTCATGATTTACTAAAGCCAGCAGAGCCTGATGATGATGCTTTGTTAACTGAATTAAATCTTATAGGCTTCGAAAAATTTTTTTATTGGACGAGTAATCATGGATTGTATTTGAATAAAGAAACATTAAAAATATTTCCATCTGCTGATAAGGTATTGCGCAATAATAATCCTGATACTATTCGCGCAATAGCGCACTCAATTTATGAAAGCGAAAAAGAAGATAAAAACAATCAGAAACATGGATTATAATTGTCAGATTCCTGACAAAATCCTAGATGGGCAGCGGAGTCCAGTAAAGATTTATCATTAGAACTTTTGCTTATTACTTTAAACCTGCAATGACAGACGCTTGTATAGCTGGCATCGCACCAACCGATGTTAAAGTCAGCCCTGTTGCTAAACCAGAAAATAATTTAAGGTTATTAGCACTGGTGTTATTGATTTTGGGAATAGAAGGTTGATAAGCGTTTCCATTATTAAATACATTCCAGTATTGCTTTTCATTTTCATCAATTAAGCGATTAAACAGTGATTGTGTGATGGTTGTGTCTACAGGCAGATTGTTCAATTGAGTGTTGAATACAAACACTCCATTAAAAAAGGCATCGGCGTCGATATTAGCATAGGATGGAAGTTGTAAAATAACATCTATGTTTTTCTTATCATTTAATAATTTCGCATCTTTTAATTTATTAAATATTGAACGCAGGATGTCTAAACTGTTTATGTGGCTAAGTAATGCATTAAACTGTCTTTGATCCAGATATTCCAACTCATCTAATACATGTAAACAATTTACTAATGCATCAAGTTGATCTAATTCTTCAATAAGGCTCATGTATTCTTTTGATAAAAACTTATTTTTGTTTAAAAGTAACCAAGCATACACTAATTGTTCTACTCGAGCTGTGGTTAACAAATTATTTTTAACAGCTTGTTGAATATCTTGAGCAAATACCGTTAATTGCGGATCATTGCGATGATAAATGAGGAAAGCAGATATCACTGCTAAAATCTGCTCATTTGTTGGTTGAGTATTATTGTATTTACTTAATGCATAAGCAAGTGGATCACGCTTAAAAAACCATGCACAACAAGAGGGATATTTGTAATCACGCTTCAATTTAGTGATTGCATCGTTAAAACAAGACATAGCTAAAATAAATCCTACTTCCTTAAAATGGGTTTTATTATAACATACTATAGCATTTCTCATTAAGCTTTATACTTGGTTGCTAGGGTAAACGCATCTAAATTTTGAGCACTAAAAGCATCTCTGTTGCCTACGTGCTGTGCTTTATGCACAGCCTTGACGGTCTTGAAGTGAGGTAGGGTTTGGATACCGCGCATAAAGCTTCCAATTAGCCTTAAGTTTTAGTTGACTATAAAGTCCGTTCATGCTGAGGA
>CAMFHA010000128.1 GCA_945952115.1 uncultured Legionella sp. | reverse complement strand
TATTTTTACCAAAACCCTTGTTCCGATTTAACATTGAGATTCCTAAGTATCAAGTTAGGTAAACCTCTCATGTCAGTAAGGAGTTGAGAATTAATTATAAGAAAGGAGCTCTTCAAGTAACTCAATTGTGTAGGCTTGCTGAATATGACCAAGAACACTTCTACATTATGATATTTACACGTTTCAATAAGTGAATAGAGAATAGCCCCTGCACGAGCATGCCTTTTTGAAGATGACAATGGCGCCAGTCATCATTTTTTCTCTGGCCTTTCAATCCTTTGAACTTCTTATAATTAGGCCAATAAACTCCAGGATTACCTCCTTTATTTTTTAAGTCCTCCATTAATAAGAGCAAAACAAACGGCATATCTTCGGGAAGTTTATTTTTTTGCAACGGAGCAAAGTAACCTTGCATCAGGTGATTTTTATTAATATTGCTTTAATAATTGCACAGTAAAATAGCAGAATCTTTTTAAGATTTCATGAGATAAATATGTTTCCCAATCCGCAAGATATTAACCCCCCTGTTGCCATTGCATACGTGACATCCGGCCTATTCGAACAATACTCAGTCGTTGACCCAGCGGCAGCGAGTATGAATGATTATAAACTACACCTAAATTTAACGTCCTCTAGCTATGAATCACAAGGGGCTATTATCAAAAATAAACTACTTGAATATCTACAGAGTGAAAATAATATGGTTTTTTTGGCCTTTAAGGGAATTATACTTAAAGAGTTTACTACTCAGAAAGCGAGGTTAGATAAGAAGCTAGAAAAAGATTTAAATTCTATAAGGAAAAAAGCGAAGGTTTTAACTGAGAATATTCCTCCTTACATCGAGGGAATACATCGCATCTTAAGATTTAACGATGCTGAACAATTCACTTTATATCTAAAGCCAAATGTGGCAATCAAAGATATTATTAAATTTATAGCTGACTTTGAATCGTTTCTAGAGCAACACAACATTTCAGCAGGCCAATCACCAGAATTTGAATGGCCTTTAACGCGTTATTTCTCATTACGAAAAGATAGAGTCAATGATGAATACCTCAATATTAACAAACCAGAATATTATGCTGGATTTTTTAAAAATCCGAAGGCCGATAACTTTTATATGGAGCTAACCGTCCAATTGAATTGCAAAATGAAAATTTTTGATGACAATATTTGCCATCTTTGCTTAGAAGGGCGCAATATTCATTATGATTTATTAATGTTGTCAGCAGCACAAAATGCTCAAACAGAAACAGAAGATACGCCGTCTATTTACTCTCAATTATTTATGGTAAATGCCTTACTATCCTTTTCTTCACAAATTAATAATGAAGCACGAAGCAGAAAAAGAACGAGCGAAGAGATAGCTATCACTACATTACAAAGATGATTGTCAGAGATCTTAGTTCTTTAAAAACGAAGATAAGGCCGCAAGTTCAATGATTTCATGATCAAATGGATTTAAACTCTGCGTAAGACACAGAAGTTCGGGTGATTTAGGGGAGTAATGGAACGGCCAATCGACTTAAGAATTATTAGGATCTCTTAGCGACCTTAATTTTTCATCTCTTACTTCATCAAGCATCGAGAATGAATATCGACCAAGCATATTAAAAGGCCTAGCACTCCGGAACTTGCGCCCTGACGCAAAATTCATAAATATTGTTTAACTCAGAGAACGATATCTTGAGCACTCATCACCACCTCGAAGTGTCGAGCAATCTCTTTTTCATGTGAAAAAATCATTAAAGTGAGAATACTTTGAATTTGGTAGCGAACAGCTAACACTTGTTGTGATTCCGTATTGATTTTAATAAAAGAGGATCAGTTTTCAATTGGTGTTGATACTGGTGCGCACGTAGATCCTATTTTCGGACAACATTAGTTCCCATTTAAAAATTGTAGTTGTCATTTATTATCATTTCGCATATTACCCCATTCAATTTAACGTCAAGACCACCGTAATTTCATCTCAATTTGTTATCTAGAAATTCAAAAATCTTGTCTGAAAATAGAGTCTACGCACATACTAGGCCTTCGTCTGAAATAATTTTTGCGACAGAACCCGAGGGATTGCTATCAGACATGTTCAATGGGGCATCATTTTTATCGTTGACAATATTGCCAATCAAGTCATTGAACCGATGCTGGACAAATAAACTGCTTTTGTGCGAAAAATATATGTCCTCTCTACTAGGGTGTAACTTCGCGCTGACGGCACGCAAGCAATCTTTGTATGATAACTGAGGATTGGAAACAATATATGATTGGAATTGCTGCAAAAATTTAAGTTTATATTGATCATGAGGCGTAGCATTCACTGCGCCATACTTGATTTTTAACGTTTCAATATTTCCAGTAATTTCTGTTGAAAGCGGCCTTTGTATACGCTCTTGACAACGCTTCAAAAATGCCATCATAAGCAAACTTCTTTCGGATGCAGATGTTTCTTGTTCTATCTGCGAAATCAAGTGATCAACAATGTTTATTTTCTCGTGAATGTTATCTTGAGCCAACAACACACGGCCTAATATTTGTTGAAATGTTTTAAACTCACTAGCAAACGGCTCTTCCCTTAAGAGACGATTCAACTGATTTCTCAATCGACTCATTTCTGTATTTTCCCATGTTACGTGCTTCGATCGAGGAGGGGCTGCCTGGACTATATCAGGATGGTGCAGATGCGCTCCATCCGACGTCCTGAGCATCTTGTATTCACGTTTTTTATTAGGTACGGTTTGTGCACTAAATCCATGCTTATGCAACGCATTATTGACACATAGGGTTGCATCGCTCAAGATTTGTACCCGTTGAGTATATGCTGCATATCTCAAATCCCCAGGGTGTAACGCGGGCTCTTTCAGTCGGTCCAACATACCTCGTAAAAAAACATTGACCGCTTTATGAATCAACGTATGTGATGTTGACCCGCTGTTTGAAGCTAATAATACACTGATGTTATCCATAAGATAATCACATTTGCTCGAGAATTGACGATGATTATATTCAGATGGATGAAACTCATTTTGACGAAAATACAATGAGTTAATGCGCGATATCAATAGGTTTAGCAGTTTTAATTCTTCTGAATTGCGCATATCCACGGTCAATGTGATGGCTATCCTGAACTCATCATTGTGTTGCCCACCCAAATAAAGCATGGCTTTCCCGTGAGGGTTTCTTGTTGTGCTGCCAGTATTTTCATTGCTTTTGTTGCGTATCATAAGTTAATAGCTCAGTCAAAAAAACTGTTTATTTGATATCATTCTCTGAATGTTTCGGAGATGATATCTTAATAAATTAAATTTTAGATCTACTGGGTTCTTCACACATCGATCTTAATATGAGGGTCATCACAGCACAAGTTCTGGAGTGCTAAGCCTATTAAGATGCGTCTTTAAGCTCAACAATGTAATTAAGATGTTGACGTCTTAATTGATCTCTTATAAGCAATTCAATTAATGGCTCTATGGAATAACCAAGAGCCTTAGATACTTTTTTAGCGAATGCGATGCCCACATCTTCCTCAGCATCACTAAAAAATTGCTTAGAAACACCAATTTTCTTTGCTAGTTGAACCTGAGTAATATTATCACTTTAGAAAAACTATTAGAATATGTACGTGACGGTGATGAAGTTGTAGTTCGTAGCATGGATAGATTAGCAAGAAATCTAGACGATTTACGACAACTCGTTCGAAGATTAACACAGCGAGATATTTCAATCCGGTTCATTAAGGAAAATCTTATCTTTAAAGGAGATGATGCGCTTATGTCTACCCTCCTTCTATTGGTTATGGGTGCTTTTGCTGAATTTGAACGCTCTCTCATTAGAGAGCGCCAACTTGAAGAAATTACTCTTGCTAACCTCAGTTCGGAGTTTCACCTTCATGAGCAAACGCAGTTGGTTTAATGTCGATTAATTTAAAAGCTGATAGCGTCAATGGTTCAATAGTATAAGCTGCAAGTGCCGCGATTAAATGAGTTAAAGCATTAAGCATAGAGTGATGCCTTGTGTGCCAAATATGGTATTTATGTTTCAAACAATGGAAAACCGTTTCAATTAAGTTGCATTGATTTAATAGTTGATTCTCATAAGTATTTAACTCCAATTGTTCTTTCATCTTTTTTCTTTTGCGTGTAATTAATTTCAAACCTTTTTTGAGTAGTTCATAAAATAATTTTTTGCCAATATAACTTTTGTCGCTGAAAGCAAGTCCATACTGAGGTTAATAAAGAAATACCACCTGTATAACCACGATTTTTTATTTCCAAAAATAATACAACAGCTGAGATCCAATAAGGATGTGCTTGGTCAATCCTCTGATGAAGATAGGCTTTGTATACCTCTAATTTACTTACTTTAGCAGGCTTTGATTTGTATTTAGGTCTATGAGCTTCATGTATGTATTTTCGTATCGTATTTATTGAATAACCTAGTTCTCGACTTATCTTCTTTAAAGAATAACCTTGTTTATACATTATTTGTATTTCTATCACTTCTATGTCTCCTAACATGAAATCCTCACAGAAGGTAACTGTGAGATTTATTATAGTTAGGGGATCAATTTTCAATTGGTGCGAGGGATCAGTTTACGACTGGTGCTAACATGGTCGTATATGCAGCGGGCTTCCCTGCTATTTATGGTAAACAACCTCTTTACTTTAAAGATCCGATCTTCATGGCAAGGGCATCAGCAAGTAGATTGGGTCAAAATGACCTAATAGCACTGCCTTAAGGCTTTATCCCAGCTTGCTACCTCCTTCTCTGTCGTTAAGTTAAGAGATTTTACACCGAAACCGTTCGGCCTGAGGAGCAGCGATAGCAGCGTCTCGATGGCTTAGCACCGCATCACGCCTTCGAGACGGAAGCTTGCCGCTTCCTCCTCAGGCCGAACGGTTCAGCGTAAAGCAGGGAAAACGTCCTTAAGGCAGCGCTATTAGGTCATTTTGACCCAATCTACTTGCTTTCTGATGATGTTTTTTCGTTTGCAGACTATACTAAACAAAAATTAAAAGTAACTATATTTGACTTAAGCGAATCTTCGAACCGAAAATCATTAATATGAGAATATTTAAACCGCGAACATTTATTGCTGTAAATAGGTATTTAATGAACACTTATAAGTTTTTTCCAGAAAAAAGAAACTATCAGAGCTTGGGCAGCAAGAATCCCTGCCAAGTAGTTCAGCATGACAATATGGCTCATATCTTATCCCATGCAAAACCTGGTTCTTTAGTGATATTAGATCTTGATGATACGGTTGGAAGAGTGCCTCAGACTATTGGTCTGGATGCATGGTTTCGCTTCCGAATGCAACAATTCATCAACGGTGGTTATGATACAGAGCAAGCATTACAACGTGCAATTGTTATTTATAATCTTGCGCAGCTTAATTCAACTCATATGATAAAGGTAGATCCTGGAATTGATATTGCCCAGCACATTGAGGCCTTAAAAGCCAAAGGAGTAAAAGTCATTGCCTTAACAGCCAGAAATGGCGCTTTAAGAGATAAAACCCTGCAATTATTGCAAACTCTTGGGGTTTCCTTCAGTGAAGATGTTCTAAAAAATGGCGCACTTAACTTTGATGGCAAAATAATTGAAATTAAAAACGGAGTTATTTTTTCAGAGGGAAAAAACAAGGGACTATGTCTTGAAATGGTAATCGAGCAAGGTTATTTTGAAATACCCTTTGATACCTTTGAAGAAGTTGATTTTGTTGATGACAGTAAAAGAAATTGTGACTTAGTGGCAGAAAGTTCTTCTCGGCTTACACCATCAGTCAGAGTCTGGCATTATACTTATGCTGAACAACGCCTTCAATTTGTAGACGCACATAAAATAAGAGCCTCCATACAGGAATCTTACCTTTTACAGCAAGGTGTATTGTTGGATGATGAAAGCGCAGATAGAGCCATACGCCTCCACTCTATAAAAGCCATCTGAATTCAAGAATTAAACTCTGGGTTACCTTGCCTTGATTGATGGACACTTTGTTAAGATCAAGTAGCTCTGCTTGCAGCTGGGGAAACCAGCCGATCTATTGCCGTCCCACCTAAACTTGAAGGGATTGCTCTTGCTAAATAAAAAGGGAAATAACCTGTGCTTAATGAGGAGCAAGTTCAGCTTCTTAAAGAAAAAATGTTAGCTGGTGAGAAGAAAACGCAAATTGCTAAATATTTCTCGATTAGCAGAGAGACTTTGTATCAATATTTAAATAACAACTAAATTTTTGACAAAGCCTAGAAATAGAATTAATCAGACTTAACAATAGCTACTAAATAATATTAACTTCATTATCTCTAATATTAAGTGCCACTGCTAAAATACCAACAGCTGGAGCTAAGAATATTATAGCCATAGAGATATAAAAGAACGCATAAGACCAATATAGGGCTAAAATGCTAGTAGCTAAAACTTTGCCAAATAATATATCTCGCCATAATTCTGAACCGTAATATGCCATTGGCCCAATGAGTATTATATATATCAGAGATATCAGTCCCCAAATTAAAAACTGCTTTATTTTCATAGAAAATCCTATTTATAAATATTGTGACTGTATATTTACAACAAGCCACTCCATACTTGTAAATAACAAAGACTAATTTAAAATCCCGCGCTTCTGAAAGATTTTACGAACGATCGCGATGGAATGGAATTAGTGACTCATGTTACGCACATGAAGTTGCAGTTTAAATAAAAAGCATTAGAATTCCA
>CAMFHA010000127.1 GCA_945952115.1 uncultured Legionella sp. | reverse complement strand
AAAAGCTATGCGTGTCACACCAGTAGAACTGGTGGCTTACCATATGTAGTTATTTTTTAAAAGAACGCGAGCAATACATTGTATTTTGAACGAAATAGGCACTCGGGCACACATCTTAGACACTGAAACTGAGTTTATGAACTTTGAATGGTCATATGTATTGGATAGTATTCAACTCAAGCGAGAAGCCCTAAGTATCGCGAAGGACTTAAAAACTAATATTTACAACAAACATGTTGTAGAAGAAGTCCTTCGCAAGCAAAAGAAGTTATATTTAAAAAGTACTGCCAGCGTTTTAAGATCTTTCAGTAAACAAGTGTTTACATTAGACATCCTTAAAGACACAGGCTTAGGCAAAATGGCAATTGACTTACTAGAAAACAAAAAAGAATATATGGAACTATTGACAACTCTTAAAGAACAGTTAAGTACTAAAACAGCAAAAGTTGTGCGACAAGCTTTTGACTGTGGTTTAATTCAGCTACCCCCTAAACAAAGTTTTAGACAGTCTTTGCACTTATGGGAAGAACTGTATCAAGAATCTAAACTCAAAATGGAAGCGACTGAAGCAAAATTAAAATTAGAAGAAAAAGCTATAGTGGAATGGCTAGCTCAAAGAAAAGTACAGTATTTGGAATGGATAGAAAAATCCCAACAAGAGCTTGTAGGTCTTGCTGGGATTGAAGCCAAACTTATTGCACAATATAACATTGCATATTCTGAATTAAGTGAAAATTTCAGGCGGTATCGAGAAGACTTAAGATTTAACTTTGAAGAAGCCAAGGCTAAAGCCGAGTCCAATTTTGCTAAGAGTGCAATTGCGATTGCTGCAGCGGCTATATTCGCCCCTCAGTTTGCACCAAACTTAGCAGCTAGCTTAGGGGCGAGCTTGGGCATTGCAGCCGGCACTACTACCATGGCAACCTTAGAGCTTATGATGGAAGGTGTGCTCACGAGTGCCTTTAGCTCTGTGTTTTTAGGAAAAACCAAGGATATGGCAAAAAATGCTTTTATTGCCGGTTGGACTGCCGGATTTGGAGGTGCACTGAGTGGTGCTTTAAAGAATTCCAGCACTTTAGCCAAAATGGATAAATTATTTACCAATAGCTGGAATGCTGGACAGCGTGTGGTATCCACTACTGTGGTGAAAGCGCTACAAACCTTGCCTGCTAGTTTTGCAAATGGAAGAGTAGGTCTTAACTTATTAAATACGATTGGCACCTCTTTGGCATTGGGTAGTACGCAAGAAATGGGCTTTGTGGAGAAATTGAATACACATTGTGTGTCAATTTTAGTGAGTGCTACAGTCAGTTCTGTAGTGACCCGTTCTCATTTTCTAGGAAATGCGATAGTATTAAGTGTGAATACAGCATTACAAGGCATTGGTAATCACATAGGGAAAGAAATCGCTCATGCAAGGGCGATGAATGCGAGTCAAATGCTTTTAGAGGATAGAGTGGGAAGAGAAACAGAACATTCATCAAGTGCCCGGAAACGGGACAACACACCATCACGAGGTATGCCAAGACAACAGCGTTCTCCAGCACATCCAATACACGAACAAAGGAATCATGTTCAAAGTTATTATGTTCCTGAAAATACTGGACAAATTTCGGGCTTAAAAAACTATGAGAGATTTGTAGAAGAACCATTAGTATTTTCAGCTCGAAATCACAGGGCATCTAATAAGTCCACGCTCTCAAAAAAACCTAAAGCTTCGGTTCATAATAATCGCCGTACTAAAAGTTCAAGCCCGATATTAGACTTTTTTTTCGGACCAGTGCATGCAAATGAGCTCCCTTCTGCTGCCCCATCTTTTAGCTTAAGAAGAACAGGTGCAGGACATACTATTACCAATCAAGGCGTGCAAGTAGGCAGGTCAACCCCACTTCCACTTCTGTTCAGCAGAGCAAAGCCTGCAAAAGTCGGCAGTCAAAGTTACATCTCATATGCAAATTCAGTAAAATTATCACAAAAACAAAAATATTTTACCAGTTTGGATAAAACAACTGATGATTTTATGAATGAAAAATATGTAGAAGTACAGATAAAAATTTATACTATTGGAGCTGCTGGCCATTTAGCTTATTGTGTTCTAATATGGAATGAAGATAAGAAGAAAATGCAAAATGAAACTATAGGACTTTACCCTAAACCTCCAAAAAGCCCTTTGTATGCTTTGGCACCCTTAGTCAGAGCTCAAGGAATAATTAAGTTTGAAGATGCAGAATATGATTCACATTTGAGTTCAAAACAATTACTTACTGGCAGCATATGGATTTCAGAAAAGAATTTTTTTAAATTATGCAATAATGCAGCAAAATCTATAAAAAATCCCGGTGGCTATAACATTGTAGGTTTGGGCAGTGCAAATTGTATAAGGCATGTTATAAGTGCGTTTGAAGCTATAGGTGAAACCAATATTATTGCGCGTGCTTTTAACGTAATAGATTTTCATGAGATGAAAAATAATTTGATTAAATTACAACTTGGTTTCTACTTCAAAGAAAGCCAAGAATTATGCTTATATTCATATATTGCAGGCATGCAAGGGAATTCAGATTATACAGTAATGAGTAAAGACTTTAGTGACTATTGGGAGCATAGCCGGAAAGTGGGGCAAAATTTTAAAGATGCTGAACTTGCAAGGCAGGGTAACACTAGTGTTACAAGCCACAAACCTTAGTCAATATTTAGTGAGTACTATCATGAAAAAGATTTTTAAAGTTATTATGATAATTTGTATTGCATTGCTTAGCATTTATACATTAATTTATATCACCTATTCAGGTGGATTTGGTTCAAAAATGCAATATTATTTTTGGAAAGGATTACATCATATTCAAAACCCAAAAAATGAGGCAACTGCCGAAATTGTTATAAATCTAAAAAAACCATCGCAACTTATAGAAAACAGCTCCATGCCTGATTCATGGATGCATACATACACATGGCAACCTATAGAAGAGAAAAATGAAAAAATGTGGCATTTAGGATTACAATCCTATAGACCGCCTAATCCCTTTCGTTATCTAAGGCTGAAGGTCATATTAGATGATATTACATTTACCATCCCTAATTTTTTAATAATGTATATAGAGTTTAAAGATTACCGTAATCTTGAATTACGAATAAAACATCCAGGAACGCATGGTATAAATACAATAAAAATATATGCTATTGAAGCACAGCCTATTATTAAGCATGGCAAGGTGTTGCCGAGAAATTTAGATTATGATTTTGCGATTGAACAACATAATAAACTTGCTTCAATTTTTAATAAATTAGGCTTTGCTAGAAATATACAAACTGATATCATAGAAAAAATTGATAGCAACAAAAATCTAAAAGTCAGAAATCCTTATAGCACTCTTTCTTACTTAGAATATAAAACCTGGGTAAAAGATAATTTTAAATTTACTTTAATATTAGAAGCTACCGAGAGCGAGTATACAAACAGCATTTATATTACATCAAAAGATGCGATATAAATATATAGCATTACTCTCTCGAAAGCAACAACCCTGGTCAATAAAAAACATCATCATTACGACTTAGATTATTTAGAGGAAAGCTTCCTTGCATAAAATTTTTAAATTAATATGTGTTTCATCTGCGCTAATTATTTTTTTTGTTGTAGCAATATACTTTGCATCTCAAGGATTTTTAGGTCCAAAACTTCAATATCACTTTTGGAAATCACTTTATAATTATCAAAACCCCAAAAACAAACCTTTTGGAGAAATTGTTATCGATTTAAACGAAGGTACTGAATTTATAAAACAAAACTCTTCATCTGATATTCAATTAAAACCTTTTACATGGTGGACAGGATTGTATCAAAGTAGTGAAAATGGACACTTAGGGTTACAAACTATCTTACCTCAAAATCCTTTTGCGTATTATAAATTAAAAATTATATTGAACAACACCACATTAACCATTCCGAACTTTCTTATATTATATGTTCGCTTTAAAGATTTTTATAATGAAGAGTATCGCATTAAGAATCCGAATCCAAACGGTATAGATTCTATTGAAATCTACAGCATTGGTAAGGAAATTTTTTTTGATAGTAACAACCCATTTCAACGAAAAAATGACTATAATTCCGCATTTTCACAACATCAAGCATTGACCTCAATGTTTGACAATTTAGGCTTTAAAAGAAATCCAAAATTAGATGAAATAGAAAAGATAGATATCAACAACAATCCCTATTTAACTCCTTGCTTAGAGTATAAGGCTTGGGAAAAAAATGGATTCATATTTAAATTATTACTAGAAAACTCTTTTGACAAATATTCGAATTGTATACATATTATATCAACAACCCCCTAACAAACACACGTAAAACATGACCATTAAAAAATATCAATACTACAACTTAGATCCTTTGACTTGCATTTTGATCTTATTCTTAAGCTGCTCGCTCATAACTTCATTAATTGCAGCATCGTTCCTCATAAAAGATTACATGGAAATCCATCTTTTTTACTTTAGAGAACAATCTACATAAGGCAGCCTATAGCTGATTACGCCAATAAAAAAATATTTGACTTTTATAAAATTTTATGAAATCATGTTACTTTTACAGACAAGGAGAATGTTTAAGTGAATAAAATATTATTAATCTGTTTTTTATTTTTGACAACACACATCGCATCTGCAAAAGAAGTAGAAACATTCTATCTGAATCCGACCTCTGAAAATTTAAACCTTGTTGTATCTAACTTTCCTGAAACAAAAGATAAACATACCGAACAATTAAAACTTAGTTTTTTAGCTTATGCCTTGCGAGCTCATTCAGGTTATGCAGACACACTAATAAATAACTTTAACCAATATTCACCCTCTCAACAAAATATAGTTTTTAATGCATTATATATTAATAAAGGAAAAGAAATATTTAAAAAGCTTAATATGGCAGAAATAAATCCTCAAAGCACCTTTTCCTTTGAAGCAATAGATAATACAAATCTTAATTACCCTGAGAATATAGAACAGGTAAATGAGCAATCTAGAAAACTTGATCACTTATGGGCAGCATTTTTTGCAACTGGAGACAGTAGGTATGTCGACATTATGAAAAAATATATGCAATCTGAAAATAATGAATCCGTAAAAGCGTGTGCTGATGTACAACTCTATCGCGATAGTTTAAAAGGACTGTTATCTTCAATGGAAAATGAGGAAGCCAATAAAATGTTTGAACCTAAAGATCTAATTACAAAATTAATAAAAGAAGACCCCCAAAACAAACAACATCTAGTATTCCGATTTTTATTTTATACTAACTTATCCTGGTCTTTACAAGCCAATAAACAACTTCCGGCCATGAAATTTAGAGTGGAAATAGAACCAGAATCATGATTGCTTTTTTTATGCAAGTAGGAAAATATGACTACTAAAAAACACCAGTACTACGACCTAGATCCTTTAGTCTGCATTTTGATCTTATTTTTAAGCCACTCTCTTATAGTTTCCTTAATTGCAACAATATACCACATAAGAAATTACACAAATATCAGTATTTTTTATTATGAATTATCTGACTTCATTGGAATGTATTTATTTGCAACTTTTATAAAATACTTTCTTTGGGTTATAATTGCATTCTTTTTTTTCCCTACTTTATATTTATTCAATTGCAATGCAAAAGCTTTGAATGCTGAAAACATGAGATTTTCACCATTTGCAGTTATAGGTTGGCACTTCATTCCTATTGCATGTTTATGGAAACCTTATCAAGCAATGAAAGAAATTTGGGGAGCTAGCATTAATCCTATAGCATGGAAAACTGTTAAGTGTACGCCCATCTTAAATTATCTTTGGTTTGCTTGGGTTGTAAAAGTTGCTTTTTTTCACCTGTCAGTTTTTTGTATTTGTTTTGATATTCGTATAGATTTTTTACAATACGTTCAGATTATAAGCTTCACTGTTCTTTTCCTTCATTTATGTTCAGTCGTTTACCTTCTTTTATTAATGATTTTTTTGAGAAAGTTATATTTTATACAAAATAATAGATTTGTACAGCAAAGTAAATTAATATAACACATCTCTGGTTTGCTTCAGCCTGCTAAGCTCACAATAAATACTGTTCGTTGTCAGGGGCTTCGCAATGACGAAATTTTACTTGAATTCAACCTTTAATTGATTGAATAATCAAAGAAATGCTCTTTATCTAATAAAAAGGCGAACAACTGTCCGCCTTTGATTAAATACTGAAATGATATATTATTTATTTTTTTCTTCTAACTTAGGCTTTTCACAACCTGCTTTTTCCATTAATTTTTCCATTTCTTTTTGTAGTTCTTCACGAATACCATTTTTATCTGCCTTTTCTACCAACTCCATTGCAAGTTTATTAGATTTATTCATTAGAAGAGGTAACTTCTCAAGGGCCTTCTTGCCAGCGGGCGTTTTATAATGTGCAACTATTTCTCTAATTTCTTGCTCAGTAAATTCACTAGCATACAATTCTTGAACTGATTTCGCAAAAGCAGAAGGGTTTAGAATTTTTTTGTTATATTTTGTAAATAAATCAATCAATGGTTTTTTTATAGATTCTATGCATGCTTGCTCTTTAATCATAGATTCAACCAAATTTGTATTTATAGTTTCATACATGGTCTCTAGCACTTTATTAAAATTAACTACCTCAAGTAATTCCTGAGCAGCTTCTAAATGCGATTTTTCAAAAGCAAATACTGAAGAACAAAAAAGTACTGATACGCTCAAGCATAATACTAATAACGATTTTTGAATTTCCATGACATATTACTCCAAAATAAAAAAAGCAGACCGTATTGGTCTGCTTTAGTATGAATGATTGACAAAAAA